>NZ_CP015283.1:0-332500 GCF_002094975.1 Streptococcus salivarius | reverse complement strand
GGACTACTAATGGGAGCAGATAGCCGAAAGCGTCGAGAATATTTGGGTGAGGCACTTCGTATTGGTTACTGCAATGGCAAGCAGCTTCTAAAACGTTTGGAATTGTTTGGAATTACTTTAGAGGAGCTGGAAGAGGCTATGTCAAATTACTAGACTACCAGTAATCTTAAAATCAAATCGCTACTAAGTAGCTTATTATAGAGGTTGGGATAGTTAAGGATTTGGACTTGTTTTGTGTCCAAATATAAAAATCGTGAAATTAACAAGAAAAGAGAATAAATGAGAATTGCAGATTATAGCGTGACCAAGGCTGTCCTTGAACGCCATGGCTTTACCTTTAAGAAGTCTTTCGGACAGAACTTCTTAACAGATACAAATATTTTACAAAAAATTGTTGATACGGCAGAGATTGATAAAAATGTCAATGTAATCGAAATTGGACCTGGTATCGGAGCATTAACAGAATTCTTGGCTGAAAATGCTGCGGAAGTTATGGCATTTGAAATTGATGATCGATTGGTTCCGATTTTAGAGGATACATTACATGATCATGATAATGTTAACGTGATTAATGAAGATGTTCTCAAGGCAGATTTGCAGACACGGGTAAAAGAATTTAAAAATCCAGAACTACCAATTAAGGTTGTAGCCAATTTGCCATATTATATTACGACGCCAATCTTGATGCATTTGATTGAGAGTAAGATTCCTTTTGCAGAATTTGTTGTTATGATGCAAAAAGAAGTCGCTGACCGCATTTCTGCAGAGCCTAATAGCAAGGCCTATGGTTCTCTATCAATTGCCGTTCAGTATTATATGACCGCTAAAGTGGCGTTCATTGTCCCTCGTACAGTCTTTGTACCAGCACCTAATGTTGACTCAGCCATTTTGAAGATGACGCGTCGTGAACAACCGTTGGTTGAAGTTAAAGATGAGGATTTCCTTTTCCGAGTGGCTAAGGCTAGCTTTGTCCATCGTCGTAAGACATTGTGGAATAATTTAACAAATCATTTTGGTAAATCTGAAGAAGTAAAATCCAAACTTGAGAAGGCATTGGAAATTGCAGATATAAAACCTTCTATTCGTGGAGAGGCTTTATCTATTTCTGATTTTGCACATTTATCAGATGCTTTGAGAGAAGCAGGCCTATAATTCAAAAATCCCACTGAATCTCAGTGGGATTATTAGTTATGCGGAGAAAGGGATTTGAACCCTCACGCTTGAAAAAGCACATGCGCCTGAAGCATGCGTGTCTGCCATTCCACCACCTCCGCAGATGATATGCCTATTATACTGCAATCTATTGAAAATGCAAGGAGGCCCATGGGAAATGGAAAATCCGTTTTTTTGTTCCAGAAAAGCTTTCTAATTTGTGATATAATAGGGCTATTAAACGAATGAGGAGTTCACTTGCAAGGAAGAATTATCAAAGCACTGGCAGGTTTCTATTATGTAGAGCATGATGGTGTTATATACCAGACGCGTGCACGAGGAAATTTTAGAAAAAAAGGACAAACACCTTATGTTGGAGATTTTGTTGAATTTTCAGCAGAGGAAAATTCAGAAGGTTATATCCTTAAAATTGGTCAACGAATCAATAGTTTAGTGCGTCCACCCATTGTCAATATAGATCAGGCTGTGGTTATTATGTCTGTTAAGGAACCGGATTTTAACTGTAATCTTTTGGACCGTTTTTTGGTTCTACTAGAGCATAAAAATATAAAGCCTGTAATCTATATTTCTAAGATGGACTTGGTTGAAGATGATTCAGAAATGAAAGCCATTCAAAAACAATATCAAAGAATTGGTTTTGATTTTATCTTCAGTTTGGAAGAACTATTGCCGCTCTTGACTGATAAAATAACAGTCTTTATGGGACAGACGGGTGTTGGAAAATCAACCTTGTTGAACCGTATTGCCCCACAGTTACATTTAGAAACAGGTGAGATTTCAGACAGTTTAGGTCGTGGACGTCATACTACAAGGGCTGTAAGTCTTTATGACGTTCATGGTGGGAAGATTGCTGACACACCAGGATTCTCTTCGCTAGATTATGAAGTGGATAATGCAGAGGACTTGAGTGAAGCTTTTCCGGAAATTCGTCAAGCTAGTCATGGTTGTAAATTCCGTTCTTGTACTCATACCCATGAGCCTTCTTGCGCTGTTAAGGAAGAGGTTGAAAATGGCCAAATCTGGCAAGTCCGTTATGATAATTACCTTCAATTTCTAAGTGAAATTGAAAATCGTCGTGAAACATATAAAAAAACTGTAAAAAGAAAGTAGGTCTCTCATGTCATATAAAATTGCTCCTTCTATCCTAGCTGCTGATTATGCTAATTTTGCTTCAGAACTAGCTCGTATTGATGCATCAGGTGCGGAATATGTTCACATTGATATTATGGATGGTCAATTTGTTCCTAATATCAGTTGGGGAGCAGATGTGGTTGCTAGTATGCGTAAACATAGCAAGTTAGTTTTTGATTGTCACCTTATGGTTGTTGATCCTGAGCGTTATGTGGATGCCTATGCACAAGCTGGTGCAGATATCATGACCATTCATGTTGAAGCCACTAGGCATATCCATGGTGCCCTCCAGAAAATCAAAGTTGCTGGTATGAAAGCAGGTGTTGTGATTAATCCTGGAACCCCAGTTGAGGCACTTATTCCTGTACTTGATTTAGTGGATCAAGTACTTATCATGACTGTAAATCCAGGTTTTGGTGGTCAGGCGTTCATTCCAGAAATGATGTCTAAAGTAGAGCGCGTTGTGGAGCTTCGCGAAAAAGGTGGCTATTCATTCGATATTGAAGTTGATGGTGGTGTAGATAATAACACTATTGCAGCATGTGCCAAGGCGGGGGCTAATGTTTTTGTCGCGGGCTCTTACCTCTTCAAAAATCCTGATTTGACAGCGCAAGTTCAAACGCTTCGTGATGCTATCGATGCCTAAAATAGCTTTATTTGTCGGTGGTGAGCTAGAGTGGTTCACTACCGATTTTGATTATTTTGTTGGGGTGGATCGTGCGTGCTTACGTTTGTTGGAGTTAGGTTTACCTATTGATTTGGCTGTTGGAGACTTTGATTCAGTATCTCGGTCAGAGTTAGAGATGATCCAATCAGCTACCAAAGATTGTATGATTGCTCCGGCTGAAAAGGATGACACGGATACAGAGTTAGCCCTAAAAATTACATTTCAGTTATATCCTGAGGCGGAAGTAACTATTTTCGGTGCTTTTGGTGGCAGAATTGATCATATGTTATCAAATATATTTTTGGTCAGCGATCCTGAATTAGCTCCTTTTATGAGGCGTATCTGTTTGCGAGATAAGCAAAATAAGATTACTTATTATCCAGAAGGAAGTCATAAAGTTTTACCAGAACCTGGAATGACATATGTTTCTTTTTTACATGAGGGTGATGGAGAACTGACGATTTTGGGAGCAAAATACGAATTAACTAGTATGAATTATTTCCAGAAGAAAATCTATTCTAGCAATGAATTCGTTGATGGTCCAATTCAAGTGATTGTGCCAAATGGATATGTGATTGTCATCCAGACTAAAGATAGGAGTTAGTATGATCTATCTACTTACACTTTTAACTTTATTAAGCTTGGGGATTCTTATTGTTCTTTTCTTGAAGAATATGGAGTTAAAAGAACAGATTAATAAGAGTTTGGAAGAAAATGCAGATAATCTTTCAGATCAAGTTTCGTTTCAATTGGAAAGTTTTGCTAAGACAAACCAACTGGAAACGACAAAGCAATTGAACCAATTGCAGATGGAACTATATCAACAGTTGACAGATATCCGAGAGGTTTTACATCAAAATTTGTCTGATAATCGAGACCGTTCTGACCAACGTCTTGAGCAAATAAACCAAAGCTTAACCAAAGCTGTTAAAGATATGCAGGATTCCAATGAGAAACGTTTGGAACAAATGCGTCAGACAGTTGAAGAGAAACTTGAGCAAACCTTACAAACACGTTTACAAGCCTCTTTTGAGACGGTTTCAAGACAATTAGAGTCTGTTAATCAGGGCTTGGGGGAAATGAAAAATGTAGCCAAGGATGTTGGAAGTCTTAACAAGGTCCTTTCAAATACAAAAACACGAGGTATTCTGGGTGAGCTTCAATTAGGACAAATTATTGAAGACATATTGACTGTTAATCAGTACGAGCGAGAATTTCCTACGGTATCAGGTTCAAGTGAACGAGTTGAATATGCAATCAAAATGCCAGGAAACCATAAAGATGAATATATCTACCTTCCCATTGATTCTAAGTTTCCTTTGGAAGATTACTATCGTCTGGAAGATGCTTATGAGTCTGGTAATAAAGAGGAGATTGAGAATCACCGTAAGTCACTTTTGACTAGTATTAAGCGATTTGCAAAGGATATTAACAAGAAGTATCTTAACCCACCTGAAACTACAAATTTTGGCATATTATTTTTGCCGACGGAAGGGCTTTATGCTGAGGTAGTACGCCAACCAGCCTTCTTTGACGCCCTTCGTCGTGAGGAGAATATTGTTATCGCAGGGCCGTCAACCTTATCAGCACTCTTGAATTCATTGTCTGTAGGTTTTAGAACTTTGAATATTCAAAAGAATGCGGATGATATTAGTAAGATTTTAGGTAACGTCAAACTAGAATTTGGCAGGTTTGGAGATATGTTAGCTAAAGCTCAGAAACAATTGAATACAGCGAGTAAAACAGTCGATAGTCTTCTCAACACAAGGAGTAGGGCAATTGTTAGAGCTCTTGATACAATTGAAACCTATCAAGACAGTGCGACACAAAGTTTGTTGGATTTACCACGATTAGAAAACGAGGATAAGCATGAAGATTAATCAAATGAAAAAAGACGAGTATTTTGAAGGTTTTTATCTGATTAAGCGTGCAGAGGTACGTAAGACAAGAGCAGGAAAGGATTACATTGCCTTTACATTCCAGGATGATACTGGAGAGATTTCAGGAAACCTATGGGATGCTCAGCCTTATAATGTCGAAGAATTTACCACAGGTAAAGTAGTGCATATGGAGGGACGTCGAGAAGTTTATAATAATACTCCTCAGGTAAACCAAATTACCTTACGCTTGCCTACATTTGGTGAGCCAAATGATCCAGCTGATTTCAAAGAGAAACCACCAGTAAATCCTTCCGAAGTACGCGAATACCTAGAGCAAATGATTTTCAAGATTGAGGAAGCAACTTGGCAGCGTGTTGTTCGTGCCCTTTATCGAAAGTATAATAAGGAGTTTTTCACTTTTCCAGCTGCTAAAACAAATCATCATGCCTTTGAAAGTGGACTAGCCTATCATACAGCTACTATGGTTCGCCTAGCGGACAGCATTGGAGATATTTATCCAGAGCTCAATAAGAGTCTACTCTTTGCCGGAATTATGCTTCATGATTTAGCTAAGGTTATTGAACTTACTGGTCCTGAAAATACTGAGTATACGGTTCGTGGAAACTTGATTGGTCATATTGCTTTGATTGATGAAGAAATCACTAAGGTGCTCATGGATCTCAATATTGACGATACGCGTGAGGATGTCGTTGTTTTGCGTCATGTTATTCTCAGCCATCATGGACAACTAGAGTATGGTAGTCCAGTGCGCCCCCGTATTATGGAAGCAGAAATTATTCATATGATTGATAATCTTGATGCCAGTATGATGATGATGACGACAGCCCTTAACCTAGTAGGTCCAGGAGAAATGACAAATCGTCTCTTTGCTATGGATAATCGTTCCTTCTACAAGCCAAAATTTGATTAAAATCGAAATTAAGCGAGCATTTTATATGAAAATGTTCGTTTTTTGCTGTATTATGGTATAATAGTTAAAAAGTACAGAAAATATAGGTAACATATGAAATTAAAACGAAGTGAGCGCATGGTAGTGATTTCAAACTATCTGATTAATAATCCTTATCAATTGACAAGCCTCAACACCTTTGCAGAGCGTTATGAAGTTGCAAAGTCTTCAATCTCAGAAGATGTTGCTATCATTAAAAAAGCTTTTGAGGAAAGTCAAATAGGAGAAATCGAAACAGTAACGGGTGCATCTGGTGGCGTTATGTTTACACCAACTATTTCTGATGAAGATGCAAGAAGTCTGGTTGAAGATCTTTGTAAGCGTCTTTCCGAGAGTGATCGTATCTTACCAGGTGGTTATCTCTACCTATCTGATTTATTGAGTACACCGTCTATTTTGAAAAATGTTGGTCGTATCATTGCCAGTGCCTTTAAAGGACAAAAAATTGATGCCGTTATGACAGTTGCAACCAAAGGAGTTCCTTTAGCAAATGCAGTAGCAGATGTCTTGAACATTCCATTTGTTATCGTTCGTCGTGACTTGAAAATTACAGAAGGTTCAACCGTATCGGTAAACTACGTTAGTGGTTCAAGTGATCGTATTGAAAAGATGTTCCTTTCAAAACGTAGTTTGAAACCAAATAGCCGCGTCCTTATTGTTGATGATTTTCTTAAAGGTGGCGGTACCATTACAGGTATGATTAGCTTGCTTTCAGAATTTGATAGTGAGTTAGTAGGTGTAGCTGTATTCGCAGAGAATGCTAAAGGCGATCGTGATATCCATGAATATAAATCATTACTTACTGTTTCTGACATCGATGTAAAAGCACAGAAGGTAGAAGTTGAAGTCGGTAATATTTTTGATAAATAATTAATCTACGATAGTATTCCTAATTTAACGATTAGGAATTTTTCTTTTTAACAAGAAAGTCTTGACAATAATCATCAAAAAATGATACTATATTAGACGGTACTTTTTACTTTTGGTCTCTCAAAAGTGTACAGAGACGTGCTGACATAAGTTGCAAAAGTACACACAGATATGGGCTGTCACCAAGTGCCATATCAACCAAAAATAAAAAACACAGGAGAATGTAGATGCCTACAATTAACCAATTGGTTCGTAAACCACGTCAATCAAAAGTTGTAAAATCTAAATCACCAGCTTTGAACGTTGGTTACAACAGCCACAAAAAAGTTCAAACTAACGTATCTTCACCACAAAAACGTGGTGTTGCAACACGTGTTGGAACAATGACACCTAAGAAACCTAACTCAGCCCTTCGTAAATTCGCTCGTGTACGTTTGAGCAACCTTATCGAAGTTACTGCTTACATCCCAGGTATCGGACACAACCTCCAAGAACACAGCGTTGTTCTTATCCGTGGTGGACGTGTAAAAGACCTTCCAGGGGTACGTTACCACATCGTCCGTGGTGCACTTGATACTGCAGGTGTAGCTGATCGTAAACAAAGCCGTTCTAAATACGGTGCTAAACGTCCTAAAGGATAAGAAGGGAGATAAGATAAAATGAGTCGTAAAAATAGAGCGCCTAAACGCGAAGTATTGGCAGATCCATTGTACAATTCAAAAATCGTTACACGTCTTATCAACCGTGTAATGCTTGACGGTAAACGTGGTACTGCTGCAACAATCGTATACGATGCTTTCGAGCAAATTAAAGAAGCAACTGGAAACGATGCTCTTGAAGTATTTGAAACAGCTATGGACAACATCATGCCTGTACTTGAAGTACGTGCACGTCGTGTCGGTGGTTCAAACTACCAAGTCCCAGTTGAAGTTCGTCCAGAACGTCGTACAACTCTTGGTCTTCGTTGGTTGGTTAACGCATCACGTGCGCGTGGTGAACACACTATGAAAGATCGTCTTGCAAAAGAAATCATGGATGCTGCAAACAACACTGGTGCATCAGTTAAGAAACGTGAAGATACTCACAAAATGGCTGAAGCAAACCGTGCCTTTGCACACTTCCGCTGGTAATCATAAGTTTCAAGCTGAATTACAGTCATATATTCATAAGCTAAGATTATGGATTTGTAATAGGCTGACTCTGAATTCAAATAATATTATTCATATCATTTGAAAACCAGTTAAATATTAGTGAAAAAACGGGTAGGTCCTGCCTATCCGTTTTTTGACAATAATGTTATAATAAATAAGTAAACTAAAATATTTATAGGAGAATGAACCTAATGGCACGCGAATTTTCACTTGCAAAAACTCGTAATATCGGTATCATGGCCCACGTCGATGCCGGTAAAACAACTACAACAGAGCGTATCCTTTACTACACTGGTAAAATCCACAAAATCGGTGAAACTCACGAAGGTGCATCACAAATGGACTGGATGGAGCAAGAACAAGAACGTGGTATCACAATCACATCTGCCGCTACAACAGCACAATGGGATGGTCACCGCGTTAACATCATCGATACACCAGGACACGTGGACTTCACAATCGAAGTACAACGTTCACTTCGTGTATTGGATGGTGCCGTAACCGTTCTTGACTCACAATCAGGTGTAGAACCTCAAACTGAAACAGTTTGGCGTCAAGCAACTGAGTATGGTGTTCCACGTATCGTATTTGCCAACAAAATGGATAAAATCGGTGCAGACTTCCTTTACTCAGTAAGCACACTTCACGATCGTCTTCAAGCAAACGCACACCCAATCCAATTGCCAATCGGTGCTGAAGATGATTTCCGTGGTATCATTGACTTGATTAAAATGAAAGCTGAAATCTATACTAATGACCTTGGTACAGATATTCTTGAAGAAGATATTCCAGCTGATTACGTTGATCAAGCAAACGAATACCGTGAAAAATTGATCGAAGCAGTTGCTGAAACTGACGAAGATTTGATGATGAAATACCTTGAAGGTGAAGAAATCACTAACGAGGAATTGAAAGCAGCTATCCGTCGTGCAACAATCAACGTTGAATTCTTCCCAGTTCTTTGTGGTTCTGCCTTCAAGAACAAAGGTGTTCAATTGATGCTTGATGCGGTTATCGATTATCTTCCAAGTCCACTTGATATCCCTGCAATCAAAGGTATCAACCCAGATACAGACGAAGAAGAAACTCGTCCAGCATCTGATGATGAGCCATTTGCAGCTCTTGCCTTCAAGATCATGACTGACCCATTTGTAGGTCGTTTGACATTTATCCGTGTTTACTCAGGTATCCTTCAATCAGGTTCATATGTAATGAACACATCTAAAGGTAAACGTGAACGTATCGGACGTATCCTTCAAATGCACGCTAACAGCCGTCAAGAAATTGAACAAGTATACGCTGGTGATATCGCTGCTGCTATCGGTTTGAAAGATACTACAACTGGTGACTCATTGACTGATGAAAAAGCTAAAGTTATTCTTGAGTCAATCGAAGTTCCAGAACCAGTTATCCAATTGATGGTTGAGCCTAAGACTAAAGCTGACCAAGATAAGATGGGTATCGGTCTTCAAAAACTTGCCGAAGAAGATCCAACATTCCGTGTTGAAACTAACCCTGAAACTGGTGAAACAGTTATCTCTGGTATGGGTGAACTTCACCTTGATGTCCTTGTTGACCGTTTGAAACGTGAACACAAAGTTGAAGCAAACGTTGGTGCTCCACAAGTATCTTACCGTGAAACATTCCGTGCTGGAACACAAGCACGTGGATTCTTCAAACGTCAATCTGGTGGTAAAGGTCAGTTTGGTGATGTTTGGATTGAATTTACTCCAAATGAAGAAGGTAAAGGTTTCGAATTCGAAAATGCTATCGTCGGTGGTGTGGTTCCACGTGAATTCATCCCTGCAGTAGAAAAAGGATTGGAAGAATCTATGGCTAACGGTGTCCTTGCTGGATACCCAATGGTTGACATCAAAGCTAAACTTTACGATGGTTCATACCACGATGTCGATTCATCTGAAACTGCCTTCAAGATCGCTGCATCTCTTGCGCTTAAAGAAGCTGCTAAGACTGCACAACCAACTATTCTTGAACCAATGATGCTTGTAACAATCACTGTTCCTGAAGAAAACCTTGGTGATGTTATGGGTCACGTTACAGCTCGTCGTGGACGTGTTGATGGTATGGAAGCACACGGTAACAGCCAAATCGTTCGTGCTTACGTTCCACTTGCTGAAATGTTCGGTTATGCAACAACACTTCGTTCTGCAACTCAAGGACGTGGTACATTCATGATGGTATTTGACCACTATGAAGATGTTCCTAAATCAGTTCAAGAAGAAATCATCAAGAAAAACTCTGGTGAAGCTTAATTAGCACATATAAAAGTTAAGGTACTTATGAAAGTAAGTGCCTTTTCTATTTGCAATTTTTTGAAAAAAATTATATAATATGACTGTTGAAAGGTTAGATTGAAAGCGCTCAAGTTAATCTTTTCACAATAGGGAGAGCTTGCTCTCAAAATTATATTTATTTGATTTTCATAAGGAGGAAATCACTAATGGTAGTTAAAGTTGGTATTAACGGTTTCGGTCGTATTGGTCGTCTTGCTTTCCGTCGTATCCAAAACGTAGAAGGTGTTGAAGTTACACGCATCAATGACCTTACAGATCCTACAATGCTTGCACATTTGTTGAAATATGACACAACTCAAGGTCGTTTCAACGGAACTGTTGAAGTAAAAGAAGGTGGATTTGAAGTTAACGGTAAATTCGTTAAGGTTTCTGCTGAACGTGATCCAGAACAAATTGACTGGGCTAGTGACGGTGTAGAAATCGTTCTTGAAGCAACTGGTTTCTTTGCAACTAAAGCAGCTGCTGAAAAACACTTGCACGCTAATGGTGGTGCTAAGAAAGTTGTTATCACTGCTCCTGGTGGAAGCGATGTTAAAACAATTGTATTCAACACTAACCACGATACACTTGATGGTACTGAAACAGTTATTTCAGGTGCTTCATGTACAACTAACTGTTTGGCACCAATGGCTAAAGCATTGCAAGATAACTTTGGTGTTAAACAAGGTTTGATGACTACTATCCACGGTTACACTGGAGACCAAATGATCCTTGATGGACCACACCGTAAAGGTGATTTGCGTCGTGCTCGTGCTGGTGCTGCTAACATCGTTCCTAACTCAACTGGTGCTGCTAAAGCTATCGGTTTGGTTATCCCTGAATTGAACGGTAAACTTGACGGTGCTGCTCAACGTGTTCCAGTTCCAACAGGTTCTGTAACTGAGTTGGTTTCAGTCCTTAACAAAGAAGTAACTGTTGATGAAGTTAACGTAGCAATGAAAGCAGCTGCTAACGAATCTTACGGTTACACTGAAGATCCAATCGTATCTTCTGACGTTGTTGGTATGTCATTCGGTTCATTGTTTGACGCAACTCAAACTAAAGTTCAAACTGTTGATGGACATCAATTGGTTAAAACTGTGTCATGGTACGACAATGAAATGTCATACACTTCACAACTTGTACGTACTCTTGAATACTTCGCAAAAATTGCTAAATAATTCAATAGTATATTAAGAAGAGCTTAGGCTCTTCTTTTTTTGTACCTTGAATATACAATATAAGTGCACAATAAAAACTCATAAGATTTTCTAGTAAAATAGAATTGAACGAACTAGTTACGAAAGGAAATCTTATGAGCTACCATCATTTTACCATAGACGAGCGTGAAAGTATTCTCATTTACCGTACGCAAGGCCTAAATTTTTCTCAAATTGCTAAGTTACTTCATCGTCATCCATCTAGTATTAGTCGTGAGTGGAAGCGGCATCTAAAAGAAGGAAGCTATTCTCCAAGTCATGCACAGGAATCTTACCATATGGCTAAATCACACTGTGGACGAAAACGTATGCTTGAAATAGATCACAATTTAAGCAATACCGTCAAACATCTATTTCTCGATTACCAATGGTCTCCTGAAGAAATAGAAGGTCGGTTGCGAATAGAGTATGGAAAAACTGTTATTAGTTATCAAACAATCTATAGAGCCATTTACAGAGGTCATTTTGATGATAACTCACTATCTCATGGTGCTCGTGGTGTCATTCGTAAACTTCGTCATCGTGGGAAAACACGTCATACTAAAGGTCATGTTGAAAATAGAGGGAAAATATCCATTTCTCATACAATTCACGAAAGACCAGAAGAAGCTAATAATCGAACTAGAATAGGAGATTGGGAAGCCGATACTGTTGCAGGTAAAACTGGAAAAGCTTGTTTAGTTACTCTAACAGACCGTTATTCTCGTTTTCTAAAAATCAAAAAGGTAGCTGTTAAGAAAAGCAAGTTGGTAATAGAAGCTATGGTAAAAATGTTAGAACCCTTGACGAAGTATACAGTAACTCCTGATAGAGGGAAAGAATTCACGTATCATCAGAAATTGAGTGATCAATTGAACATTGAAGTCTATTTTCCTGACCCTCATGCTCCATGGCAACGAGGAACCAATGAGAACACGAATGGATTACTTAGAGAATATTTTCCAAAGGGTAGTGATCTAACATTGGTTGATGATCAGACTATTCAGCTATGGGAGAACAAACTTAATAATAGGCCACGAAAATGTCTTAACTGGAAAACACCTTATGAAGTATTCTATGGGGAAAGTATGCACTTAATTTGACAATTCAAGACAGAAAATAAGGCTCTTTTGAAGCAAGTTAAAGGGCGTTTCAAAAACTGCAATGGCAAATTGCAAACTGGCTAATAGGATTAAACGTGTCCATAATGAGACTGAGGTTTGGTTAATATAGGAAACGAGAGTTTGTTTAAAGGTAAGAAAGAAGAAAAGAGGAATAAGTGTAAGTATGAGGATTATATGTAAATCCTGATTAGCTTTTTTCTGAATTTTATTTAGCTGTTTTTTCATGGATATTCGACCTTTCTATTTAGATTATATGCTAAATGCCTCATACTAGCAATAAGCTAGAAATCCTTCTGATTTTGCTATCTCTTTTATGCATTTTGTGATATAATGAAAACGTATTAAAAAATTAAGGAGTCTGATCAAATGGCTAAATTGACTGTTAAAGATGTTGACTTGAAAGGGAAAAAAGTTCTCGTTCGTGTTGACTTCAACGTACCTGTAAAAGATGGCGTGATTACTAACGATAACCGTATCACTGCTGCCCTTCCAACTATCAAGTACATCCTTGAACAAGGTGGACGTGCAATCCTCTTCTCTCACCTTGGACGTGTAAAAGAAGAAGCTGATAAAGAAGGCAAATCACTTGCTCCTGTAGCTGCTGACTTGGCTGCTAAATTGGGTCAAGACGTTAAATTTATCCCAGGTGTTACACGTGGTGCTGAATTGGAAGCAGCTGTTAACGCTCTTGAAGATGGACAAGTTCTCTTGGTTGAAAACACTCGTTTTGAAGATGTTGATGGCAAGAAAGAATCTAAAAATGATCCTGAACTTGGTAAATACTGGGCATCACTTGGAGATGGTATCTTCGTAAACGATGCATTCGGTACAGCTCACCGTGCACACGCATCTAACGTTGGTATCTCAGCAAACGTTGATAAAGCTGTTGCTGGTTTCCTTCTTGAAAACGAAATTGCTTACATCAAAGAAGCAGTTGAAACTCCAGAACGTCCATTCGTAGCTATCCTTGGTGGTTCTAAAGTATCTGATAAGATTGGTGTTATCGAAAACCTTCTTGCAAAAGCTGATAAAGTTCTTATCGGTGGTGGTATGACTTACACATTCTACAAAGCACAAGGTATCGAAATCGGTAACTCACTTGTAGAAGAAGATAAACTTGATGTTGCTAAAGCTCTTCTTGAAAAATCAAACGGTAAATTGATCTTGCCAGTTGACTCAAAAGAAGCTAATGCATTTGCTGACTACACTGAAGTGAAAGACACTGAAGGTGAAGCAGTAGACCCAGGTTTCCTTGGTTTGGATATCGGTCCTAAATCAATTGCTGAATTCGATAAAGCCTTGACTGGTGCGAAAACAGTTGTATGGAATGGTCCTATGGGTGTATTTGAAAACCCTGACTTCCAAGCTGGTACAATCGGTGTGATGGACGCTATCGTGAAACAACCAGGCGTTAAATCAATCATCGGTGGTGGTGACTCAGCTGCCGCAGCAATCAACCTTGGACGTGCAGATAAATTCTCATGGATCTCTACTGGTGGTGGTGCTTCTATGGAACTTCTTGAAGGTAAAGAACTTCCAGGATTGGCTGCACTTACTGATAAATAAGTCTATTAGAATGAAAAGAGTTGGGAAACCAACTCTTTTTTGTGTTATCTCATTGAGTATTTGTTTGATAGAGGCTAAAACTATTATTGGGAAGTAAATTTCTCTCAAAAAATTGCGATTATTAGTTTGAACTTTACGGCATAATACTGTAGAAGTAGCCAAAAGTTTCATAATCATGTTAAAATAGTAAAATGGGATTGAAATTTGAACCGAAAAAATTTAAATTTGGTATGCGTACACTTAAGACGGGGATTGCTGTCTTTCTAGTTTTAGGTCTTTTTTCTGCTTTAGGCTGGGAAGGGCTTCAGATTGGTTGTTTGACAGCAGTCTTTAGTCTTCGAGAAAACTTTGACAGAAGTATTCAGTTTGGTAAATCACGTATTTTTGCGAATACGGTTGGAGGGCTTTTGTCGCTATTATTTTACTTTGTGAATATGTGGTTTAATCATTCAGTTTGGGTGACCTTGCTATTGGTTCCAATTTTGACAATGCTGACGATTATCATTAATGTGTCCTTTAATAATGCATCTGGTGTTATTGGAGGGGTGGCTGCACTTTTGATTATTACCTTGTCTATTCCACCTGATAATACCTTCACTTATGTTATTGCTCGAGTCTTTGAAACTTTCTGTGGAGTCTTTATAGCAATCCTTGTTAATTATGATTATGGTTGGTTACTTAAACACTTAAAATAAGAATGATAGGGTTCTATTGAACTCTATTTTTTATGTTTTTTTGATAAAATCCTTAAATTAGAGCGAATATACAATATAATGTTCGGGAATTACTCATTGTGTAAGAAAAAGTAACATAAACTGTTGACATGTAGAAATATTCAGAATATAATTGTTAGGAAAGGAGGATGATCATGGCAAGAGAGAAAGAATTAAGGCGTTCTCTAGCTGTTTTTCCGATTGGAACAGTTATGAAATTGACGGATTTAACTGCTCGTCAAATTCGTTACTATGAAGATCAAGGTTTAATTCAACCTGAACGTACAGCTGGAAATCGTCGTATGTACTCATTAAATGATATGGATCGTTTATTGGAAATCAAAGATTTTTTGGATGATGGTTACAATATTGCAGCGATTAAGCATGAGTACGAAGAGCGTGAAGTTCGTGCCCAACAAAAACAAGCGGCTTTAACAGATGCGGACGTTCGACGTATCTTGCATGATGAACTCCTTCAGCAAGGCCGTTTTACGACCCCGTCACAACAATTTGGTAACTTGCGTATCTAATTACGCTTTGAACTTTTATTTTTGGTTTTTATAAAGGAGACCCCTATTATGGCAATCACAGCAGCTGATATTCGTCGCGAAGTCAAAGAGAAGAATGTTACTTTCTTGCGTTTAATGTTCTCTGATATTCTTGGTGTTATGAAGAACGTTGAAATTCCTGCGACAGATGAACAGTTGGATAAGGTACTTTCAAATAAAGCTATGTTTGATGGTTCATCAATTGAGGGATTTGTTCGTATCAACGAATCTGATATGTATCTTTACCCAGATCTTGATACGTGGACAGTTTTTCCTTGGGGTGATGAAAATGGTGCAGTAGCTGGTCTTATTTGTGATATCTATACCTCTGCAGGTGAACCATTTGCTGGTGACCCTCGTGGTAACTTGAAAAAGGCTTTGCGTCATATGGAAGAAGTTGGTTATAAATCATTTAACCTTGGACCAGAACCAGAATTCTTCCTTTTCAAATTAGATGAACAAGGTAATCCTACGCTTGAAGTTAACGATAAAGGTGGTTATTTTGACCTTGCACCAACTGACCTTGCAGACAATACACGTCGTGAAATCGTTAATGTCTTGACAGAAATGGGATTCGATGTTGAAGCATCTCACCACGAAGTGGCGGTTGGTCAACATGAAATCGACTTCAAGTATACAGATGTTTTGAAGGCTTGTGATAATATCCAAATTTTCAAATTGGTTGTTAAGACAATCGCTCGTAAACATGGTCTTTATGCGACATTTATGGCGAAACCTAAATATGGTATTGCTGGTAGCGGTATGCACTGTAACATGTCTCTCTTCACTGAAGAAGGAAATGCATTCTTTGATCCAGAGGATCCACGTGGTATGCAATTGTCTCAAGATGCTTACTACTTCCTTGGTGGTTTGATGAAACATGCATACAACTATACTGCAATTATTAACCCAACAGTGAACTCTTACAAACGTTTGGTTCCTGGATACGAAGCTCCTGTATATATTGCATGGGCAGGTAGCAACCGTTCACCATTGATCCGCGTTCCTGCGTCTCGTGGTATGGGTACACGTTTGGAATTGCGTTCAGTAGACCCAATGGCAAACCCATACTTGGCACTTGCTGTTCTTTTGGAAGCTGGTCTTGATGGTATTATCAACAAGATTGATGCTCCAGATCCAGTTGAAACAAATATCTACTCAATGTCTCCTGAAGAACGTAAAGAAGCAGGTATTATTGATTTGCCATCAACACTTCGTAACGCTCTTAAAGCATTGGAAACAGATGAAGTGGTTCGTCAAGCTTTGGGTAATCATATCTATACTAACTTCCTTGATGCGAAACGTATGGAATGGGCAAGCTATGCTACCTTTGTTTCACAATGGGAAATTGATAACTACTTGGATATTTATTAAGAAATTAAATTTGAAAATCAGGTTATGCCTGGTTTTCTTTTTCTTTTAAATTCATTAAGTTCTTGGACAAATTACGTAGTTTTAACTGAGCTGTTTTCTTTTGTCATATTTCTTTATTCACCCTTAATCGCATTAAAATATGTGAGTGTTAAACTAATTTTATATTAATCTTATTCAGGGGGAAATATGAAAACTACAAAAAAAGTTGCTTTGGTAGCAGCCTCAAGTGCATTATTGCTCGGTCTTACAGTCGCACAAACAGTTAATGCTGATACTTATACAGTTCAAAATGGAGATTCATTCTTCGGGATTGCTAGTCAGTATGGGGTAGATCCTTATCAATTGGCAGCTGAAAATGGCATGACTATTTGGTCAACAATTGTTCCTGGTGGAAGCTTGGAAGTTTCAGGTGCTACGACAGCAGTTGAGGAAACGACAGAAGCTTCTTCTTCAGAGGTAACAGCTACTGATTCAGATGCTACTTGGAATCGTTACCCAGTTGGTCAATGTACATGGGGTGTTAAGGAAGTTGCTCCATGGGTAAGTAACTGGTGGGGTAATGGTGGCGATTGGGCAGGAAGCGCTGCTAGCCAAGGTTATGCTGTAGGTTCAACACCTGTGACAGGATCAATTGTATGTTGGACTGATGGTGGTTATGGTCACGTTGGTTATGTAACACAAGTTGATCAAGATGGTCAAATTCAAATCTTGGAGTCAAATTATCAAGGTCAACAACAAATCAATAACTATCGTGGTTGGTTTGACCCACAAAACTCAACTACACCAGGTTCAGTATCTTACATTTATCCAGGTGCATAAAATGAAAAAAGCGTTATAAACGCTTTTTTTACTTGCTGGAAGGGTTGTGCTCCAGACTGTATTTAAACTTAAAAAATGGTAGCCATCCAGCTACCATTTTTTTATTTATCAGGTGTGAGAATCATTGGAATAATGATTGGTTCACGTTCTGTTTTTTCATATAAGAATGGGCGTAAAGCATTGACGATAGCACCATTAACGGATTGGATGCTAGCATCCTTATTCTTAAGAGCGATACGAATAGCATTGAATAGAATGCGTTGGCTCTCACGGATAAGATCGCCAGATTCACGCATATAGATGAAGCCACGACTGAGGATGTCTGGACCAGCTAGAATCATCTTAGACTTGAAGTCAACAGTTGCTACGGCAAGTACGACACCATCTTCAGAGAGATCACGACGGTCACGAAGAACGGCCGCTCCGATATCGCCAATACCATTACCATCAACGTAGATATCTTGGGCATTGAAGTGACCTGCACGACGAGCAGAGTCTTTTGTTAGGGCTAAGACATCACCATTTTCCATAATGAAGATATTATCTTTTGGAACGCCACAATCAACAGCAAGGCCTGCGTGAACTTTCTGCATGCGGTATTCACCGTGAACAGGCATGAAGAATTTTGGTTTGATCAAACGAAGCATGAGTTTTTGCTCTTGTTGACCACCGTGTCCAGAGGTATGGATATTGTTGATTTTACCGTGGATAACATCGACACCAGCTTCTTGAATAGTATTAATCAAGCGGTTAACGCTAGTTGTGTTTCCTGGGATAGGGCTAGATGAGAAGATAACAGTGTCACCAGGTTGCAGTGTCACTTGGCGGTGCATCCCATTAGCGATACGTGCAAGGGCTGCCATAGGCTCTCCTTGAGAACCAGTACACATGATAAGAATCTCACTGGCATGGTAGTTTTTCATCTCACTAGGGTCAATGATAGTTCCTTTTGGAACTTTGATGTAGCCTAGTTCAACCCCATTGACGATGGCTTTTTCCATAGAACGTCCGAAGACAACAATCTTACGGCCAGTTTTTACAGCGGCTTCGGCAGCTTGTTGCAGACGGAAAATGTTTGAGGCAAATGAGGCGAAGATAATACGTCCGTGGATGCCTTCAATAATTTTCATGATGGATTGACCAACGACCTTCTCGGAATTTGTGAAAGTTGGTACTTCAGCATTGGTTGAGTCTGAGAGGAGGCAAAGGACGCCCTCTTCACCAAGTGCAGCCATACGGTGAAGGTCTGCTGGCTCACCTACTGGGGTGAAGTCAAACTTAAAGTCACCGGTACAAACAATTTTACCTTGAGGTGTATGGATGACAATACCGAGAGGTTCTGGAATTGAGTGAGTAGTGCGGAAGAAGGTCACGCTCATATTTTTGAAAGTAAGCTCTGTATTAGCATTAATTTCATAGAGTTGTGCATCACGAAGTAGTCCGTGTTCTTCCAATTTTCCTTTGATAAGAGCAAGAGCAAGTGGTCCTGCATAAATTGGGATATTTGCCTGTTTAAGAAGGAAGGGGATCCCACCAATATGGTCTTCGTGACCATGGGTAATGACTAGTGCCTTTACACGATCAACGTTTTCAACGATGTGAGAATAGTCCGGGATAACATAGTCGATTCCGAGAAGATCATCCTCGGGGAATTTAATACCCGCATCGACGATGATAATCTCATCTTGGTATTCAATACCATAGGTATTTTTACCGATTTCCCCCAAACCACCAATCGCATAAACCCCAACTTCTTCAGGTTTTAGATTGATTTTTGATGCCATGGTCTTAGAACTCCGTTACTTCAAAAACGCCTGTTTCTTTTTCGTATTCAAGGGCTTTTTCTGAAAGGAGCTCGATGAATTCGATGTTATAGGCAGTGTTTTTTTCGATGATTTGACGAGCTTGGATACGTCCCTCAAGTTCAGTTTCTGCATCGATATCTAGGTAGAGTGATTTTGTCTGTTCACGGCGTGGATTACGCTCTTTAGTTTCTTGGTAAAAGACTTTATAAATCATGGTTTTCCTTTCTTTCCAAAAGGCTCTGCCATTCTATAAAAAAACCGGTCAAGTTAATCTTTCTATGATTTACTTGACGTTATGATATTCACTTTATGAGTAATAGCTAGTAGCCTTGATTCGTTTAACAATTATTATTATTGTACCATAAGATAGGGGCTAGATAAAGAAAATGGCGGAAAAAGTTGGAAAATGTTCGTTTCTGGGAAACAGTGACTTGTGTTATAATAGAAAAGCATAAAAGGAAACAAGGAAAAAAGATGAAAATATTAGCATTTGATACTTCTAGCACAGCTTTATCAGTAGCCTTGTTAGAAGATGAGAAACTAGTGGCAGAGTCAACTGTCACAGTAAAAAAGAACCACAGTATTAGTCTAATGCCAACCATTGATTTTTTAGTTGCTCAGGCAGGCTGGCAACCGTCTGATTTAGAACGTATTGTGGTTGCACAGGGCCCTGGTTCTTACACAGGGCTTCGTGTGGCTGTCGCAACAGCTAAGACTTTAGCCTATGCGCTCGACATTGATTTGGTGGGAGTTTCAAGCCTACAGGCACTGACAGACCTTTCGGTTGACGGTGTTGTGATTCCTATCATGGATGCCCGTCGTAATAATGTTTACGTTGGTTTTTATGAAAATGGTCAGGCCCTCGTCCCAGATTGCCATGCAGCTTTTGTAGATGTTCTGGAGCAAGCTAAAACTTTTGAAAAGGTGACATTTGTCGGTGAAGTGGCTAATTTTGTGGATCAGATTAAAGAAAGCCTTCCAGAAGCAACTATCTTGTCAAGTCTTCCGTCTGCCCAGTTAATTGGTCGTTTAGGCTTGTCCTTGCCTTCTGTTGATGTGGATGCTTTTGTTCCACATTACTTGAAGCGAGTTGAGGCGGAGGAGAATTGGCTTAAGACGCATGAGGAAACTAACCGTGACAACTACATCAAGCGCGTCTAGATTGAGTAGCCAGGAGCAAGCTCAACTGATTTATCAGATTTTGTCGGATGTTTATGACAAGTCTCCGTGGACGATAGAACAAGTGGTAGCAGACTTGGCTTTGGATACGACGGAGTATTTCTATGTTTATGATCAGGAAGAAGTTGTTGGTTTTTTAGCCCTTCAAAATTTGGTGGGTGAGCTCGAGGTGACCAATATCGCCGTTTTAAAAGCTTATCAGGGGCGTGGTTATGCTAGTCAGCTGATGAAGCATTTGGAAGAGCGTAGTGAGCCTATATTTCTAGAAGTGAGGGCTTCAAATCAAGTCGCTCAGACACTTTATAGAAAATTTGGTTTTGAAAGTCTAGGGATTCGGAAAAATTATTATCATGAGCCTCAAGAAGATGCAGTTATCATGAGGCGAGAGGAAGTCTAATGGCAGATAGATATATTTTGGCAGTGGAGAGTTCATGTGATGAGACTTCAGTTGCCGTTTTGAAAAATGAGAAAGAACTTTTAAGTAATATTATTGCCAGTCAGGTGGAAAGCCATAAACGGTTTGGTGGTGTTGTTCCTGAGGTGGCTAGTCGTCATCATGTGGAAGTGGTGACTCTTTGCATTAAAGATGCCCTTTCTGAGGCGGGAATTACTGCTGAACAACTAGATGCTGTAGCGGTAACCTATGGTCCTGGTTTGGTCGGGGCGCTCTTGGTCGGGATGGCAGCGGCTAAGGCCTTCGCTTGGGCACACGGATTGCCTTTGATTCCAGTTAACCATATGGCTGGGCATCTTATGGCAGCGCGTGAGGTTAAAGAATTGGAATATCCCCTCTTAGCACTTTTGGTGTCTGGGGGACACACAGAGTTGGTTTATGTGTCAGAACCGGGGAATTACAAGATTGTTGGTGAGACACGTGATGATGCAGTTGGTGAAGCCTATGACAAGGTCGGGCGTGTGATGGGTTTGACCTACCCAGCTGGGCGTGAAATTGATGAGTTAGCTCATAAAGGGAAAGATGTTTATGATTTTCCACGCGCTATGATTAAGGAAGACCACTTGGAGTTTTCATTTTCAGGCCTGAAGTCAGCTTTCATCAATTTGCATCACAATGCAGAACAGAAGGGAGAAGTTCTAGTCAAAGAAGACCTTTGTGCTTCTTTCCAAGCTGCTGTGTTGGATATTCTCCTAGCTAAGACTAAGAAAGCCTTGGAGCGTTATCCTGTCAAGACACTTGTTGTTGCAGGTGGTGTGGCAGCTAATCAAGGATTACGTGAACGTTTGGCTGAAGAAATCACAGATGTAGATGTGGTTATTCCGCCTTTACGTCTCTGTGGTGACAATGCTGGTATGATTGCTCTAGCAGCCGCTATTGAATGTGATCAAAAACATTTTGCTGAGTTGGACTTGAATGCAAAACCAAGTCTAGCCTTTGCAGGATTTGAAGAATAAGAAGAGCCTCTTACTAGTTTGGTAAGAGGTTCCTTTAGAAAGGAATTGAGTGTGTCTGACTTTCGTTTAGGTGTAAAAGCCGCGGTACCGACAGCTTTAGGCTATGTAGCTATTGGCCTAGCCTTTGGTGTTGTAGCAGCTGCTTCGGGTCTATCAGCCCTTGAGGTTGGCCTCATGTGTGCCTTGGTCTATGGTGGCTCGGCCCAGTTTGCCATGTGTGCCTTAGTAGTTGCAGGAGCTGGTCTAGGTGAGTTAACCTTGACTGTTTTCTTGGTTAATTTGCGTAACATGTTGATGAGTTTACATGCAACGACGATTTTTACAAAAACAAGTCTCTGGAATCAGCTGGGAATTGGTAGTCTGATTACGGATGAAAGTTATGGTGTCTTGTTGGGAGAATATGTGCATCATAAAGATATTCCTGCTAACTGGATGCATGGTAACAATATTTTCAGCTATTTGGTTTGGATTGTATCATCAGTTATTGGTTGTTTGATTGGTTCCATGATTCCTAATCCTGAGCTATTTGGTTTGGATTTTGCTTTGATTGCCATGTTTATTGGTTTGTTGAGTAGTCAGATTGATGCCTTGTTAGGGGAAGGCGTGCGTAAGCTCCTCTTGATTTTACTATCTATTGCTGTGGCTTATCTGAGCTTTAGTGTCATCTTGTCGGAATCTTTGGCTGTTTTAGTGGCTACTTTGGTTGGATGTAGTGTGGGGGTGATGTGTGATGGCCGTCAATAAGTTTATTCTCGTTGCTATTCTACTTGGTTTTTTGGTCAGCTGGGTTCCTCGTGTGCTTCCCTTTGTTTTAGTGAAATACAAGGGGCTACCAGATATCGTTGTTCGATTTTTGCACTACTTACCAGTTTCTATCCTCTTTGCTCTGATTCTCTCTAGTCTCACGACTGAGAAGATTGGTCACTTGCCACAGTTTAAGTGGATGGAAATCCTGGCTACTGTGCCAACGGTAATTGTAGCCTTTAAGAGCAAAAATCTGCTCTATGCAGTAATCGTCGGTATAATATCTATGGCCCTGATTCGTTTCGTATTTTAGCAAATGAAAAGACTTGGAGTTGCTCTTAGTGAGTCGCTTTCCAAGTCTTTTTTAGTTATTGTTAAAAAAGGCAGCAATATCGTCTTCACTGAGCCCAATCATTGGATCTATAGTTGCCCAATTTTCTTCAGTTAAGCGATAGTTTTCTTCTGTTTGCACAGGTTTGTTAACAGACTTATCCACAGGTTGTGAATAAGTGTTAACAAGATCTTGGGATAGATTGATATTTTCCGAAAAGTCTTTGTTTTCAAGGGTTTCTGAGGGATCGTTGTTTTTCGTTTTTGTTTGATCGGGTGCCTCTGTTGCCTCGTTTTTAACAATCTTTTCGACAGACTTATCAACAGCTTGTGTATAAGTTTGTTCAAAACGTTGGATGAGATAAGTATTTCGTTTAGCTCCCTCGTTGCGAACGGCATAATCAAAGGCTGCGATTTCCCCTAACATGACTAGTTTACTCTTGGCGCGTGTGATAGCGGTGTAGATGAGGTTGCGTTGTAGCATACGTCCACTTTGTCGTGTGATGGGAAGGATAACGACTGGGAACTCACTCCCTTGAGATTTGTGGATTGACATGGCATAGGCCAGAGTAATCTTATTCCATTCGTTACGAGGATAGATAACCTCATTGCCATCAAAGGACATGTAAATTTCGTCCTGCTTGCTTTCAGTATATTTATCAGGGATGAGATCAGTAATGATTCCGATATCGCCATTGAAGACATTGAGTTCGGTATCGTTGACCAGATGGAGAATTTTGTCGTTCTTACGGAAGAAAATATCATTAAAGGCAAACTGATTGGCCTTTTCTTGAGGATTAAGTAGGTCCTGCATAATGGTATTGAGATTGTTAATTCCAGCCTGTCCTCGGTACATGGGGGCTAAAATCTGCACATCCTGAGCAGCAATCCCGCTCTTTATAGCGGCAGAGACAATTTTAGGAACCATCTGTGGAATATGGTTGGCATTGGCCTCAAAGTAAGAGCGGTCAGCCTTTTTCTCTGTGAAATCAGCAGGTAGTTGACCTTGGCGCATCTGGCTAGCTAAGGTAACGATGGTGGAGTCCTCGGATTGTCTGAAAATTTTGGTCAGAGAAACCTTAGGCAAGTCATCAATCTGCAAAAGGTCAGCCAAGACCTGGCCAGGGCCTACGGAAGGCAGTTGGTCTTGGTCACCCACAATGATGACTTGGGTTGAATCAGAGATACTTTCAAAAAGTTGATTAGCCAACCAAGTATCAACCATAGAAAACTCATCGATGATAATCAAGTCGCAATCGAGATAGTCCTCCAAGGTCTTGAAATCGTCCTCGCTATTGAGGCCCAAATGTCTATGGATAGTGGCGCTAGGGAGTTGGGTGAGTTCGTTCATCCGACGAGCAGCCCGTCCTGTTGGTGCCGCTAAAATAATAGGCAAATCAGACTTTTTGAGATCTAGACCATGAAGGTCGGTATAAGTTTTAATGATTCCGTTAATAACGGTGGTTTTACCTGTCCCGGGACCACCTGTCAGGATGAAGACCTTGCTTTGTAGGGCTTTGATAATGGCATCTTTTTGAACCTTATCATAAGTAATACCAAGTTCCTCTTCCACCTCTTCAAGACTTGCTTGGATTTTGTCCTCTGCACTGATGTCAGGTTGGTCTTTCATGATACGAGTTAGGTGGGTATAGATGCCCTGTTCCGCAAAATAAAGGGTATTATCAAAGATTTTAGTTTCTATATTTTGCACTTTATCCTCTTGGATGAGATTGGTTAATTCCTTCGCGACTAAGGCGGGGTCAAGTTCAATCTGACGAGCACTTTCCAAAAGGATGATAGTTCGTTCAAGCAAGGCTTTGGCTTCGATATAGGTGTCGCCTTCTTCCATACTGGCTTCTAGCAGACAATGAATCAAGGCAGCTCGTAAACGCTCAGGAGCATCACTAGCAATCCCTAGGCGTTCGGCTAGTTGGTCAGCTATTTTAAATCCGATTCCTTGAACTTCCTCTACCAAGAGATAAGGGTGTTCTTCGATAAGATTGAGCGATTCTTCCTTATATTGGTTGAAAATTTGTGAGGCAGCTTTTGGTGTGAGTCCATAGCTGGAAAGTTTGGACAAGATTTGCTCGGTTCCATAGTTAATTTTTAACTTTGCAACGAAGGCTTCTCGGTTTACCTTTGAAAGGTTAGGAATCTGTTCTAACTTGCTAGGATCCTCGAGAATCTTGTCAATAGGGTCTTCACCATAAATCTCGACAATACGCTCAGCTGTTTTCTTACCAATCCCCTTAAAATTGTCGCTGGCGAAATACTTGATAAGACCGCTGGCAGAAGGTTTTGACCGTTCGTAGCGCGTCATTTGGAGTTGTTCACCATATTTGGGATGATTGGTTAGCTGACCCCAGAAGGTATAATCTTCACCTTCCATGACATCTCCCATGGTTCCTGTAACAATGATTTCATAGTCCTCAAAATCACTGTCTGTTTCGTCAATTTCTAAGAGTAGAATACGGAAAAAATTACTAGCGTTTTCGAAAATGACGCGTTCGATAGTTCCTGAAAAATAAAATTCTTGCATGTGTTTTTCCTAGATACATAATAAGGCTGGGTTTCCCCAACCTTATCTTATTTAGTGTTTTTAGTTGTCCTCAACAGTACCAATTTTATTAAGTGGCCAGAGTGGCCAGAAGCGGAATTTAACTTCCCCTACAAGAGCACTCTTGTCAAAGTAACCAACTACTCGACTATCTTTGGAAACAATACGGTTGTCTCCAAGTAGGAAATATTTGCCTTCAGGAACAGTGACAGAGAAGGTCGTGTTGCCGTCAGCATTGGTTGTAAAAGCCTTGGCATCCTTAGCTAGTTGTTGGAAGTAGCTACTCTTGCTCTTGTCATCGTTGTAAGCATATTCTTTTTGTAGCTTATCCTTGGCAAAGGCAGCTTGGAATTCTTTGAGGTATTCTTCCTTGACTTCTTTACCGTTGACAGTAAGTTTATCATTTTGATAGGTAATGGTATCACCTGGCATACCGATGATACGTTTGACGATTTGTTTCGTCTTACCGTCTTCGACTTCCTTGGCAACGACAATATCGAAGCGTTCAATAGATGTGTGTTTCAAAACGATAACACGTTGATTATTGGCTAGAGTAGGATCCATTGAGTGGCCGTCAACCTGGACAGGGAGCCAAAGGAAGAGGCGAGTCAAAAGGAAAAATGTGATAAAGAGGATAAAGAGTCCCCATTCACGAAGTAAAATGAGGAAGTATTGGGTCCATTTGTTTTTCATAGTTAAGGCCTTTCAGGGTTATTTTAAGCGTTGGTAGGCTTTTTTGGTATTGGCGAAATGATATTTAGCAGTAGCTTGGAGAGCCTGATCTCCGTAGGCTTGAAGAAGCTTAGTTGCGACCTGGTCAGATTTAGCACCAGCACCTGAAGGAAGGGTGTAGCCAACCTCTTGGCTGAGTTTGTCAAGATTTTCCAGGAAGAGATTGCGAGCGATGATAGAGCTCACTGCGACAGCTAAGTATTTCCCCTCAGCCTTTTCTTCTAAAGTAATAGGAAAGTCAAAGCGATTGCGTTCATTCCTGAGGTATTTTTGATAATTTTTCTCACTGGTGAAGGCATCAATGACAATCTTATCTGGTTTAGCACCTGATTGTAACAATAGAAAGATAGCCTGATTGTGGAGAGCTACTTTAACGGACACAGCATTATGACTCTTACCGTCTCCAACCACTTCATTGTACTTTCTAGGCGAAAGAAGGAGTGCCTTGTGAGGAATTTTCTCCTCCAATATAGGTGCAATCTGACGAATCTTGATATCATTAAGATTTTTAGAATCATCGACCCCAAGAGATTTCAAAAAGGCATGGTCAGCCGGGGTAACTAGACTAGCTACAACAGCTAGACCACCAAAATAGGAGCCATTTCCGACTTCGTCTGATCCAATTAGGGCTAGGTTTTGCCCATCAGGTGAATGCTTAGGTTCAGCTTGGTATCCAAAACGGCTAGCCAAGACTTCTGGCTTAGCTCCTTGGAAAGTTACCTTTCCTGAAGTATAGGCGATGACACTTATTCCATCGACCTTGGCTGAAAAACTTGCATAAGGATTTTTAGTCGCAGTCGCATAGTTTGCCAGGTCCTTTTGGAGTGTCGAAATCTGCTCTGCTGTCATTTTTAATACGATTGTGCCCATGAAATCTATTTTAGCACAAAAAAGGAGAATTGGTAGATATTTTACAGACTCGAAATCCCTGAAAATTATTTTTCTAGAGAAGTGCAAAGTCTAAAATTTACGAAAGTTAAAATTTAGGATATAATGATTAGAAAGAGAATGCCTAACCATGCTCTTTTTTCCACAATTAGAGAAAATGGGTTGGCATTTAAGTATCGAACACGCCTCAGAGTAAGTGTCTGAATCTTGCTACCAAATGGCGATATAAAAGCAATAAAATAAGGAGAAGCTGCGGTGGCGAATCCGCGACCACCATTGATTGGCAGCTAACAAGCAAATGGCAAATAAGAACCGTTACAAATTTCATTTTGGAGAGAAGAACCTCACGCTAACAACTGATAAGGACAACCTATTCATGGAAGAGGTGGAGCGTGTTGCCCATGAGAAATATAAAATTATCAAAGAGCAGATGAAAAATGCTGACAATGAAACAATCGCTATCCTAATGGCTATCAATTCTTTGTCAACTCAGTTGGAACGCGAAATTCAAGTTGAAGATATGGAAAAAGAGTTGGAAACGTTGAGAGCTAAGCAACTTGAGCAGCTCAAGGTTAAGGCGACAGCTACAAATGACGATGAGGATGACGCATGATTGGACTCCTTGTCTTAGCCATTATGGCTTGGAATTTCTACATTGGCTACCGTCGAGGCCTCTTTATGCAAGCTTATTACGTGGTTTCAGTCATTATCGCCATGTGTGTGGCGGCCTATTTCTACCGGTCGCTAGGAGAGGCTATCAATCTTTGGGTACCTTATACCAATCCAACCAAGGATGCTAGTATAGCTTTCTTTAAAGATCAGAACATCTTTTCACTTGACCGTGTCTATTATGCGGGTGTTGCTTATTTTGCTATCTACTGTATAGCCTATTATGGCTTACGCTTTCTTGGTATTTTCTTCCATTTTGTGAGAATTGAGCGACTTGATCAAAGACGTTACCAAGTGGTAGGTGGCGTCTTGGCCACCTTAGTGAGTCTTGTGCCTTTGACTATGTTGGGGAATATTCTTGCGACTGTTCCTATGAACAACATTCAAACGCTCTTGTCATCGAGCTGGGTTTTACGTATCTTGATTAATGGTTATTTTCCAGTTAGTCAGATTATCCAGCATTTGTGGACAAGTGTGATATAGAAAATAGAAGTCTTCCTTGATTAAGGGGGACTTTTTTTGTTCTTTGTTTTGGTAGGATATGAAAAAGACCGGACACAAGGTCTCAGTCTTTCTTAACTATTTTTACCCTAAGGTTGCAATGGTACATCCGGAACCACCAGCACTCTGTGGGGCATATTCAAAACTTTTAACATGGCGATGACGGCGGAGATATTTGGTAACAGCATCACGGATGACACCTGTACCAATACCGTGGATGATGTCCACCTGACTCATGTTATTAAGTAGGGCTTGGTCAATAAAGGCATCAAGCTCTTGCATGGCTTCTTCGTAACGTTTCCCACGAAGGTCTAGACGGGCACGAGGACCACCAGATGACTTTTTGGCTTTTTTAACCACGTTAATCTGTTTCTTCTTAGGTTGTTGGGCTTCGGCTTGGGCACGCACCAGAGTAAATTCATCCGCCTTGAGTGTCATCTTGATGAGACCTACCTGGGCTTCCCAGTTACCATTTTTGGCTTGACTGGTAAGCGTACCACGTTGACCATAGGCGGTAACGATGATATCATCTCCGACACGAGGGGCACGCGCAGCCTTTTCTTTCTTAGCCTTACGAAGGACTTTATTCTTAGAGAGGTCCACTTGTGGGGAAAGTTTCTTGAGTTTTCCTTTGGCGTCGATAACTTCATGAGGCTTGAGTTGACTCTTATCGTGGAGATTTTTGAGAATACTATCGCTCTCGGCCAAAGCTGTATCCACCATATCTTGAATTTCTTTCTGAGCCTTTTCGAGTTCCTTGTCGTACTCATGGGAGAATTCGTTATAGAGTTTCTTGACCGCACGGTTGAATTTAAGGTTCTCTTGCTCAACGTCCTTGATGTGCTCCAGACGTTTTTGTGTTTCCACAGTTTGGGCTTCAAGTTGCTCGATGATACGGTTGACATCACTATCAGTATCCGTGAGGTTTTCTGCTTCCTTGACAATAATCTCATTCAAACCGAGGCGGCGAGCAATCTCAAAGGCATTAGAACGACCAGGAACCCCCTGCATAAAACGATAGGTAGGGCTTAAAGTCGCTGTGTCAAACTCCATGCTGGCATTTTCCACATGTTGCGTCTCAATCCCATAGGCCTTAAGCTCAGGATAGTGAGTAGTAGCCATGGTTTTAATCTGGCTCAAACGTAGGTGCTCTAGGATTGCCATGGCTAGACTAGCCCCTTCCTGAGGGTCAGTACCGGCCCCAAGCTCATCGACTAAGACAAGACTGTTGCTGTCGGCAGCGTCCAGAATCTCGACAATGTGGGTCATGTGACTAGAGAATGTTGACAAACTCTGTTCGATAGACTGTTCATCCCCGATGTCCGCAAAAATCTCTTGGAAAGTGGCTACACGACTACCCTTATCAGCCAAAATTGGAAGACCAGATTGAGCCATCAGTTGTGCTAATCCAAGAGTTTTAAGCATGACCGTTTTACCACCGGTATTGGGACCTGTAATGACAATAGCTGTGAGGTCCTCATCAAAGCGTAAATCGTTGGCTACTGGATTGACCAAAAGAGGGTGACGAACGTTAAGCAGTTGGAGTGTTTGGTTGTCACTAATCTTTGGAATAACTGCCTTTTTATCCTGGAGATAGAGGTATTTTCCTCGAATGAAGTCCATGTGGCCCAAAATCCAAGCGTTGTTGGCGATAGCAGCAGCTTGAGGACGGAGTTGATTAGATAGTTCATGCAGGATACGAGCCATCTCATGACGTTCGTCTGCACGTAATTGTGTAATTTCTTCGTTAAGCTGGATAACGGCGCGTGGCTCGATATACACTGTGTTTCCAGAGCTTGAGATGTCATGCACCACCCCAGCAATACGGTTACGGTAGGTATTTTTGACCGGAAGCACTGAACGACCATTACGACTAGCAATCAGACTCTCAGCCAACATGTGGCCAGATTTCTTGAGAATGTCTTGCAAGGTCTGGCGAATGGCATCATCACAAGATTTGAGTTGACGACGGATATTTTGCAACTCAGGGCTAGCAAAATGCTCAATGAAACCACCGTCATTGATGCTTTGAAGACTACCTTGCAGACTTGGAAAGGCCTCAATCTTTTCGAAAAGACGTTTGAGAGCGACGAGCTCAACATTTTCAAGGTCAGCGTAGAAGCGACCAAGGTCAGCTGAAGCTTGTAGCACTTTCTTGATGGCAATAAGCTCCTGAATGTTGAGGTCAGCATCCAGTTCCAAGCGACGCAAGGGCTCAGAAATATCTCGCAAGCTACCAATGGCAAAGCCATGGTGCTCTACGAAAATCTCAGCCATTTCTTGAATTTCTGTAAATTGATTTTGAATTCTTTCTGAATTGGTCATAGGCACCAAGTCACGTAACTCCGCCTGAGCCTGTTCAGTCTGCAGGTATTCTGTGAACTGGTCCTTGACCTTGTTAAATTCTAATTGGTCTAAAATCTTTGTGTTCATAGCTTCTATTATAGCACATTTGCCTATGGGGCGTGGAGGTGGGAAATGCCTGAGGTCGTTTTATGAGCGGCCTTTTGTCATCAGATGTTGACTAGCTACTTTTACAAAAGAGTCTCTCTAAAATAAGAGATTTTCAATTAAAACCAATGCTCTCATCTATGCTATAATAAACCTATGACTAATCAGAAAAAATTACTCCTAATTGACGGTTCATCCGTTGCCTTTCGTGCTTTTTTCGCACTTTATAATCAAATTGACCGTTTTCGTAACAATAATGGCCTTCATACCAATGCTATCTACGGTTTCCACCTTATGTTGGACAACCTGCTTGAGCGTATCCAACCGACTCATGTCTTGGTAGCCTTTGATGCTGGCAAAACAACTTTCCGTACCGAGATGTTCGCAGACTACAAGGCTGGTCGTGCTAAGACACCAGAGGAATTCCGTGAGCAGTTCCCTTATATCCGTGAGATGTTGGCTGCACGTGGTATCGCCTATTATGACTTGGCTCAGTACGAGGCAGACGACATTATCGGTACCTTGGCTAAGATGGCTGAAAATACCAGTGAGGACTATCAAATTACTGTTGTCTCTGGGGATAAAGACTTGATTCAGCTGACTGATGAAAATACTGTCGTTGAGATTTCGAAGAAAGGTGTGGCTGAGTTTGAGGCCTTCACACCTGACTACCTCATGGAGAAAATGGGGATTACTCCAGCGCAATTCATCGACCTCAAGGCCCTCATGGGTGATAAGTCCGATAATATTCCAGGGGTTACTAAGATTGGTGAAAAGACTGGTCTCAAGCTCCTCTTGGAACACGGTTCCCTTGAAGGTATCTATGAGCATATTGATGAGATGAAGAAGTCCAAGATGAAGGAAAATCTCATCAATGATAAGGAGCAAGCCTTCCTTTCTAAAACTCTGGCGACCATTGATACCCAGTCTCCTATTGAAATTGGCTTAGATGATACGGCCTTTACGGGACCTGACCTTGAAAAATTGGCAGCCTTTTATGACGAGATGGGCTTTGTTCAGTTCAAAAATGCCCTTGGTGGAGAGGCTGTTCCGCAGGATTTTGATGTGGCCTATGCAGAGCCTAGTCAAGTGACAGAAGCTCACTTTAGCTCTGACGATTTCTTCTATTTTGAAATCCTCGGTGACAATTATCACATAGAACCTATCATCGGTTTTGCTTGGGGGAATGACAAGCAGATTTATGCGTCTACATATACAGACCTACTCAAATCAGAAGCCTTCCAGGCAGCTCTTTCAAAAGCTGTTAATATCTACGATTTCAAGCGAAGTAAGGTCCTTTTGAGCCATCTAGGTATTGACTTGCCTACGGCTAATTTTGATGCACGTCTGGCCAAGTATCTGCTCTCAACCGTTGAAGACAATGAATTGTCAACCATTGCCCGTCTCTATACGGACCTACCGTTAGAAACAGATGAAGTGGTCTATGGCAAGGGGGCTAAGCGTGCGGTTCCTGAAAAAGATGTCTTACTCAGCCACCTAGCTAAAAAAGTCAAGGTCCTTCAGGTTGCTAAACCGGTTATGCTTGAAAAATTGGCTGAACACGGTCAATCAGAGCTTCTCTTTGACATGGAGTTACCACTGGCAAATGTGTTAGCTAAGATGGAAATCGCTGGTATTAAGGTTAAGGGACAAACCCTTAACGAGATGGCAGTGGAAAACCAAGTAGTCATTGATAAATTGACCCAAGAAATCTACGAAATGGCGGGCGAGGAGTTCAATATTAACTCGCCTAAACAGTTGGGTGTTATCCTCTTTGAAAAGATGGGTCTACCTTTGGAATACACTAAGAAAACCAAGACAGGTTACTCAACAGCTGTGGATGTCCTTGAACGATTAGCACCAATTGCTCCAATTGTAGCTAAGATTTTGGAGTACCGCCAAATCACTAAGCTTCAGTCTACCTATGTCTTGGGGCTTCAGGATTATATCCTTGAGGATGGTAAAATCCATACCCGTTATGTGCAAGATTTAACTCAGACAGGTCGTTTGTCATCAGTGGATCCCAACTTGCAAAATATTCCTGTTCGCTTGGAGCAAGGTCGTCTCATCCGTAAGGCCTTTGTCCCATCGACTGAGGACGCAGTGCTTTTAAGCTCGGATTACTCACAGATTGAGTTGCGCGTGCTGGCTCATATTTCGGGAGATGAGCATTTGATTGCAGCCTTTAAAGAGGGGGCAGATATCCATACCTCTACAGCCATGCGTGTCTTTGGCATTGAAAAGCCAGAGGATGTCACACCTAACGACCGTCGTAATGCAAAGGCTGTTAACTTCGGGATTGTTTATGGCATTTCTGATTTTGGTCTTTCTAACAACCTTGGCATTAGCCGTAAGAAGGCCAAGGAGTATATCGACACCTACTTTGAACGTTATCCTGGTATCAAGGCCTATATGGATAATGTGGTTCGTGAAGCCAAGGATAAGGGCTACGTAGAAACTCTCTTCCACCGCCGTCGTGAGTTGCCAGATATTAATTCTCGTAACTTTAACGTCCGCAACTTCGCAGAGCGTACAGCTATCAACTCTCCTATCCAAGGAAGTGCTGCTGATATCCTCAAGATTGCTATGATTAACCTAGACAAGGCTCTGGTAGAAGGTGGCTATAAAACTAAGATGCTCCTACAGGTGCACGATGAAATCGTCCTTGAGGTGCCAAACGACGAACTTGTAGCGATGAAAGCCTTGGTTAAAGAAACTATGGAAGCTGCAGTCGAACTCGCTGTCCCTCTCATCGCAGATGAGAATGACGGCCGCACATGGTATGAGGCAAAGTAAAACATGAAAGAAAATTTTCCATTTGCCTATTGAAAAACACCAGATATGCTAGTGGTTCCGAAAAGTTTTTAACGATGTATCAAAAAAGTCCCCCTAAAGTGTTATATTAGATAGGGGTTCCCGACCAGTAGCTAATATACTAATGAGACTTGCTAGTCGGGTCAGCTAGCAAAGGTGGTGCTGAAGTGGAACTATTCGGTGGTTTTTTAAGCCTTGGCCGGTAGCAGAGGCTTTCATCCGAAGAGCAAGTTACAAGTTCTAATCTATGAACTTAGAAAGGAAGGAATAACTTAGAACAGCTCTCAAATAAATTTGGAATAAACATTTCTAATTTTAGTTATATAATTAAATTGATTAGTCGTTAACCTTTATTTTATAATTAGATAAACAAATTTGAATTTCTGGAGTAGTAGTGCAATGAAAAAGGATAAATATAAGAATTTGATTTTCGCATATACGGTTTTATATACATTTGTAACGGTGCTAAACAGCATTTTGTATTTATATAACGGAATATATGAGGATCCGAGCGGAAACTGGCACGAAATAGACAGAGCAATCATAGTTTTAATAGGTGTAGTGGCATATGCTCTTGTTACAGAGCTGATTATAAAGCCTATGGTTCTAAGATATGCAGTTTCGTACATACCGACAGTTTTGCTTGCATTTTTTTATGTATGGTCTACGAGCTTTAGAGAAAATTTAGCTCAGTCCGCGTATATGGACATCTGGATAAATTTCACGTCTATGTTCGTTATATTTTGTATAGTCCATTTTATTGTGTACAAATGTAGAAAAAAGAAAGAGACAATGAAGTAAATTAATTCCAATTTATAGGATTGTATACGGCAAAGGTAGCAATTGAATATGGTAAAATTACTGATGGCTTTTTTAAAGCAGGACTTGTGCCAAAAGAAGTTGGTCCTAGTGGTGGAACATTAGCATTTTTACCCAAAGGAGTATCTTTGACTGGTTCTGTAATGTCATCGCCAAATGAGAAAGCCGATGATCAGTCAGATAAAAGTAAGGATCGTATCTGGGGTGGGTAGTCACTTTATGGCACCACAGACGATAGTTATTTCTTCTACAAAGTAGACTAATGATTAACAAGCTGAAACTGAAACGTTTCGGCTTTTTTGTTTTCGTCATAGTGACATTTATGTCACTATTTTTTATTGGCCGTATTACCTATAATAGAACCATAACTGAGAACAGCGACAGGAGTTCTTAATAAAAAGGAGTGTCGTACTATGATTGAATTTTTGATGTCAAAAAATGTGACTTATTTGGAGTTGTTTTATATCTTTTTGGGAGTAGTTCTTTCAAAGGTATACCTTGCTTTGCGTGGCCGGAAGCACGCTAAACGTGACGTATAACAAAAAGGGTAGCACTCAATGCTATCCTTTTTTGCTGTCTTCATAAGTTTTAATCATTTTCTTTTGTGGTGTGGCCATTGGGAACTGGTCGAAGTCCTCAGCCGCTACCCAGCATAACTCCTTATCGGTAGTGAGTTTGTCGTCATTGACGCTACCTTCTACCATCTCGATGGTCCATTTTTGGTGGCTGAAGGTATGTTTTACAGGTGTAAAATCATTGTTCGTCCACTCTGGATTAAGGGCATAATTTTCTTCAAAAATAGCCTTTTGAGAGACTGTCTCGAGAATATAATCATCCTTTTCAAAAAGGCTGAGTTGTTGACCAATAAAGTCCGTTTCCATGATAGGGAAGGACCAGAAACCACCTAGCAGACGTCCCTCGATATTTTTTTCGAGCAGAAATTCACCCTTTGCATTTCTGATAATAAAAGCTTGAATTTGCATAGGTTTAGGCTTCTTCTTAGGCAATTTGATAGGGTACTTGTCATAAGTTCCATTGAGATAGGCTGCACAGAAAAAGCGAATAGGGCTTTCGTCTGGTCTTGGATTTTTAGCCGATTCGATATCGGTCCCAAGGTCCATAAGCGCCTGATTAAAGTCCCCTGGACGGTCAGGGTCAATCAAAATGTCCATAATCGCTTGGAAAATCTTACGATTTTTGGCGTCTCCAATATCGTAATTAACCTCAAAGAGACGAGCCATGACTCGCATAACATTACCATCAACAGCGGGTTCTGGGAGCCCAAAGGCGATGCTAGAAATAGCACCAGCAGTATAGGGCCCGATGCCCTTGAGTTTGGCAATATTGTCATAAGTATCTGGAAACTGACCATCAAAGTCATCCATGATTTGTTTAGCAGCCTTTTGCATGTTTCGGACACGTGAATAGTAACCTAACCCTTCCCAAGCTTTGAGAAGCTTCTCTTCTGGAGCTTCAGCCAAATCTTTAACTGTTGGAAACCAGTTTAAAAAGCGCTCGTAATAGGGAATGACAGTCTGAACCTGGGTTTGTTGTAGCATGATTTCACTGACCCAGATATAGTAGGGATTTTTAGTTCTTCGCCACGGTAGGTCTCGTTTCTCTCGATCGTACCAGTCCAGGAGGGTACGACGAAAAGAGGCGATTTTCTCAGCATCCCACATGACAATGCCGTATTCTTTTAAATCTAACATGTCTCTATTGTAGCAAAGAAATCTTTTTTCAAAAAATTATGCGTTTTTCTGTTAAAAAGATTGACAAAAGTAAGCGTTTACATTATACTAAGAGTGTAAAGAAGATAAGGATTCATCAAGGAGGTAAAAGCCATGGTGAGAGTCAATATTTCAAGGTACAAAAACGGAGACTGAGATCTCTAAACAAAACAGTAGGCAAAACAAATAACTTTATCAATCATCTCTGAGGAGCGTGACCGCATGACAGTAGGACGTTACAAGAACGGAGATTAATTCAGTCGCATAAAATAGCTACAAGGGAGTGATACCACCAGAAGTCGAAGGCTAAACTCAAATCTGTTAACTTAAGAAGAAGTGAGGTAAAGCTCATGAGAAATGTTAGTAGGTATAAAAATGGAGACACTTAGGTTGTTGCGTAAAATAGCCTAAGGAGTGATACCCATGCCACACGAAACGTAAATCCTATATTCTTAAGATGAACGAGGTGAGTTCATGAAAAATATCAGTAGGTATAAAAACGGCGATTAAAAATGTTGCATAAAATAGCTACAAGGGAGTGATACCACCAGAAATCGAAAGCTAAACTCAAGATTAACGTCAAAAAGTGAGGTAAAGCTCATGAGAAATGTTAGTAGGTATAAAAATGGAGACACTTAAGCTGTTGCGTAAAATAGCTTAAGGAGTGATACCGATGCCAAATGAGTAAACTATCGACAAAAGTTAAATGCTTAAATCTTGTAACAAAGTACCGAGGTGACGCTTATGTTGATGTTTGATGTAAGTCGTTATAAGAACGGCGACAAGTAGATCTCATTGAGTGGTCAATGGGGAGATAGGTCTCAAATCATACGAATCAGAGGTGATTACTATGATGATGAATTTAGGACGTTATAAAAATGGAGACACCTTAAGTTATTGCATAAAATAGCTTAGGGAGTGATACCAATGTAATAGAAAATTTACAATACATAAAAGTTATTTGTAAGTTGATGGAGGTAATCTATGATTGCTAGGTATAAAAATGGTGACACACAATGACTCCTCCTTATGAAAATATTTTTTACAAAATTCCAAAAGGATGTTCTAATGACAATTGAAGAATCTTAAAAGCTCATTCTAGCGTGTAAGAATGAGCTTTTTGATATGTTGAATTTTGAAAGTTACTTAATCCGGCTCTTTGTCAACTGTAGTGGGTGACGAAAAGCTAACATCTAGAGAGGACCTGATAGGTCTTCTCTTTTTTTATGTTTAGAGTGATGAAGACACGTTTCTTAAAGTTGATGAAGTTTCTAAAACCGAAGCCCAACCGTTTGATGTCTTTAATCAACTTGTTAGTCGCTTCGAGTTTCGCGTTTGAATAGTCAGTTTCTAGCGCATTCTTGATGTATTGCTTGTGTCTAAGAAAAGTCCTAAAGACCGTTTGAAAGTAGTGATTGACCTTACTCATGTTCTCCTCTATTAACTCAAAAAATTCATCTACCCTCTTCTCCTGAAAGTGAAAAAGCAAAAGCTGATAGAGGTTGTAGTCATTAGCGAGCTCTTCTGAAAAGTCTAGAGTCTTCTCAACGACTTCATGTGGTGCTAAAGTTTGTCGGAAAGTCTTTGAATAAAAAGAGCTGAGAGATAACTTACGGCTGTCCTTTTGGAAGAGTCGCCAGTGATTTTTCAAGGCTCGATAGGGTAGTGACTTCTTATCAAACTGGTTCATAATAGCAATTCTTGTCTTTAAAAAGGCTCGACCAAGGTGCTGGATAATGTGGAAACGATCAAGAACGATTTTGGCGTTTGGAAAAAGTTTTTTGGCTAGTGGCATATAGGTCCCAGACATATCCATCGTGATAAACTGTACCTGTTGTCGGACTTTCAATGGATACTTCAAAAAGTAGTTTCGTATAGTGGTTTGGCGACGATTATCAAGGATGGTTATGAGTTTGTTTGTCTCATAGTTCTGCGCAACAAAAGCCAATTTCCCTTTCTTGAACCCAAACTCATCCCAGGACATAATAGCTGGGAGTTTGTCATAGTGTTCCTTGAAAGTAAACTGGTCGAGTTTACGATAGACAGTGGACGTTGACACGCGAAGTCTTCTGGCAATATCCGTTAATGACACCTTCTCAGTTAGGAGTTGTGTAACCTTTTGTCGGACAAGGTTGGAGATTTGACAGTTTTTCTCAACGATTGATGTCTCAGCTACCGTGACTCTCCTACAATTTTTACACTGGAAGCGGCGTTTCTTCAGACGTAGTAGTGTTGGAGTTCCCGCTTGTTCGAGAAGAGGGATTTTAGAAGGCTTTTGAAAGTCGTACTTGATCATTTTTCCATGGCAATGAGGACATGATGGTGCAGGATAATCGAGTTTTGCTTGAATCTCTATATGAGTGTCAGTTTCAAAAACAAGTGAAATCTTGATGTTTTGGTCTTTAATTCCGATTAATTCTGTGGTATTCTTAATAAGTCTCATAAGTTCTTCCTAATGATGGTTTGGTTGCTTTTCATTATAGTTCTTATGGGACTTTTTGTCTGCATTCAAAAAGCTCTATAATCTCTACAGTGATTTTACCCACTACAGAAATTATAGAGCCCTTAATCCTTATTGTTTAACTGGACCTTTCGTAGGAGAGCCAGTCTTTTTTGTTCTTCGACTAGAGCCATAAAGATTTGGTATTGATTTTTAAGATGCGGCAGGAAGCTCTTAGGAATCTTGCTATCAAAGCTTAGGTTGTTCAGAAATATGGGGGCGCTACTGTCTCTATAGATTTGTCCTTGGAAGAAGTAGTTGTCGGTCACGATATCAATTGAGATACGTGATGAGCGCCATCGACGTTTGCGCATGTACTTGGGTTTCCAACGAATCTTAAGTTGTTGGTCCTTGATATACCACCCCATGATGTCTATTTTAGCGGTCTGTTTCGTTTTGTCATCACAGTAGGTTACTGGTACGCTTAGAACCTGTTGGCTTCTTGGTGAGGTTAAGAAGGGATGAAAATCAGGAATGAAGTCGTAGTCCTTGCTGGATACTTCCGAAAGACCGTTTTCTTCTCGTATTTTGCTACGACTGGCGTACTTGAAGAAGTCAAAACTCTTATCCTGTCTTTCTAGTCGATCAGCCTCTAATTGATATCTTGCCACCTGATCACCGATATTTTTAGTCGTCTTGAGGTAACGCATGATTTCTGCATCCTTGTAGTAAAGAGCGACGAGATTTTTTAGACGCTGACTAGGGTCCAGAGAGTGTAACTTGTCTGGAAAAGACAAGATTTGTATGCTATGAACAGAGGCCAAAGGGACAGCAGCGATGCCTGATAAGACCTTGTCTTGTTCAAAGAGGGAGACGGTATCAAAATGACTGGTATGTCCAAGCGAATGTCTTATGTCAACAACAAAGAGGTTATTGTCCTGTTTAAAAGTGATAATATAGGTATCACTCGGACCTAAGTTTTTAAGGTTATATTCTAGGGAAGTAATAGGAATATTATAGTAGTGGTTAAAGGTTGGAAGTCCTAGTTTTTCTCCTAATTTCTTTTTATGATAAAGCATTCTCTTATTTTAGCATGAAGTTTGACCGGAGAAAAGATGACGCATAGGGCTTAATTTTTTTATGAGGGAAAATTTCTAACTCTTTACTTTTTCCTTGCATTATCCCTCAAACTTTGGTAGAATTATATCTTGTGAGTGCACCTCACTTACTCGTGGCGAAAGACCATGAGTCATTAGACCAAAAGAGGAGGAAAATATCAATGGCTAAATACGAAATTCTTTATATCATTCGTCCAAACATTGAAGAAGAAGCTAAAAACGCTTTGGTAGCACGTTTCGATTCTATCTTGACTGACAACGGTGCAACTGTTGTTGAATCAAAAGATTGGGAAAAACGTCGTCTTGCATACGAAATCCAAGATTTCCGTGAAGGACTTTACCACGTTGTTAACGTTGAATCTGATAACGATTTTGCTCTTAACGAGTTTGACCGTCTTTCAAAAATCAACGGTGACATTCTTCGTCACATGATCGTTAAACTTGACGCGTAAGAAGGTAAATTATGATTAATAATGTCGTACTCGTTGGTCGCATGACCCGTGATGCGGAACTTCGTTATACACCAAGTAACGTTGCTGTTGCAACATTCAGCCTTGCGGTTAACCGTAACTTCAAGGGTGCTAATGGTGAACGTGAAACTGACTTTATTAACTGTGTTATCTGGCGCCAGCAAGCTGAAAATTTGGCTAACTGGGCTAAGAAAGGCGCATTGATTGGAATTACAGGTCGTATTCAGACTCGTAACTATGAAAATCAACAAGGTCAACGTGTTTACGTAACTGAAGTTGTCGCTGATAATTTCCAAATGTTGGAAAGCCGTGCGGCACGTGAAGGTCACAGTGGTGGTTCTTACAACGCTGGAGGATTTGATAATTCAAATTCATTCGGTGGAGGAGCTTCAACTGGTGGTTCATTTGGTGGATCACAACCTGCACAATCTACACCAAACTTCGGTCGTGACGAGAGTCCATTTGGTAATTCAAATCCAATGGATATTTCAGATGACGATCTCCCATTCTAAGAATGGACAAAACGAATTAAATATATAAAGGAGAAATAAACATGGCTCAACAACGTCGTGGCGGATTCAAACGCCGTAAAAAAGTTGATTACATCGCAGCTAACAAAATCGAATATGTTGATTACAAAGATACTGAGCTTCTTAGCCGTTTCGTTTCAGAACGTGGTAAAATTCTTCCACGTCGTGTAACAGGAACTTCAGCTAAAAACCAACGTAAAGTAACAACAGCGATTAAACGCGCTCGCGTTATGGCACTTATGCCTTACGTAAACGAAGACTAAAAATAATGCCCTCGACTGAGGGTGTTTTTTTCTGGCTTGATTTTATGGGCTTTTTTCTTTTTAGGCTTGTGTGTTGAGTGTTATTTTATACTTTAGGGAAAAAGAAAAACCAACTGGTCTTCTCATTTATCTTGAGGAGCTAGTTGGTTGTTTTGTGGTATATAGAGTGTGTTTTCTAAGAAATCATCAAATTTTTGGTCGTTAACGAGGATATCGACATTATCTTTGAAGACCTTGAAGCGGTTTGATAACCAATGTGTTTTGATATCTGCCCAATTATTGAAGCGGCTCCACCTATAAGGAAGTGTTGGGTCCTGTTTTTCAAAGACATAGATACTGCCATCTTTTTCGTAAGTTATAGCCGTGTGGAAATTGCTGACATCACCAGGGCTATTTTGAAAGACTGAGAGGAGTTTAACCTTTTCTGGAAACTTGAGTCCAGCTTTTTTCCAAGCTTTAAGGAGGTCATCCGTAGACTGGTAGCTGATATTATCTCCAAAGAGGAGACTATAGAGAGCTTGATCCTTGGAAGTTAGCTCTTTGTGGCGTGACTTAAGATCTATAAATTCGTTTTGAGAGGGGAGGTCCAATTTGGTGAGGTCCTCTGAGCTTGTAATAAGGTCATGAAGAAGGAGGAACGATGTTCGTCGGCAGTTTAAGTCATCAGTAAAATGTGATTTGTTATCTTCGAAAGTTTTTTCATTAAGGAAGGTGACGAATTGATTTTGATCCTTGCCGATTTTACTTTGGGTCCATTTTTTGACAACAGGTTGGAGATTTGTATTTTCCTGATTGTAACGACTAATATAAGGGGCTAGATTGTCCCAGTCTTTTGTCGGAATACCCTTGCTTTTTAAGGCTTTTGCTAGCTGTTTTTCCTGAGTGGAAGTCGTCACATTGTTAAAACTATAGTAAGCTTGATAGTTTTTCTGAGTATTCTTGTGGCCACAAGCCATAAGTAGTAGGCAGCAAGCAATGATTAGTAGAGGGAATTTGATACGCATCTATTGGAATTCTTTCTTTTGTCTATTAACTTTAACATTTTAGTATAGAATAGCCAACTGTGTCAAGATTTCTGACGTAAAAAAGCACCCTTATGGGTGCTTGAGGTTGATTAAGATGCAGGTGCGTAAGTACTTTGGACGTTGTAATGACGTTTGAAGAAGTATTTGGCAACACCAGCGATGACACCAATGATAAGGATTACAATTGGTGAAAGACCAGGGTTGAGGTAGCTTGGAAGAAGGGCTGTAAGACTAAAGAGAGCAAACCATGCAATAAAAGAGAGTGTGATGACGGTCATGCTGAACCACCATTTTGGACGTTCTTCTTTTGGTTTGTTATTGTGACGGTAGATGTAGTGATAAGGGGTATACATAGCAAGGCCTCCAATGAATGACACTGAAAGAAGGGTTGTGAGGCCGTAGCTAGTTTGTGTACCTGAGAAACCAAAGATAGCGTTCATGATAGCAACGATGGCTAGAAGGAAGAGTGAGGTATCAAGCCACATCTTCCAAGGAGTTTTATCTGTTTCTGGCACTTCTTTGTTAGGCTTACCAGTTTCAGGTTTTTGGTGTTTTTCAGGAGAGAAACTAGCTGCCCAAACAGTTGGAGCACCAAGGAGTCCACGTCCTGTAATTCCTTTTTTCTGATTTTCGATAAGTTCAGGAATGACATTGCCAAGAATGTCTTTGATTTCTTGGTCTGATTTACCATCTTTGATGAGTTGGTTAGTTGCGATGTGGATAAATTCTTGGTTTTTCTTGGTGAGTTTTTGGATGTCCATGAGATGACCTTTCGATAAATAGTATTATTTTTTTAGTTTTGTAGTTTAGGGAAAAGAAGAGGCTCTATATTAGAACCATTTTTTCCTGATAAAGTAGATAACAACGCAAGATGACCCGAGAGCCGCGATGAAGAAAATGACCCAAAAGGCGTTATCTAAATCGTTTAGGGGCATAGAATTGTTTTTAAAGTTCATACCGTAAGCGGAGAAGATAACGGTTGGGATGTCCAAAGCCATAGTCATGAGAGCCAGTGTTTTCATGATAGTGTTCTGGTTATTACCGATGATAGAGGCCGAGGTTTCAGCCATAGCGTTCAAGACATTTTCATAGATGCCTGCCATCTCAATGGCCTGTTGGGTTTCGACCAGGGTATCTTCCAAGAGATCCTCGTCCTCGATATATTTCTTCAAGCTTGAGGCGTTACCTGTTAGCTTTTTGACAATTCGCTCATTCATCTTAAGTGAGGCTTTTAGATAGACAATGGATTTTTCCAATTCCATCATGTCGATCAATTGCTCGTTTTTTGTCGCATTTTCCAACTGAGCTTCCAATTTATCGCTCTGACGATTGATAGAACGTAGGGCGGTTAGGTAAAGTTGAGCATTGCGATAGAGAATTTGGAAGACAAAGCGTGTCTTCATGAAGGTATAGAAGTTACGTACACGGTGATTGAGGAAGTTGTCCATAAGGCTGATGTCCTCGAGGCAGGTAGTAACGACTACCTCTTCGGTAACGATGATACCCAATGGAATGGTAACGTAGTAACTTTTGTTATTACGTTCTTCTTGGGTTGGGACGTCGACCAAAATTAGGGTGTAGTCATCTTCGACATCGATACGTGATGTTTCTTCCACGTCCAGAGGGGCGCGGAGATCTTGGATATCAATGTCAAAACGTTCTGCAACCTTCATGGCTTCTTCCTGGGAAGGGTTTACCAAATGAATCCAGGCACCAGGCTCGAATGTTTCAATTTCTTTGAATTCTTTTCCGGTGGATAAGAACATTTGTTTCAATGGGAACCCCTCCTTTGTCATTAGGTAAGCGCTAGCGTCTTGATTATAAAAGGATTTTTACAATCGCTTTTAAGTAAAATAAACACCGCTCTTAGCTTTTTTTAGTGATGTCAAATGAGGCTTGGGACGATGTTCCTTGCCTTTTTTAGACACTCCAATATTATACTACATTTGAAACATTTTTGGGCTGGATAAATTGAAATTTTGTTATAATATGAGAGAAAGTCGGGATGGATTTTCCATCCGTCTGTAGAAAGGAGTGGCCGTAGCTTCTGGGTTAGGGCCTCTTAAAATATGCAAGATAAGTTAGTGATTCATGGAGCAAGAGCTCACAATTTAAAAAATATCGATGTGGAGATTCCACGTGATAAACTGGTAGTGGTTACGGGTTTGTCAGGTTCTGGGAAGTCTTCCTTGGCCTTTGATACCATCTATGCAGAGGGGCAACGTCGTTATGTTGAAAGTCTCTCGGCTTATGCCCGTCAGTTTTTGGGAAATATGGAGAAACCTGATGTGGACTCGATTGATGGTTTGAGTCCTGCCATCTCCATTGACCAGAAAACAACAAGCAAAAACCCTCGTTCGACGGTCGGGACGGCAACGGAGATTAATGACTATCTTCGTCTCCTTTATGCGCGTGTGGGTGTTCCCTATTGTCCTAATGGTCATGGAGCCATTCAGTCGTCCTCTGTGGAACAGATTGTTGACGAGGTTCTAGCTCTTCCTGAGCGTACACGTATGCAGATTTTAGCGCCGATTGTTCGTCGTAGAAAAGGGCAACACAAGGCCGTTTTTGAGCGTGTACAGAAAGACGGTTATGTTCGTGTTCGTGTAGATGGTGAGATTTACGATGTCACAGAAGTGCCAGAGTTGTCTAAGTCTAAAATGCATAATATAGAAGTAGTTGTAGACCGCTTGGTGAATAAGGATGGTATCCGTAGTCGTCTCTTTGATTCGGTGGAGGCGGCCCTACGTTTAGCAGATGGCTACTTGATTGTGGATACCATGGATGATAATGAGCTGCTTTACTCAGAACATTATTCTTGTCCGGTTTGTGGCTTCACAGTGCCAGAGTTAGAACCTCGTCTCTTTTCATTCAATGCGCCATTCGGCTCTTGTCCGACCTGTGATGGTTTGGGTAATAAACTGGAAGTTGATATGGATTTGGTTATCCCTGATGCTAGTAAGACCTTACGTGAAGGTGCTCTGGCGCCTTGGAATCCTATTTCGTCCAACTACTATCCAGCCATGCTTGAGCAGGCCATGGAGCAGTTCGGCGTGGATATGGATACGCCATTTGAAGATCTTAAAAAAGAAGAACAAGATTTGATTCTCTATGGATCTGGGAATCGCGAATTCCATTTCCATTATGTTAATGATTTTGGTGGGGTGCGTGATATTGATATTCCTTTTGAAGGAGTTGTGACTAATATCAATCGTCGCTACCACGAGACCAATAGTGATTTCACTCGCAATGTCATGCGAGGTTATATGAATGAGTTGTCATGTCCAACTTGTCATGGCTATCGTCTTAACGAAGCAGCTCTCTCAGTTCGTGTTGGTGGTGAGAATGGCCTCAATATTGGTCAAATCTCTGATTTGTCTATTTCAGATCATCTTCAGGAAATCGATAACCTTGAATTGGGTGAAAACGAGGGAGTGATCGCTCGTCCAATTGTTAAGGAAATCAAGGATCGCTTGACTTTCTTAAATAATGTAGGCCTTAATTATTTGACCCTCTCTCGTATGGCTGGAACCCTTTCTGGGGGTGAGAGTCAGCGTATCCGTTTGGCAACACAGATTGGCTCTAACCTTTCTGGAGTCTTATATGTGTTGGATGAGCCTTCTATAGGGCTTCATCAGCGTGACAATGATCGCTTGATTTCAAGTCTTAAAAAGATGCGTGACTTGGGCAATACCTTGATTGTGGTGGAGCATGATGAAGATACCATGCGTGAGGCTGACTGGCTTATCGATGTGGGGCCTGGTGCTGGTGCCTTTGGTGGTCAAATCATGGCTTCAGGAACCCCAGAGGAAGTGGCTAAGAACAAGAATTCAATCACCGGGCAATATTTGTCAGGTGCTAAATCAATTCCTGTACCGACGGAACGTCGTGTAGGTAATGGTCGTTTTATCGAGGTTAAAGGTGCTAGCGAGAATAACCTGAAGAATGTATCTGTCAAGTTTCCGCTTGGAAAGTTGATTGCAGTCACTGGTGTTTCTGGTTCGGGAAAATCGACTTTGGTTAATGGAATTCTCAAGAAAAAGATTGCCCAAGAGCTCAATCGAAATAGTGAGAAACCTGGTAAACACAAATCAGTGACAGGCATTGAGCATATCGAGCGATTGATTGATATTGACCAAAGTCCAATTGGGCGTACACCTCGTTCTAATCCAGCGACTTACACAGGTGTCTTTGACGATATTCGTGATCTTTTTGCCCAAACTAATGAGGCCAAGATTCGCGGTTACAAGAAGGGGCGTTTCTCTTTCAATGTCAAGGGTGGCCGTTGTGAAGCTTGCTCTGGTGATGGCATTATTAAGATTGAGATGCACTTCTTGCCTGATGTTTATGTCCCTTGTGAGGTTTGCCATGGCACACGCTATAATTCTGAGACCTTAGAAGTTCGTTATAAGGGCAAGAATATTGCTGAAATTTTGGATATGACAGTTGATGACGCAGTTGACTTTTTTGCGGCTATTCCTAAGATTGCTCGTAAGGTTCAAACTATCAAGGACGTGGGGCTCGGGTATGTGACCTTGGGACAACCAGCAACAACCTTATCAGGTGGTGAGGCTCAACGTATGAAACTGGCTAGTGAGTTGCACAAACGCTCTACAGGGAAGTCCTTCTACATTCTGGATGAACCGACGACGGGTCTCCATACAGATGACATTGCACGTCTCTTGAAGGTGCTTCAGCGTTTTGCGGATGATGGCAACACTGTTCTCGTGATTGAGCACAATCTGGATGTTATCAAGACCGCAGACCATATCATCGATTTGGGTCCTGAAGGCGGTGTCGGTGGAGGTACCATCGTAGCAACAGGGACTCCAGAGGAAGTAGCAGCTGTTCCAGAAAGCTACACAGGACAATATTTGAAAGAAAAATTGACATAAAGAAAAAGGGCTCTCTGAGTCTTTTTTTTGCTTTAGGCTGGTTTAAGTTGAGTTTGCTATTCTATGGTTAAGAAAAAACATACAGGAGTCAGACTATGGTTAAAAAGCGTTTTTTTATAGGCTTTAATGGTATTCTTCTAGCCTTATTTCTAGATATTTGTCTTTTAATTAGCATCCGTACAGTGGATCATCACGGCCATTTTCAATCAGCAACAGATAAATGGGAAACTTTGCTTTACGTTTTAGGAATTTATTTTAGTTTTCTCCTTTTTGAGGTTATTTTTTATCTTATTCTGAAACACCGTAGAAATAAACAAGTTTTGGAACAGGTCTTATAGAGGGCTGGATTTTTGTGTTCAGAGATAGTGACATTTATGTCACTATTTTTTTGAAAAGAGAGAACCTATAATGACCTTATACCCAAATGCACTAGGTTTCCAAGACGACTAAATCTTTGAATAGTCCAAGTGGTTATTGCTGTATTTATTTTTGAAAAGAAAGGAGAAATAAGAATGCGAACTAAGGCATATGGTGAAGAGCTCAATGCTGAAACCTTAGAAAATGTTACAGGGGGTGGTTTTGTATCTAAACCTCAAACCTTACCTGAACGATTGGGTTGGAATAAATGGTGGTTGAAAAGAAGACCTCCTTATGGCGATTAGAAGTTACCATGAGCACCAGATATGGGAAAGAGGAGTATGGATAAACAGAAGAATAATCTTATTAGAAGTTTAAGCATTGTTATCGTGATTGTCTGGCTATTTATTGTGATCATAACTGCTACGCTAAGTTTCACCGAAGGCGTTGCCTTTATTGACCATTGTCTCGTCTGGTCAACACTTTCGCTAGCTTTTTCTTTGTTTGCGCTTAGGGTAGCGGGTAAGGATAAGGAGAAATGATTTTCTATGTTGATTACTATAGTCTTAGGTTGAGTTTATTTGCTTAGCCTTTTCTTTTTGTCTTTAATCTTATAGAATGGTGACATTTATGTCACTATTTTTTATTTCGTTAAGCTCTTATAATGAAGACATAGCTTGGACTTAGTGGCTAAAGTATTAATTTAAATAGAAAAGGAGAGGAACATGGTAATTAGTGTCATGGTACCATTGCTTTTGTTAATTGGTAAAAAGTAAGATGTAACACAGTAAACAAATAAGGAGAATACATGAAGAAAATACAATTTATTTTGATGGCGAGTTTTGTTTTAGGTACTTGCCAGTTAGCGGTGCTTAGTGGAGCAGCGGATGAGTTAGATGTTAAGGAATCTACAGTCGAATTATCCAATAATTCTGTTGAGAGTGGTGAAGTAGAGAATGTGGAAGTTTCTTCTGAAACAGCTTCTCAACAGATAGCTGAGAAAGTTGAATCTATTAGTGAGACAAAGGAAAATTCGCTTCCTCAATCATCACAGACGGGAGTGGCTGAGACAGAAGTGAGGTCTGAAGAGGTTTCGGTTGAAGCTTATGAAAAGAATCTTGAAAACCTGAAGCCAGTCTCTTATAGTGATGTTACAAATATGTTGACTGAAGATGGCGGAGACCATATCCTTTATGTTGGGCGGCCAACCTGCTACTATTGTCGTCAAAATTCTCCAGTTTTGAAGGATTTCAATACCCTGATTGATGGTCAGCTTCTTTATTACAATACAGATTCGGATCAGCTGGACCGTGAGTCTCGTAAAATACTATTTGATAAGCTAGGAATTCCAGGGACTCCAAGTGTCATTCGTCTCAAAAATGGTCAATTGGTTTCTGGCTATCTTGGCAGTGCTCCAGATGCCCAAGCTATTTATCAGGCTGTTTTCAAGGAAGAAACTGAGAAAACAGAGACACCAGAGGGAACAGAAGTAGTAGAGAGGGCGGAAAAACCCTTACCGGAATCTCCCTCTGAAGATACTATCAAGGATAGTGATAAGGATGTAATTAATCATACTGAAGGGTCTGTTACTAGCCTAATGTCTCAAATTAAGCAAGTTTTTAGGAATCTAACAGATCTGCTTATAAGTCTTTTAGGGAAATTTATCTAACAGACTATTTTCTAAGTTGGAGAATAAAAGAATTTATCAAATATGATTCCATCTTTGCTTGTCTTGTTTGTGAAGAATACCTTAACGGCCTTTGTAACGGCTTATTTTGGAGTAACAGGAATGACTTTCTTCACGCTCTATTTGGCTAGTTTAGGGGATACCATGACTAAGCTGATGACTTATGTACCATTTAGTTTTATGCGAGCAGTCTTTACTAGTGGTCAAGAGTTCTTTAATCTTCGCGAAGCCTTTGTTTTGTTTGTTTGGACTTTGGTTTTGCTCCTTTTTATGCCAACTATCTACGAAAAGCGAGCCTTTGTGTAATGCTAATAAAGTCAGAGTTTGATCTGGCTTTTTCTTTATGACCTCAAAAAAACAAGCTAAAATGTCAATTTAATCCTTTAAAATCTGAAAATTTGGTATAATTAACCTAAAATACCAAAGGAGTAATTCATAATGCAACGTAGACTTGAACGATTTGATGCCAAACTTGCCCAATCAGGCCTTGATGCCTTGTTGGTGACAGGACAAAACAATATTTATTATTTGACAGATTTCTGGGGGACAAATGCGACTGTCTTCATCACTAAGAATCGTCGCCTCTTCTTAACCGATTCACGTTATACCCTCATTGCCAAACAATCCGTGCATGGCTTTGATATTATCGAAAGTAAGGACCCACTTAAGGATATTGTTAAAATTATCGAGGCTGATAAACTGGAAACAATCGGATTTGATAATCAGGTATCATTTGCTTACTATCAAGGTCTTCAAGCGATCTTTGAAGGCTACACTTTATCACCACAAAGCAACTTCATGGAAGAGTTGCGTATGATTAAGGATGAAAAAGAATTGGCAACTATCCGTAAGGCTTGTTCTATCTCAGACCGTGCCTTTACAGATGTACTTGATTTTATTAAACCAGGTCAAACAACAGAACTACAAGTGGCAAACTTCCTAGATTTCCGTATGCGTGAGTACGGAGCTTCAGGGGTTTCCTTTGAGTCTATCATTGCTTCAGGTTACCGTTCTGCTATGCCTCATGGGGTTGCTTCAGAAAAGGTTATCCAATCTGGTGAAACCTTAACGATGGACTTTGGTTGCTACTACAACCACTACGTTAGCGATATGACTCGTACTATCCATATTGGTGACACCACTGATGAGGAGCGTGAAATTTATGATATCGTTCTACGTTCTAACCAGGCCTTGATTGACGCAGCTAAGGCTGGTATGACACGTCGTGACTATGATAAGGTTGCGCGTGATGTTATTGTCGAAGCGGGGTACGGTGACTACTTTACACATGGTATTGGACATGGTATCGGTCTTGACATTCACGAGATTCCTTACTTTGGTAACTCTGATGAGACTATCGAAGCTGGTATGGTCTTGACGGACGAGCCAGGTGTTTATTTGGCTGATAAATACGGTGTTCGTATCGAAGATGACATCATTATCACAGAAAATGGTTGTGAATTGATTACCCTTGCGCCTAAGGAATTGATTGTTCTCTAAGATTTGGAGGAATACTTTATGCCAAACCGTTTATCTTGGCAAGATTATTTTATGGCTAATGCAGAGCTGATTTCTAAGCGTTCTACGTGTGACCGTGCCTTTGTTGGAGCTGTTTTAGTTAAGGACAAGCGTATTATCGCTACAGGTTATAATGGCGGAGTTTCTGAGACTGATAACTGTAACGAAGTAGGCCACTATATGGAAGATGGTCATTGTATTCGTACGGTACACGCAGAGATGAATGCCCTTATTCAATGTGCCAAAGAGGGGATTTCTACCAAAAATACAGAGATTTATGTGACTCATTTTCCTTGTATCAACTGCACCAAAGCTCTCTTGCAAGCTGGTATTGTTAAGATTACATACAAGGCCAATTATAGGCCCCATCCCTTTGCGATTGAATTGATGGAACAAAAAGGCGTTTCTTATTTGCAACATGATGTTCCAGAGGTTCACTTAGGAATGGATGACTAGCTTGTTCTTTGAAAAAAGCCTGAGGATTGGGCTTGAATCTATAAAACATTTGAGCCATGCTATCATTTATGGTAAAATAAACTGATAATAATTTTTTACAAAGAGGTATTTAATAATGATTGAAGCAAGTAAACTCCGTGCGGGTATGACTTTCGTAACTAACGATGGCAAATTGATCAAAGTTCTTGAAGCTAGCCACCACAAACCTGGTAAAGGTAACACAATCATGCGTATGAAATTGCGTGATGTTCGCTCAGGTTCAACTTTTGATACTAGCTATCGTCCAGAAGAAAAATTTGAACAAGCAATCATCGAAACAGTACCAGCACAATACTTGTACCAAATGGATGATACTGCATACTTCATGAACACTGAAACATATGACCAATATGAAATCCCAGTAGCCAACGTTCAAGAAGAATTGAAATTTATCCTTGAAAACTCAGACGTAAAAATCCAATTCTACGGAACAGAAGTTATTGGTGTTCAAGTTCCAACAACTGTTGAATTGACTGTTACTGAAACACAACCATCTATCAAAGGTGCAACAGTTACAGGTTCAGGTAAACCTGCAACACTTGAAACTGGTCTTGTGGTTAACGTTCCAGACTTTATCGAAGCTGGTCAAAAATTGGTTATCAACACAGCTGAAGGTACTTACGTATCACGTGCCTAAGCCCAACTAAGTCTTTCAAACCACTGGTTTGAAGGCTTTATTTTCCAAACTAACGGAAAGGAAACATGCGATGACTACAGAAAATATCGGTGAAATTGTAATTGCCCCTCGCGTGCTCGAAGTGATTACAGGTATCGCTGCAACTAAAGTGGAAGGTGTTTACGCCCTTCAAAATAAAAATGTTACGGATAGTCTCAGCAAAACAAGCTTGGGACGTGGTGTTTACCTCCGAACAGAAGAAGATGGTACTGTAAATGCTGATATCTACGTCTCACTTCAGTATGGGGTTAACGTACCAGCGGTTTCAATTGAAATTCAAAAGGCTGTTAAAGCAGCTGTCTATGATATGGCAGAAGTGGCAATTTCAGAAGTCAATGTTCACGTTGAATCTATTGTTACTGAAAAGTCACAAAAACCAGACTTGGCTGAATTGTTTAACGAGGATTTTTTGAATGACTAATATCTTTAAAGATTCACGTCGTGACCTTCGTGAGCGTGCTTTTCAAACGCTTTTTGCCCTTGAATTTGGTGGAGAAGCTCTGGAACAAGCACTTTTCGCTTACACTTATGACAAGCCAATTGACGAAGAAACTGAAGTTGATGTATCAGCCTTTCTCCTTAGCCTGGTAACAGGTGTCCGTGAAGAGTTGGCCCAACTTGATAGTCAAATTGAAGAAAAGTTGAAAGAGAGTTGGAGCCTCTCACGTTTGATTGTGACAGATCGTACTCTCCTTCGTTTGGGACTTTATGAAATCACGTCATTTGAAGAAACACCAGGACGTGTAGCTATTAACGAAATCATTGAAATCGCTAAAAAATATTCTGATGAAACATCTGCTAAGTTCATTAATGGTGTACTTAGTCAGTTTGTGACAGATGAAGCATAAGCAAAAGAAGTTGAGCCTTGTTTCAACTTCTTTTTTTCTACAAATGTAACAAGAAAAAAGTCGCAAGCGGAGATTTCTTGCGACTTTCATTTATATACTGCTACCAGCAATCAGACTCACTGGAAGTACATAATCACGATTAACTGTTTTGCCTTTAATTTTCTTGAGAAGAATTTCGACACAAAGTTTAGCAATTTCATCCAAAGGTTGTTGGATAGTTGCTAACTCTGGGTAGAAGTGACGGATAAAGGCGGTACCGTCATAACCGATGATTTTTAGGTCATCTGGGATAGAAAGTCCCAATTGTCTAGCTATCTTCATAACCAAGATAGCTGTTAAATCGTCCGAAACAAAGATGCCATCTGGTTTTTCACGAGAGATAATAGATTTGATTTCTAATTCTCGTCGCATGAGAGACAAATCGTTTGGAACAGGACAAATAATACCTTCCTTGTCCAATTCATAATTAAAACCTAGTTGACGAAGTCCTGTTGGAGAATCCGAATTATCATAGCCTGTAATCATGACAATGCGTTGACAGCCAGCCTTGACCATAGCTCTTGCGGCTAACTTGCCACCTTCAAAGTTGTCAGACGAAACAATAGGAATCTTTGGGGCGAGATTACGGTCGAAGGCAACGATGGGAGCTTCAACCTTCTCATAATCCTCAATACCAAGATTGTGACTAGATGAGATGATGCCGTCACATTGGTTGGCGGCGAGCATCTCCAAATAGTCCCTCTCCTTGTTAGGATCATGCTCACTATTACAAATAATGGTTTTATAACCTTGCTTAAAGAGTTCATCCTCAAGACGTTCAATAAGTTCGGCATAAAATACATTGGAAATATTTGGGAAAATCAAGCCAACGAGTTTGGCCGACTTTCCTTGAAGACCTCGAGCTAAATTATTAGGTTTATAGTTGAGTTCTTGCATAGCAGCGTGAACTTTGTCAATGGTCTTCTGTGAGAGGTAGCCCTTTTTGTTTATGACGCGAGAAACTGTGGTTGGGCTCACACCAGCCAGTTCGGCAACGTCAGTAAGCTTTGCGACCATAAATCACCTTAGTATTTCAAGTCGAAGTAGTGTCCAGAAACGTTTCCTGACGTTACTTTGATACCAGTTTGTTCTGCACTTGGGAAGACGCGGCTAGTGAAGACTTTTTCACCTTTGTTGAAGAAAATTTCAACGATTGAATTGTCTACAAAGATGTTTGCTGTTGCAGCTTGACCGGCATCAAGAGCGCATTCACGGCTTGTGCCAAAGTCAGTAGCATATTGTTCACCAGCTTTAGAACGGTCAAGGATAACTTTTCCGTTTTCAGTATCAACTGTAAGTGACAAGCCATTTCCTTCTTGGTCTGCGAAGAGGACAAGTTCTGTTTGAGTGTTAGCTTCAAAGTTAAGTTCAAGCTCGTAAGTGTTAGTTGTTGCCGTTTTTTCAGAGAAATCTTCTTGGCTAGCACGTAAGCTTGTAATGGCTTCGACTGGATATTGGTAGAGTTTGCCATCTTTAATAGACAATTCTTTAACCAAGCTCATAGCCCCTTGGTAGTCGTATTTGTCAGTTGGATAGTCCACATCTGGAAGACCGATCCAGCTGACAATAAGGGCACGACCATCTGGAGTATTAAAGCCTTGAGTTGCATATGCTTCAAATCCGTAGTCCAAGTTGATAATTGGTGTGCCATCAACGAGGGCAGGTTTTTCTGTGTCGAAATCTTGGAAAATCTTATAAGTGTTAGGGTAGATGTTACCGTAGTCAAGTTCAGCTTTATCGAGACCTTGTGGGCTATAAAGAAGAACAGGTTTGCCATCTACAAAGACAAGGTTAGGACACTCAATCATGTACTCTGACCCAGTGCCACCAAAGTCAAGATTACCAACCTCAACCCAGTTTTCGACATCATTGTCTACTGCCTTGTAAAGTTTGATATAACCTTGTTTATCGTGGTTTTGAGCACCTACGATAGCGTAGAATTGTCCCTTGTAATCGAAGATTTGAGGGTCACGGAAGTGCCCAGTAGCGTCAGCAGGTTGTTTGATAAGAACCTTGTCGAATTTTTCGATTTTGCCGTCTTTATCCATCCAAGCGCCGATTTGACGTGGGTCACGAATCCAGTTTTCATCACGAACGTTCCCAGTATAGAAGATAAAGAGTTTATCACCGATTTGATAAGCAGAACCTGAGTAGGCACCGTGGCTATCATTTTCATGGTCTGGCAAGAGTTTGACACCAGTTTCTGTAAAGTGAACCAAATCTTCAGTTTCAGTATGCACCCATTGTTTCAAACCATGAGCAGCTCCAAATGGCCAACTTTGGTAGAAAAGTTGGAACTTACCATTAAAGTAAGAAAAACCGTTTGGATCATTAAGAAGCCCTGTTTCTGGTTCGATATGGTAACTTGCACGCCAAGGTGATTTAGCGACATTTTCTCTAATCTTTGTTTTTTCTTCGTCTGTCCAATCTGCGTATGGACGGTAACGAACTTCTGTTGGTAGATTCATATTTAGTAATCTCCTAATCTATTTGTTAATAATATAGTAAACGTTTTACCTATAAAAATCAACGATTTATAACAAAAAATAAAAAAATATGCTAAACGGTTGACATATGGCAGAAAGATGCTAAAATAGTTATCGTAAAGAAAAGCTAAACGCTTTCATACCAAATTTTATTAAGGAGAATTTTGCAAATGGATAACAAACAAATTGCAAAAGAAGTCATCGATGCCCTCGGTGGACGTGAAAACGTCAACAGTGTTGCTCACTGTGCGACTCGTCTACGTGTGATGGTCAAAGATGAAAACAAAATCAATAAAGAAAAGGCTGAGAACATTGAAAAAGTTCAAGGTGCTTTCTTTAACTCAGGTCAATACCAAATGATTTTTGGTACAGGTACTGTTAACAAGATTTACGACGAAGTCGTTGCTCAAGGTCTTCCAACAGCATCTAAAGACGAACAAAAAGCAGAAGCTGCTAAACAAGGTAACTGGTTCCAACGTGCTATCCGTTCATTCGGTGACGTTTTCGTTCCATTGCTTCCAGCAATCGTAGCGACTGGTCTTTTCATGGGTATCCGTGGAGCAATCAATAACGATACAGTTCTTGGTTTGTTCGGTACAACATCAAAAGCTTTTGCTGCTACTGATTTCTATACTTACACAGTTGTATTGACAGATACAGCCTTCGCCTTCTTCCCAGCCTTGATTTGTTGGTCAGCCTTTAACGTATTTGGTGGTTCACCACTTCTTGGTTTGGTTCTTGGTTTGATGATGGTTAACAACGCCCTTCCTAACGCTTGGGATGTTGCATCAGGTGCTGCTAAACCAATTTACTTCTTTGATTTTATTCCAGTAGTAGGTTACCAAAACTCAGTGCTTCCAGCCTTCTTCGTAGGTTTGCTTGGTGCTAAGTTCGAGCAATGGGTTCGTAAATGGGTTCCAGACGTTCTTGACCTTCTCTTGCGTCCACTTATCGTCTTCGCAGTAATGTCAGCTTTGGCCCTCTTTATCATTGGTCCTGTCTTCCATACTGTTGAAAGCTATGTTCTTGCTGCTACAGAATGGATTCTTAACTTGCCATTTGGTCTTGCTGGTCTTGTTCTTGGTGGAGTTCACCAAGTTATCGTCGTTACAGGGGTTCACCACGTCTTTAACTTGCTTGAAGCTAACCTCATTGCTAATACTGGTAAAGACCCACTTAACGCTATCATCACAGCTGCTATGACTGCCCAAGCTGGTGCGACACTTGCAGTGGGTGTTAAAACTAAAGATGCTAAATTGAAAGCACTTGCTTTCCCTGCAACTCTTTCAGCGGTACTTGGTATCACTGAACCAGCTATCTTCGGGGTTAACCTTCGTTTCGGTAAACCATTTATCATGGGTCTTATCGCTGGTGCTGCTGGTGGTTGGTTGGCCTCAATCCTTAACCTCGCTGGTACAGGATTTGGTGTAACAATCGTTCCTGGTACTCTTCTTTACCTTAACGGTCAAGTGCTTAAGTATGTGATCATGGTACTTGTAACACTTGCTCTTGGTTTTGCTCTTACTTGGATCTTCGGTTACAAAGAGGAAGAAGTTGAAGCTCAAAAAGAAGTTGTTGCTGAAGATATTGCATCTGCAGAATCAGCTCCAGTTGCATTGCAAGCCGAAACAATCGCTGCACCACTTAAAGGTGAAGTTGTAGCTTTGGAAAATGTTAATGACCCAGTCTTCTCATCAGGAGCTATGGGTAAAGGTGCCGCTATTAAACCTTCAGGAAACCAAGTAGTCGCACCATTTGATGGTGAAGTGCAAATCGCCTTCCCAACAGGTCACGCTTACGGTCTTAAATCTGATAAAGGTGCTGAAGTGCTTATCCACATCGGTATCGACACTGTCTCACTTGACGGTAAAGGATTTGATGCTAAAGTTCAAGCAAATCAACGTGTTAAAAAAGGTGATGTCTTGGCTACCTTCGATAGCTCAGTTATCACAGGTGCAGGACTTGACGATACAACTATGGTAATCGTTACAAATACTGCAGACTTCGAAGATGTTTCATCAGTAGCAACTGGATCAGTTGCTGAAGGTGCAGACTTCATCGCAGTTAAATAATAAGCTAGGAAAGTCGAAACCATTTCGGCTTTTTTAGTTAAATGTCAGGTAAAGAAAAGAGATGAGTTCCAATGGCTATGGCTGGTGAATCGAACGGAATATAGATTGTCTTTTACGCCACTTTTCTTTATAATTAAGATAGTAATTTATAGATCACAAAAGGAGATAGCTTGCATATGGCTAAACTTTACGGAAGCTTGGAAGCTGGTGGTACAAAATTTGTTTGTGCTGTTGGCGATGAGAAATTCCAAGTCGTTGAAAAAACTCAATTCCCAACAACTACACCTTACGAAACAATTGACCGTACGATTGAATTTTTCAAACGTTATGAAGATCAATTGGTTGGAATTGCAATTGGTTCATTTGGACCAATTGATGTTGATCCAAACTCTGAAACATATGGTTTTGTGACTTCAACTCCAAAACCACATTGGTCAAATGTCGACCTTCTTGGTTTGATTGCTAAAGAGTTTAATATTCCTTTCTACTTTACGACTGATGTTAACTCCTCTGCTTATGGTGAGACACTTGTTCGTAAAAGTGTTAAGAGTCTTGTTTACTACACTATCGGAACTGGTATTGGAGCCGGTGCTATTCAAAATGGTGAGTTCATTGGTGGTATGGGTCACACTGAAGCTGGTCACGTATATGTACCTCTTCACCCAAATGATGTTTCCAATGAATTTAACGGAACTTGTCCATTCCACCGCGGATGTTTGGAAGGTTTGGCTGCTGGTCCATCACTTGAAGCCCGTACAGGTATTCGTGGCGAATTGATTGAGCAAAATTCTGAGGTTTGGGATGTTCAAGCTTACTACATTGCTCAAGCTGCTGTCCAGGCAACTGTGCTCTACCGTCCAGAAGTTATCGTCTTTGGTGGTGGTGTTATGGGGCAAGAACACATGCTTCGTCGTGTTCGTGAAAAATTCACAGCTCTTTTGAATGGTTACCTTCCAGTACCAGATGTAAATGAGTATATTGTGACACCCGCTGTTTCAGGTAATGGTTCTGCAACGCTTGGTAACTTCGCACTTGCTAAAGACGTAGCTGATAAGCATGCAAACAAATAAACAAAATATGTAAAATCGCTTTAAGAGATAATCTTAAGGCGTTTTGCTCTATACAGGAGGGTGTAATGGAACCTTTATTTTTAGATTCACCAATGCATGAGAAAATCTGGGGAGGTAATCGCCTCAAGACAGAGTTTGGTTACGATATTCCCAGTGAACACACTGGTGAATACTGGGCAATTTCTGCCCATCCTAATGGTGTATCCTATGTCAAAAACGGAAAGTATGCTGGTTTCCACCTGGCAGAGCTTTACAAGGATAAACCGGAACTTTTTGGAAATCCCAAGACTAGTGTTTTTCCTTTGTTGACAAAGATTTTGGACGCTAATGACTGGCTCTCAGTACAAGTACACCCTGATGATGCTTATGGACTAGAGCATGAAGGTGAGCTAGGAAAGACAGAATGTTGGTATATTATTGATGCTGAAGAGGGTGCAGAGATTATTTATGGTCACAAGGCTAAGACCAAGGAAGAATTATCGTCCTTAATTGAAGCAGGTGATTGGGACGGACTTTTGTCGAAAACTCCTGTTAAGAAAGGTGACTTTTTCTTTGTACCAAGTGGTACCATGCATGCTATTGGTCCAGGTATCTTGATCTTAGAGACTCAACAATCTAGCGATACCACTTACCGTGTCTATGATTTTGATCGTAGGGATGATCAGGGCAATAAACGTGAGCTTCATATTCAACAGTCTCTCGATGTCTTGAATCTAGGGGACCCAGAAAATAGCGTCCCAGCAACTGTTAAGACCTTGCAATTAGAGTCGACTTGTTTGACATCAAACTCCTTCTTCACCGTATATAAATGGAAACTCAGTGGCTTGGTTGACTTCAAGCAATCAGCTCCTTATTTGCTTTGTTCGGTACTTTCTGGAAATGGGACTATGACTATCGATTCACGCATTTATTGTCTAAAAAAAGGTGATCACTTCATTCTTCCAAATGATGTGACAGATTGGGAAATTGATGGACAATTGGAGATGATTGTCAGTCACCCTAACGAGGCTTAAGTATGAGTAATGAAAAAGTTTTAGCTGCACTATTTGAGCGTATTGAAATCGGCAAATCTTATTATTTTGAGGGAGCTTACTATCGTCTGAAAGACTATGGAGATCACATTTATGGCTTACAACGGGCCATTCCTGGTATGTGCGGTGAAAAAACGGCATCCCCTAGCATTAAATTTTACTGGAAAAATGGTGTCTTGGACTATCAATTCTACGTTGATTTTGAAGCTAGCCCTATGATAATGAAGGCCTATAGCGGCACCGACCATGCCTTCTTTGAGCAGGCTTTTGAAAATCTCTTGCATGATTTTGAGGATATCCTAGAGAGCCAAGAGAACTCTAAGAAGTAGTTTTAAAGCATTATTGTCGATATTTTCAGTGAATCTAATAAAAAAGTTTTCGTTTATTTGCAAATCCATTGTGAAAGCCCTTAAACTAGGGCTTTTTTCTTTGTTAATCCTTGAGTGATTTCTTGTTTAAAGGGGGCTTTTGTGGTAAAATATGGAGATAAAGACTGTCGAAAGGAAAAAAGATGGCAAATATATTACGCAAAATCATTGAAAATGATAAAGGCGAAATTAAGAAACTAGAAAAAACTGCCAAGAAAGTCGAGAGCTATGCTGATGCAATGGCGGCTCTTTCAGATGAAGAACTTCAGGCAAAAACAGAAGAATTTAAAAAACGATATCAAAACGGAGAAAGCCTAGACCAACTCTTGCCAGAGGCATTTGCAGTTGTTCGTGAAGGGGCAAAACGTGTCCTTGGACTTTTCCCATATCGTGTGCAAATCATGGGTGGTATCGTTCTTCACCATGGTGACGTACCAGAGATGCGTACAGGGGAAGGGAAAACCCTGACTGCGACAATGCCTGTTTACCTAAATGCTATTTCAGGTGAAGGCGTGCACGTTATCACCGTTAACGAATACCTTTCAGAGCGTGATGCGACTGAAATGGGTGAGCTTTATAGTTGGCTTGGTTTGTCAGTAGGGATTAACCTTTCAGCCAAATCACCAGCTGAAAAACGTGAAGCTTATAACTGTGACATCACTTATTCAACCAACTCAGAGGTAGGTTTCGACTATCTTCGTGATAACATGGTTGTTCGTAAGGAAAACATGGTACAACGTCCATTGAACTATGCTTTGGTCGATGAAGTTGACTCAGTTCTTATCGACGAAGCTCGTACACCATTGATCGTATCAGGTCCTGTAAGTTCAGAAACTAATCAGTTGTATCATCGTGCGGATGCTTTTGTTAAGACATTAACAGAAGATGATTATGCTATTGATATTCCAACGAAAACGATTGGTTTGAATGACTCAGGTATTGACAAGGCTGAAGAATTCTTCAACTTGGATAACTTGTACGATATTGACAATGTTGCCTTGACTCACTATATTGACAACGCCCTTCGTGCCAACTACATCATGTTGCATGATATCGACTATGTGGTCAGTCCTGAGCAAGAAATCCTTATCGTTGACCAATTTACAGGTCGTACTATGGAAGGTCGTCGTTTCTCAGATGGACTCCACCAAGCCATTGAGGCAAAAGAAGGTGTGCCAGTTCAAGAAGAAACGAAGACATCTGCCTCAATCACTTACCAAAATATGTTCCGTATGTACAAGAAATTGTCAGGGATGACTGGTACTGGTAAAACTGAGGAAGATGAATTCCGTGAAATTTATAACATGCGAATCATTCCGATTCCAACCAACCGTCCAATTCAACGTATTGACCATGATGACCTTCTTTACCCTACCTTGGATGCTAAATTCCGCGCTGTGGTACAAGATGTTAAACGTCGTTATGAAAAGGGGCAACCAGTCCTTGTTGGTACGGTTGCCGTTGAAACATCTGACTTGATTTCTAAGATGTTGGTTGAAGCAGGTATTCCTCATGAAGTGCTTAATGCCAAGAACCACGAAAAAGAAGCGCATATTATCATGAATGCGGGTCAACGTGGTGCCGTTACGATTGCGACCAACATGGCCGGTCGTGGTACCGACATCAAACTTGGTGAAGGGGTTCTTGACCTTGGTGGACTCTGTGTCATTGGTACAGAGCGTCACGAAAGCCGTCGTATCGATAACCAGTTGCGTGGTCGTGCGGGACGTCAAGGGGACCCAGGAGAATCTCAATTCTATCTTTCACTTGAAGACGAATTGATGCGTCGCTTCGGTTCTGATCGTATCAAGCAAGTCTTGGAACGTTTGAATGCTGATGATGAGGATATTGTTATCAAATCACGTATGTTGACACGCCAAGTGGAAGCGGCTCAAAAACGTGTCGAAGGAAATAACTACGATACTCGTAAACAAGTCCTTCAGTACGATGACGTTATGCGTGAACAACGTGAAATCATCTACGCTGAGCGTTATGATGTTATCACAGCGGAACGTGACCTTGAACCTGAGATTAAGGCTATGATTAAGCGTACGATTAACCGTACGGTAGATGGTCACAGCCGCAATGATCAAGAGGAAGCTCTTAAAGGTATCTTGAACTTTGCTCGTCAGGCCTTGGTTCCTGAGAATGCCATCTCACTTGAAGATTTACAAGAAGTGGGAGAGGTAACGAAACGTAGTGTTAATTATGACGCTATTAAAGTTTACTTGAATGAGTTAGCAGATGATGTTTATGCTCGTCAAATCAAGAAATTGCGTTCAGAGGAAGCTATCCGTGAATTCCAAAAAGTCTTGATTTTGATGGTTGTTGATAACAAGTGGACGGACCACATCGATGCTCTAGATCAATTACGTAATGCCGTTGGTTTGCGTGGTTATGCACAAAACAACCCAATCGTTGAGTATCAATCTGAAGGGTTCAAGATGTTCCAAGATATGATTGGGGCAATTGAATATGATGTGACACGTACAATGATGAAAGCACAAATTCATGAGCAATCTCGTGAAAATGTGAATGAACGTGTTTCGACAACAGCAACAGGCAATATCCAGGCCCACCAAGCAGATGCTAATGGTCAAGAAATTGACTTTAGTAAGGTTGGTCGTAATGACTTCTGTCCATGTGGCTCTGGTAAGAAATTTAAAAATTGTCACGGTCGTAAACAATTTTAGGAAAAAAGAAATAGGTAATTATTATGGTTTTTAAAGCAGTAAGTGAAAAAATTGATTTTGATGCAGTTAAAGAATCAACTACATTGACAGGTGAAGCCCTTGCCAAGAAACAAGCTCGTGATAAAGAGCTTGAAGCAATCATCAAGGGTGAAGATGACCGTACGCTTTTGGTTATTGGTCCATGTTCATCTGATAATGAGGATGCAGTTCTTGACTATGCTCACCGTTTGGCTAAACTTCAAGAAGAAGTTAAAGATAAAGTCTTTATGGTTATGCGTGTTTATACAGCTAAACCTCGTACAAATGGTGATGGTTATAAAGGGCTTGTCCACCAACCTGATGCTGAAGGTAAACCAAACCTAATCAATGGTATCAAGGCTGTGCGTAATCTTCACTACCGTGTTATCACTGAAACTGGTATCACAACTGCTGATGAAATGCTTTACCCAGAAAACCTTCCTTTGGTAGATGACCTTGTGTCATATATTGCCATCGGTGCACGTTCTGTAGAAGACCAACAACACCGTTTTGTTGCATCAGGTATTGATGTTCCAACTGGTATGAAGAACCCAACATCAGGGAACCTTAACGTTATGTTTAATGGTATCTACGCTGCACAAAACAAACAAAACTTCCTCTTTAACGGTGAAGAAGTTGAAACATCAGGTAACCCATTGGCACACGTTATTCTTCGTGGTTCAACGAATGAATATGGTAAAAACGTGCCTAACTTCTACTATGATGATGTTCTTGAAACAATCGAACACTATGAACAAATGGGCCTTGAAAATCCATTCATCGTTATTGATACAAACCATGATAATTCAGGTAAACGTTACTTGGAACAAATCCGTATCGTTCGTCAAACCTTGATTAACCGTGACTGGAATGAAAAAATCAACAAAGTTGCACGTGGTTTCATGATTGAATCTTACCTTGAAGATGGCCGTCAAGATGCGCCAGATGTCTATGGTAAATCAATCACTGACCCATGTCTTGGTTGGGATAAGACAGAAGAATTGATTCGTGAAATCCACGATACTTTGTCAAAATAATAAGGTAACAGAAACCATATATGGGGAGTGAACCGTTTGGATGACCAAGCGGTTCGCTCTCTTTTCACAAAGAGAGGGAAAAAGATGGGAATTCATCAAAATAGTCCGCTGATTGATGTAGCGGAAGTAAGGAAATTGCATGCTCTTACGGGAGACGCACTAGTAACTAAACAGGCTAATGATGAGGCTTTGGCAAAAATTATCAAGGGTGAGGACAAACGTATTCTCTTGGTTATTGGCCCATGTTCATCTGATAATGAAGAAGCCGTTCTTGACTATGCTCACCGTTTGGCCAAACTTCAGGAAGAAGTGAAAGATAAAATCTTTATTGTTATGCGTGTTTATACAGCTAAACCTCGTACTAATGGGGATGGTTATAAGGGGCTTATCCACCAACCAGATGCAGAGGGTGATGTAGACCTTCTTGCTGGAGTTAAGGCGGTTCGCCACCTTCAGTCACGTATTATTACTGAAACAGGCCTCCCAATCGCTGATGAGATGCTTTATCCGTCAAATCTTTCCTTCTTTGATGACCTACTTAGCTACCACGCTGTTGGAATACGTTCGGTTGAGGACCAAGAACACCGCTTTGTAGCTTCAGGTATTGATGTGCCAATTGGTTTGAAGAACCCAACGTCAGGAAATTTGAATGTCATGTTTAATGGTATCTATGCTGCGCAGAACCAACAGCATTTCCTTTACAATGGCGCTGAAGTTAAAACAGATGGTAACCCGCTCGCTCACGCTATCTTGCGTGGTGCCAACAATGAAAATGGTCAGAACATTGTCAACTACCATTACGAAGACTTGGTTAAGGCTTTGGACAAGTACAGTGCATTTAATTTGGAAAATCCATTTATTCTTGTTGATACAAACCATGATAACTCAGGTAAAAACTTCATGGAACAAGTTCGCATTGTGCGAGAAGTCCTTCTTAACCGTGAGTGGGATGAGCGTATCGCGGATACCGTGCGTGGCTTTATGATTGAGTCTTACCTTGAGGATGGTCGTCAGGACACACCTGAAGTTTATGGTAAATCAATCACAGATCCATGTCTTGGCTGGGATAAGACAGATAGCCTTATTCGTGAAATCCACAATAGACTTTCGTAACAATTATGATTTTTGGACATGGTATAGACTTGCAGGAAATTTCAGCTGTTAAAAAGGCTTATGACCGCAATCCACGCTTTGCAAAAAAGGTATTGACACCAAAAGAGTGGGAGCGTTTTGAATCCCTTTCTGGCAATCGTCAGATGTCCTATTTAGCAGGTCGCTGGGCCGGTAAGGAAGCATTTTCAAAGGCCTGGGGTACAGGTATTGGAGCAGTCGGCTTTAAGGATATTGAAATTTTGACCAATGACAAGGGAGCGCCAGTGGTGACCCAGTCGCCTTTTGAAGGCAATGTCTTCATCTCGATTTCCCATAGCGGTGATTTTGTTCAGGCAAGTGTCATTTTAGAAAAAAACTAAGAGATAGATGTTGGAAGAGGATAGCTTATGATCTCAAGTTTACATCGACCAACCTTGGCAAAGGTTGATCTATCAGCAATTTCAGAAAATATTGAACAAGTGGTTAGCCACATTCCTAAAAAGGTAAAGACTTTTGCAGTTGTTAAGGCCAATGCCTATGGTCATGGTGCTGTTACGGTGGCCAAGCATTTGTCTAAACAGGTAGATGGTTTTTGTGTTTCCAACCTAGACGAGGCACTTGAACTCCGTCAAGCTGGCTTAGAGCAACCGATACTTATTTTAGGAGTCGTCTTGCCAGACGAGGCTCCTTTGGCTATTCAAGAAAACATCACTCTGACGGTAGCTTCGCTTGAGTGGTTGGAAATGGCTAAGGATCAGGGGCTTGATTTGACTGGTTTGACCTGTCATATTAAGATTGATTCAGGCATGGGACGCATTGGGGTGCGTAGCCAAGGAGATGCAGATAGCTTGATTGCTGGTCTGAAGGCACTTGGTGCGGATGTCGAAGGTATTTTTACCCATTTTGCAACAGCTGATGAGGCAGATGATAGTAAATTCAAGCGTCAATTGGCCTTCTTCACGGATTTGGTTAATAACTTGGTGGACCGCCCTCGCTTGGTACATGCAAGCAACTCTGCGACGAGTATCTGGCATGCAGAAACAGTCTTTAATGCTGTACGTCTGGGTGTCGTGATATATGGTCTCAATCCTAGTGGCAGTGCTTTAGAACTTCCCTATAACATTCGTCCTGCTTTAAGCTTGGAGACAGCGCTTGTTCATGTTAAGATCCTGCCAGCAGGTCAAGATGTGGGTTATGGTGCAACCTATACGACGACAGCTGATGAGGTTATTGGAACCATTCCAGTTGGCTATGCGGATGGTTGGACCAGAGATTTACAAGGTTTCCACGTTATTGTGGATGGACAGTTTTGTCCTATTGTTGGGCGTGTGTCTATGGACCAGATTACCGTTCGTCTTCCTAAGGTTTATCCCCTAGGAACTCCTGTCATTCTTATGGGTGAAAATGGTGGAGCAAGCATCACTGCGACAGAGGTGGCTGAAAAACGTGGCACAATCAATTACGAGGTCCTTTGTTTACTTACTGATCGTGTACCTCGTAGCTATGACTAATATAAAAAAAGGAAATCCAGTTTGATACTGGATTTTTTGATTTTAGGGAGACTATTTCCATGTGTTATAATAGCTGATAAGGCTTCCTCTTTCAGGAGGAACAGAACTCGATAGAAATGATATAGAATATGATTCAACTAGATTCACCAATTGCAGATTTGAAGGGCTTTGGTCCTAAGTCCGCTGAAAAATTTACCAAATTAGATTTACACACAGTTGGAGACCTCTTGCTTTATTTTCCTTTCCGATATGAAGATTTTAAGAGTAAGTCCATCTTTGAACTGATGGATGGAGACAAGGCGGTCATTACGGGAACAGTGGTGACGCCTGCCAATGTGCAGTATTATGGCTTTAAACGTAATCGTCTGAGTTTTAAAATCAAACAAGGGGAGGCAGTGATTGCTATTAGTTTCTTCAACCAGCCTTATCTTGTGGACAAGATTGAGATGGGGGCAGAAGTGGCTATCTTTGGCAAGTGGGACCAGAAGAAGTCTGCAGTGACTGGTATGAAAGTCTTGGCTCAAGTTGAGGACGATATGCAGCCAGTCTACCATGTGGCTCAGGGGGTTAGTCAGGCCCAGCTGATAAAGGCTATAAAAGCAGCTTTTGATAGTGGGGCGCTGAATTTGTTGGAGGAAAGTCTTCCCCAGATGCTTATGGACAAGTATCGTCTCATGGGGCGTCAAGAGGCTGTGCGTGCCATGCATTTTCCTAAAGATTTGGCTGAATATAAGCAGGCTCTACGCCGAACAAAGTTTGAAGAACTCTTTTATTTCCAGATGAATTTACAGGTGCTAAAGGCTGAGAATAAGTCAGAGACTAATGGTCTAGCAATTACTTATGATGAAAGCAAAATCAAAGCCAAGATTGCTACCTTGCCCTTCCCCTTGACCGAGGCTCAGGAGCGTAGTTTATCAGAAATCCTAGCTGATATGAAATCTGGGGCTCATATGAACCGTCTCTTGCAAGGAGATGTGGGCTCAGGGAAAACAGTTATCGCTAGTCTTGCCATGTATGGGGCCTATACGGCAGGATTGCAGTCAGCCCTGATGGTTCCGACGGAAATCTTAGCAGAGCAGCATTATCAGAGCTTGCAGGGACTTTTTCCTGAACTAGAGGTAGTCCTCTTAACTTCTGGGATGAAGGCGGCAGATAAGAAAGTAGCTCTTTCTAAAATTGAATCTGGGGAGGCTCAGATGATTGTGGGGACTCACTCGTTGATTCAGAATGCGGTGACTTATCATAAACTTGGGTTGGTGATTACTGATGAACAGCACCGTTTTGGGGTTAATCAACGTCGTATTTTCCGCGAGAAGGGAGACAATCCTGACGTTCTTATGATGACAGCAACCCCTATCCCTAGGACTTTGGCAATCACTGCCTTTGGGGAGATGGATGTGTCAATCATTGACCAGATGCCAACTGGGCGTAAGCCCATTATTACCCGTTGGGTTAAACATGAGCAACTAGACACCGTATTGACTTGGATTAAGAGCGAGTTGGAAAAAGATGCTCAGGTCTATTTTATTTCTCCTTTGATTGAAGAGTCTGAGGCTCTTGATTTGAAAAATGCTGTTGCCCTTCATCAGGAACTCACAGAGTTCTTTGGAGATTCAGCTACGGTGGCTCTGATGCATGGTCGCATGAAAAATGATGAAAAAGACCAAATTATGCAGGACTTTAAGAACAAAATATCTCAGATTTTAGTATCAACCACAGTTATCGAAGTGGGAGTTAACGTACCTAATGCCACGGTTATGGTCATTATGGATGCGGATCGTTTTGGACTTAGCCAGCTTCACCAGCTTCGAGGCCGTGTAGGTCGTGGCGACAAGCAATCTTACTGTGTATTGGTGGCTAATCCTAAAAATGATATCGGTAAAAAACGCATGCAGGCCATGTGTGAGACTACGGATGGTTTTGTTCTAGCAGAAGAGGACCTTAAAATGCGTGGCTCAGGAGAGATTTTTGGGACACGGCAGTCAGGTATTCCTGAATTTCAGGTGGCTGACATTGTGGAAGACTATAATATCCTAGAAGAAGCAAGGCGCGTGGCCAGCCAAATTGTATCTGACCCTAACTGGCGTGAAAATCCTACTTGGCAGGTGCTAGAAGCACATTTGAGAAGGCAAGCTGAGTTTGACTGAGGAGGAAACCCATGAAAAAGAAGCGGTTAAAACTCGATTTTTTTGCTATCTTTCATCCCTTCTTTCTTCTACTGATAGGTCTTATATTTTATTTTGCAGTTTTTATCTTATTTTATCCATGATATAAACACAAGCACTCTCAGTGAACTCACTGAGAGTTTTAAGTTTCCTTCAAGCTTATTACAAGCTTTCTTTAAGTTAGAGATCCTATAATAAAACCATCAAAACGAGATAGGTTTTGATAATAAAACGTTTTGGCTAGGCCAAACCATTCCTAAAAAGGAGGAAACAACAATGACAGTAAAAATTAAAGTAACATACAACCCAAATTTCCAAAAGCATCCTCAAGACTTTAAGGTTTATCAAAACTAATATTGATGCCAGGAAGAGGCTAAATTTACCCATATTCTACAACTTTCATCCCTCATTTTCCAAAATCCCTTTTTCCTTTTTTTCATAACGTAGAACCCCTCTTCTTAAAATCATAACAAGTCTAGACGGAAGTATGACCAGTCTAGGTGATTAACATAAGTAAGGTAACCAGTTAAGATTTTCTTAGCTGGTTTTTCTATTTTTTTGAATCTTAGATAAAAAATATCGAAAAACGATAAAAGTTGTTGACAAGGAGAAATAAAGAGTGTAATATATAATTATCGATAAACGATAATAAGTTTTCGATAAAGACAATCTTATTCGCGAAAAAGAGAAATGATAGTGTAAAATAAGTTGTGTAAACACAAAAAGGAATAAATCCGTTATAGTAGAGTTGCAACACATTACTAGAAAGAGATTTATTCCTATGACTCAGTTTAGCACAGAACTGCTTAACTTCCTAGCCCAAAAGCAAGATATTGATGAATTTTTCCAGCAATCTCTTTAATTGCTTACATTATTATAGGGCTATTTTTAAAAGGTTCTAGTGTCTGGACTAGTTTTATTCAAAAAAATACAATAACAAGTGGAGAAATGTATATCAAGATAAATAATAGTTTAATTGAGCCTTCTCAAATTGTATTTGTAGCCTTACTTTATTTCTTGGTAGAGTATATTAGTATAAAAGTTATGGAACGTATGGTGAAGAAAAATGGCAATAATTGAAGTTAAAGGGTTAGGAAAAAAATATAAGGGTAATGCTTTTTATTCTTTAGAAAATGCTACTTTTACGATTGAAGAGGGAGATATTATAGGTTTAGTAGGTAAAAATGGTTCAGGGAAGAGTACTTTGCTCAAAATATTAGCAAAATCTCAAAATCCTACAGAAGGGAATGTTTTTTTTAATGGTAGGGACATTTTTAAAGAAGATAATATTCTTAAAGATTTTGGAATCATGATAGAACCTGTATTCTTTCCACAAATTAGTGTTGAAGAAAACTTAAAGTTATATCTTAAAATTCATAAGAAAGAACAGTATCAAGATAATATCGAAAAAATACTGAAATTAGTCGGACTTTGGGAAGCTAAAGATAGAAAACCTATAGATTTTTCTTTTGGTATGAAACAAAGAACTGCTTTAGCATTGGCTCTTGTTACGGAACCTCAATTTGTGTTGTTAGATGAGCCTTTTGTGGGTTTAGATCCTATCGGTGTTAAAAATTTATTGGAAATTTTAAAACAATGGTCAAAAGTTAATAAAACATCAATGATAATATCTAGTCATCAGTTAGCAGAATTAGAAGACTTGTGTACACGTTATCTTTTCATTGAATCAGGGATAATTGATGATAAAATCAGTACGGAGCAAAATAGTATTATAATAGAGCTGAATGAGATTTTCAGAGATGAAGATAATCATTTGATAGAGAATCTTGTGAAAAAATATAGCTTAAAGTATAGTGAAAATAATATTGAAATTGATAATTCTGTAAATAATGAAGCATTAAATAGTATCTTGGAACAACTTGCAGTTGCTAAGCTAATTAATAATGTTTTATCTAAAAAGGATAGTTTAGAAAGATTATTTGTGGAGGAATAGGAATGAATTACTTAACATTACCTTTTTTTAAAGCATTGTTGAAGAAAAAAGAATCAAAAATTGCGTTAGCTTTTAGCTTTTTCCCAATGCTATTAATTGTTGTAGGATTATTTAATACCAATTTTATGCAATTGAGCGCCCCAGTAGGGTCACTAAGCTTTTTAGAGTTTTTTAGTGCAGTTTTATTTACTCAGTACCAAATGACCTTGCCATTAGTAGTTTTTATTTATATTGTAAGTACGATTTTTAGGGATGAAATTACAAGTGGTATTATGTATCTTTACAAAGATATTAGTAGAAAAGTTATTTTAAATGCAAAGTTAGGAGCGATTTTATTGTTTCAAATATTGTATATAGTAATAACTTTCTTTTCATCATTGTTTACTTATTATGTTTATTTGGTTCATAAACCATATACATCAGGTAGGTTTTGGCCTTCCAAAATTGATGATGTACAGTATACGGTAATTAGTATTTTAGGGACTATTTTGGTGTTTTTGTTGTGTTTATTAGTTGCCAGTCTGGCATCAATTATCTTGACAAATGGATTCACTATGCTTGTAGGAATTATTTTTGCACTTTTTTCTTTTATAGCTCCACAACTTGCTTCGCTAAAATATGTGTTTCCGAACGGTTATGTTAATGTGTTAGGTCATATGTCTTTTAATAGTAGTATATTACTTATTATGTTATTATTTGTAGTCTACTATGCAATTTTGTATATTGCTTCTTTATATTTTTACAGTAGACTTGAGTATTAGTGGGTTGAGGTACTATTATGGAGAGTAAAAAAAGTTCTTCAGTATTATCTCAAATTAGACGCTTTCTTATACCTGAGTACTTTTTATTTATAGTAGGATTAATTCTAAGTATTATCGGTGCCTTATCTACACTTGCTTTGCCTTTAATTATGGGCAGTTTAGCAGATCGTGATAGAATGAACTTTATTGACAGTATCAGAGAAATTATATACTAAAAACTATTTAACAAAGGAAATACTTATCATGAAAACACTTAAATTAATCATCAACGCTCTTCTTATTCTTCTTATGGCAATCTACGGTCTTGCAATGCTTGCTTTACCTATCCTTCCTTTTGTGGATGTGGCTAGCCTTTTCCCAGGTGCAGAGGTTCATTACCTTTCTGGTTGGGGTTACTGGCTGGTCGCAGAGCTACAATTTGCCTTCTATCTTGCCTTGATTTGGTTCCTTCGTAAAGAACTTAAATCCTTTACTTGGAAGGCACTTTGGACAGAAGATTTCTCTCTTTTCTTGAAAAAGGTTGCCCTCTTAACCTTTGTGCCATCAGCCTTGAATATCTTCCTGCAGTTGGGAATGACTAATCACCTTGTAATGGATTTTAGTACATCAGTCTGGCTCTTCTTGGTCTCTCTAGCTTGTGATGCGATTCGTCTTCGTAAGGGACAAACAGCGGTCAAATAATTGAATAATTCTTATTTGAAAAGTAGTAAAATCTTATCTAAAAACTAGTATTTTATATTGATATTCGATATAATTGATACTGTTAATAGTTAGCTAATGATTTAGAACGAGGTCAAGGGCTCCTAGAGGCACCTTGGCTTTTTCTAGTCTATTCTCCAAAAAAATCAAAATGTATTTACAATTGAGGTAACACATGAAAACTATCTTATTCTATGTTTTAATCGTCCTAGCCTTAGCTGGTTCTAGTTATTATGGTTGGAGATCTGCCAAAAGTGCCAAAAGTCGCCAGGAAACGCAAGAACAAAAACGTCTGCGTAGTGTTCTCCTATTCGTCAATGTTCTCCTTTTTGTGGGCTTTTTAAGTCTTGTAATCACCATTCTTACTGATGCCATTATTCTGACTGGTCATGAAGGACTCTTACAACAAGGTTTGCGGATGCTTCTCGGTCCAGGAGTTACTGTAAAAAGCAACGGCTCTAGTTTGACGATTTTTACAGCAACCATTGATTTCCTTCGTATGGTAGTCAACATAGGATTCTTGTTGTGTCTACGTGCCTTTTTGATTAATCTTTATCGTTCTGATATTTTCATTGCTAAAAATGCTAAGTTGGTTCGTTGGTCAGCGCATTTGCTAGTTCTTGGGGCTTTTATCAATAATGGTATCTTTACATTTGGAACAGGCAGCCATAGTTATAGTTTCTTTAACATCAGTTATTTGCTAGTTAGTTTTGTCCTCTATGCTGTTGCTATGATTTTGACCAAGGCTAATGCCATTGCTGAGGAAAATGAGTACACGATTTAGGAGGGGCTTATGATTATTGTCAATTTGGACGTTGAACTTGCCAAGAAGAAGATGCGCTCGGGTGAGCTTGCAGAACGGATTGGTATTACCCCAGCCAATCTCTCGGTTCTTAAGACAGGCAAGGCCAAGGCAATCCGTTTTACAACACTGGACGCTATTTGTAAGGAGTTGAATTGTCAACCAGGAGATATTCTTGAATATAGACCAGACGAAGAAAACTAAAAGCCTGAAGCAGTTCAGTCACCTTTCTCGTGACGATGCTTCAAGCTTTTTTTATTTTTTCTTTAGCCATGCGACCAGGGCTAGACTGGCTAGCACGGTGCCACAGACCATGGCGATATGTGTTTTTGAGACTGTCAGCTCATAGTGGAAATCTTTGTTTTCCAATTTATCGGTTGCTTCAATGCTAAGTTTCATGTCTTACCCCTCGATATAGTCTTTCAATTCTTGGCCTTCAAGTCCTGCACTAAGTGCGATGAGGAGTTTGAGGCGGGCTTTTGGTGCATTGAGTTCTTTGACAAACATAACGCCTGCTTCTTGGAGTTTAACGCCACCTCCTTCGTAGGCATAGACTGGTTCGGCGATACCGTTAAAGCAACGGGAAACGAGTACAACGGGAACTCCCTTGTCCATAAGTGACGTAATTTCTCTTGCAGCTAGTGGTGGGAGGTTTCCAGCACCTAGGGCCTCGATAACCACGCCGTCAATCTTTTCAGGGTCTAGGAGACTGATGATTCCATCTCCGATACCCATCCCAGCATAGGCCTTGATGATTGGGACTGTTCCTGTGATTTGTTCCAAATCAAAGCGAACCCGAGGCTCAGCAGTTTTGAACCAGAGGATGTCATGCTTCATGATGATTCCTAGTGGACCATGAGTTGGTGTGTGGAAGGTTGCCACGTTTGTGGTATGGGTCTTAGTCACATACTTGGCTGCATGGATTTCATCATTCATCACGACCAGGATTCCTTTGTCAGCGGCCTTGTCGTCGCTAGCAACGCGTAGAGCTGAGAGATAGTTATAGACTCCGTCGCTACCTAGTTCGTTCGACGAACGCATGGCACCAGTTAAAACGATTGGAATTTCAGGAACGGCCATGGTGTCTAGGAAGTAGGCTGTCTCTTCCAGAGTATCTGTCCCATGAGTGATGACCACCCCATCATATTGCCCAGCTGTTTCCTTGATTTTTTTGTAAATATCCAGCATGTGGTAGGGTGTGATATGTGGGCTAGGGATATTAAGAAAATCGAGAACGGTTAGTTCTAAATTGTCTAAATCAAGTCCCACATGGTTCATGGGATTATCATCGTTTTGACTGACCTTGCCATCATTATCTGCTGACATGGAAATTGTTCCTCCAGTGTGAAGGACTAGGATTTTTTTTTTCATTTATATTACTCACCATTGTATTATGTGTTATAATTTATTTTAGCATAAAATGTTAGAAGGAGGGGAGCTCTGTGGCCATTAAAGCAGTCTTTTTTGATATTGATGGGACTTTTCTAAATGACCGAAAACGTGTGTCAAGTTCGACTAAAAAAGCTATCAGTCAAATGAAGGAAGATGGTATCTTAGTTGGTTTGGCAACAGGTCGTGGGCCAGGATTTGTTCAGCCTTTCATGGACAATCTGGGTCTGGATTTTGCAGTCACTTATAATGGTCAATATATTTTGACTCATGACAAGGTACTGTATCAAAATCAGCTCCCTAAATCAACAGTCTACAACTTGATTCGCTATGCCACCAAGCACCGTAGAGAGATTTCTCTAGGGACTAGCACAGGTCTTGTTGGTTCCAATATTATTAGTATGGGAACGAGTAAGTTTGGGCAAATCGTTAGCCGTATTGTCCCTAAGTCCTGGGCTAAGATGGTGGAACGTAGTTTCAAGTCTTTGATTCGTCGTTTCAAGCCACAAAGTATTGAGACTCTTAAGACTATCATGCGTGAGCCTATTTATCAGGTGGTTATGGTAGCGACGGTGGGGGAAACACAAGATATTGAAGAAAAGTTTCCTCATGTGAAGATTACCCGTTCAAGCCCTTATTCAGCCGATATTATTTCAGCGGACCAATCTAAGTTGAAAGGTATCGCTCATCTAGGTGAGGTTTTTGGTTTCGAACTCAGTGAGGTTATGGCCTTTGGGGATTCGGAAAATGACCTAGAAATGCTGTCTGGCGTCGGCATTGGTGTTGCCATGGGTAATGGTGAAGACGAGCTGAAAGACCAGGCTACCCATGTCACTGATACTAATAACCAAAATGGGATTGCCAAAGCCTTGTCACACTACGGTTTGATTCATTTTGAGACAGAAAATTCATTTACCAGTGATGATGACAACTTCAACAAGGTTAAGGATTTCCACCATTTGATGGATGGCTCAACTAACGACATGCCTCGTGTTTACGGTATCGAGGAAGCTGGTCACCGTGCGGACTTCAAGTTGGAAGAAATTGTCGAATTCCTTTATGCTTCATCAGGTGGGGACAAGCGTGTCTTTGGTCAGGCTGTTCTGGATTTGCATGCTGCTCTTGATAAGGCAGCCCTCAAAGTTAGTTCTAAAGAGCACTCAGAGTCAACGATGGTTGGTCAGGTGGATGCTTTGATTGACTTGCTTTACTTGACCTATGGTTCATTTGTTCTTATGGGGGTGGATCCTAAACCTTTCTTTGATACGGTTCATGAGGCTAATATGGGGAAAATTTTCCCAGATGGAAAAGCCCATTTTGATCCTGTGACCCACAAAATTCTTAAACCAAGTGACTGGGAAGAGCGATTTGCACCAGAACCACACATTAAACGTGAGCTGGATCGTCAGATTCAAAAATCTCTACAAAGAAACAGATAAGAAGATATAAAGGTTTGGACAGCTTGCTCCGAACCTTTTTCTAATAAAAATGACATTTATTAATGGCTTTATTTGTGATAAAATGAAGTCATTCTATGTATTTTTAAGGAGATTGTTATGACTAAAGCAGATTGGTTAGATTTTTTTGAAGCCATCAATGGTCGTTCAGCGACTGAAGAAGAAATTGCAGCAGCACTTGCAGCTGGTGAGTTCCAAGATGACGCACCAGCAGTAGAAACTGCTCCAACACAAGAAGCGCCAGCGCAACCACAACCGACTTTCGCGAGTGCCCAAGAAGTGCAACCACAGCCAACTTTCGCGAGTGCCCAAGAAGCGCAACCACAGCCGACTTTCGCTGGTGCCCAAGAAGCGCAACCACAGCCGACTTTTGCGAGTGCCCAAGAAGCGCCAGCGCAAGCTCCTTTTGCAAATGCTCAGGCAGCCCAAGCACAACCAACCTTTGCGGGTGCTCAAGCTACTCCAGTACAAGGAGTGCCAAATCAAGCAGCGCAACCACAAGCTGGTTTTGCCAATCCTCAAGCTGGTCAACAAGCGGCTTTTGCTAACGGTCAACCTCTTCAACCAGGTCAAAACGTTCAATTTATCAATGGTCAAGCTGTAGTTGTACCAGCGCAACCATCAGCATTTGCTACTACTTTCAAAAACTACTGGACATGGTTGCTTAATGCATGGCGTCGTCCAGCTGACATGACAGATTATGGTAAACACAATGGTTGGCTTAACTATATCTTCTTGTCACTCTTCACTGGACTTGCCTTCTTTGCAATCTTGAGCGCTATGGCACGTAAATTTGTTAGCCCAGTTGTATCAACAACAAACGCATTGTCTAGTATGTTTGGTTCTTACGGAACAGATAGTTACTCATCTTCATTTTCAAGCCATACATCTAGCATTGGTTTTGGAGCTTTCTTCGCAAGTATTCTAGCTGCCTTCCTCTTCATCTTTGCCTTCATCTTGGCAGGGTTTGTGACACGTAAGGCCATCTTCCGTGATCCTGAGACTACTTTCTTGAATAGCTTTGACCGTTTTGGTCGCTTGACATCATTGGCCTTGCCAATCTTGCTCGTAACAATCTTGTTCGGAGCTATTGGACTTGTTGGCTTCCCACTTTTCTTGTTCTATGTTGTTTACTTCTTATTTGCACTTGCAAACCTCTTTACAATTGTTCCTGTAACAACAGCGTGGAAGGCTGATAAGTTCTATCAAATGATCTTGGCAGCACTTTTGAATGGTGTAATTTTGTCAATCTTGTTTGCAATCGTATTTACTATTATGTCATCATTTATGGTGGGGCTTCTATTCTAATCTAAGTAAACCTCTAGCATTTTTTGAAAAAGTAAGTTTATAGGAGTCTTTATGGCAACAAAAGAAAAGTGGATTGATTTATTTGAAAAGGCAGTTGGTCGTCCGCCCCATGCTTTGGAGATTGAAGAAGGCCAGAAAGCAGACTTTGACTTAAAGGCTATTAAAGGCATTGCGGCAATGGGCTTGGACCAAGAAGCCACTCCTTCTGAACCAACAGAAGAAGTGGATGAGTATGACGTTGCCGAGGAAGTGTTTGAAGATGTACCGCTTGGTGATGAAGAGGAAACGACTCCTTTAGAAACTGAGGAGCTTACACCAGTATCTCAAGCTGAAGAAAATTCAGAGGCCGCTTCTAAAGAAGCACAAGCTATCTGGATGAAGGCTTTTAAAACCTATGTTGGGCGTCAACCTCTTCCTGAGGAATTCCTACTTGGTAAGTCTTCAGGTTATGATGTGTCAACCATCCATCAATTTATCTCAGATGGTAAGGCTGCGAAACCAGCCAAGCCTGCCATGGCTAAAGGGAAGAAAATCCTGATTATTGCTGGTGTTGTTGCAGCAGTCTTAGCACTTGCTGGTTACGGCTTTGGTTCTTATTACTACTCACGTGGTCAAGTAGCAGAACGTTATGAAGCAGCAGCTAAGAAGAGCTTTAAAGATAGCTTGGAATACCAAGTATGGTCTGATACTAAAAAGGAAATTAAAACATCCGAAGTCAAGTACACAGACACTAAAAGTACACAAGCCTATAGCAAGAGCCAACTCATGTCTGGCGAACGTATGCAAAAGGTTGGACGTCAGTTCCTTATTTTTCCTAAGTGGCGAGTCGTGGTAGATCCTGGAACGGTTGATTTGACTGTTAATACAGCTGATTTGAATGTGACTATTAACGGGGTTTCTTACGCGACCACAGATGGCAATAACTACACGGCTAAATTGAATCATCTCTATCCAGGAACCTACAATTTTGTGGCTTCTGGTAAGGTCAATGATCAAGATATCACTGTCTCATCTGAGGAAAATGTGACCTCTAAAACAGAAGTCAATCTCTCTGTAGAGTATCTCAGCTTTACTGTTAAGTCTAATCTTAAGGATGGAGACCTCTACGTTGGTGGTACCAAGATTGGAACCCTCAACTCAGGGAAACTAGATGTTAACAAGGTAGCAGTAGCTGGATCATCAGCCGTTTATGTCAAGAAGAATTTCGAAGATGGTAGCTCTATCAAGACAGAGACATTGTCTATTAAGAAAATTTCTGAAGGCCAAACGGTGACTCTAGATGCTGATGGTGTTCTTGATCGTGATACGGCAGATCGTCTCTTGACTGCTGCCTACGGTAAATTTGGTAGCTACGCTTCTAATCACAACACGACACCAGATGGTGTATCCGACATATTCCTTAATGGTACTGATGATACCATGTACAAGGATGTAACGGCTGATATTGATAGAAATACTACGGGTGCTAAAAACCGTGCTGCTGATAGTATTTCTTTCTCAGACGTTGACGTCACAGAAGTCGTTCAGACTGGTGAGAAGACCTTCAAGGTAACCTTCACAGCAGTTTATGATTTCTATTATGGTTATGATTCGAAATTCAAGTCATCAGGAGATATCAAAGATAAAATCTCTTGGTCATGTAATGTGGAATATGTTGGTGACGATAGTGACTCTAGTAGTAGTGGTTCTAACTACAGCGACTACCGTATCAATGGTAAGGCTGGTGAATCACAAAAAGTGAGTCGTGAGGATACTGTGAAGTAGTAGTTGCTTGCTCAGTTAGTTAGCATTGAACAGATTACAAATAGGAGGCTAGACCGCCACACTAAAAATGAGAGCCTGGTAATTGCCAGGTTCTTTTGTTTGCCCGTTTTTACCTCTTAGGGGCTAAACTGTGCCACTTACCCCAAAGGCCTTGTTTTGTGTAAAGCAGTTGTTATAATGGAAGCATCAAAAGGACAGGAAAGGAGTCTTATGAAAGTTAGAATCGAATTAGACCTATCCATGGATGAGCCTGAAATCTTGATTCGAGCTCCTCGGTTAACACAGGAATTAGCCCAGCTCCAAGAGTCTATTCTAAAGCAAAAGTTAGTTCCTTTAGCCTTTTACAAGGAACGAAGCGAATATTTTCTGGATTTGGCAGATATTCTCTTTTTTGAAACAGACGGGGAGAAAATTTATGGTCATACTAAGGATGAGGCCTATGAGGTAAAGCAAAAGCTTTACGAATTGGAAGAATTGCTTCCGATTGCCTTTTGTCGGATTTCCAAATCGACGATTGTTAATGCTAAGCAGATTTATTCTTTGGAGAAGTCTTTTTCAGGGACCAGCACGGTGAATTTCTATCAGACCCACAAGCAGGTCCATGTATCAAGACGCTACTATCAAGTTTTAAAAGAACGACTAAACGAAATGAGGTAAGATAATGAGAAAGAAATTAATTGGGATCCTCTTGATCCTTTTGGCAGCTTTGGTAATTGTACAAGACTATTTTATAAAATGGGAAATTAGTATTTGGATGTTGGCCTGGGTGGTCTTACTGGCTATTTTATCCCTTTCTAGTCTTTTGAAGCGACATTTTGGTCTTGGTTTCGCCTATGGTATTGTGGCTCTTTTGTCACTCAATGGACAGTTCCATTTTCTTCCAGTATCTAATTCGGTCGTTATTTTTTCTTCTGTTCTTGCAGTTATTGGCTTGAACATTCTCTTCAATTCTTCTGGTAAAACAAAGAATCGTTTTGGATTGGGTGTAACTGGTTCAGACGCTAATAATGGAGGAAATGATATTGATGTCACTTTTTCATCAGTGACCAAGTATCTTAATGACCAGCAATTTACGCATGGGAGTGCAGATGTTAGTTTAGGACAGGCTTCCGTCTATTTTGATAATTGCCGTATTGAGGGGCCATCTGCCCAGTTTGATGTGGACGTTTCTCTTGGAAGTCTTAGTCTCTATGTGCCTAGTGATTGGCGAGTACATGTGAATGTGGATAATTCTCTCTCAGCTGTACAGCATGAGGAAAATCCTAGCAACTTGACTAGCAAGGACTTCTACATCAAAGGGGATGTTTCCTTGGGGAATTTAGAAATCATTTATGTTGGTGAGAGTTCGATTGATTAAGTTAGGAGAGAAGTTGCTCTAAACATGACAATGAGGAAGATCATATCCTCTGTATTTATAAGTTCATCCAATCTATCAGATTGATTGACACTCAAGGGAGTGGGACAAGGAACAATTTGTAAAAAGTTGTTCGGTCCTACCCCCTTTTTTCCTGTTTTATAGTCTCTTTATTTGTGATACTATAGTATAGTGAAAAAACTAGACTGGAATAACTTTACTCTTTTGGAGTTTTATGTGACAGCGATGAATGGAGACAATCTAAGCAGATGCCTGCTTGGAGCGATAGTCAAGTAAACTCAAAATGAGGCTAGAAGGGAAATTGTTATGAGAAAAAAAGCGATTGGTATTGATTTAGGAACAACGAATTCCGTTATGGCTGTTGTTCGTGAAGATATGCCAGAGATTATTCCGATGGGGACGAATGACGATCAGGTCTTACGTTCAGCGGTTTATTTCTCAAATATTGGTGGACAAAACCATGTGTCTTTTGGTAAGGAAGCCATTGAGCGTGGGACAGAAATCGGAAGTACAGAAAATTTTAAATTTGACTTTAAACGTGATATTGGGCGTCCAATTGCCAGTGATACACCAGACCACACACGTGTCAATTCTATTATTCTTTCTGCCTTGGTTTTGAACGAATTTCGTAAACGCGCTTATGTAGTTGGTCAGGAGATGGGGCAAGCAGATGGTATCAAGGATGCTGTTATCACAGTGCCTGCCTACTTTACGTCAGATCAACGTGCAGCAACTAAGAATGCTGGTCGTATCGCAGGATTTAATGTCTTGCGTATTATCAATGAGCCTACAGCTGCGGCTATTGCCTATGCCCACACTAAAAATGCTCAAGGAAATGTCTTGGTCTTCGACCTAGGTGGAGGAACTTTTGACGTTACCATCATGCGCGTGGCTGATCATGCCTATGATATTTTGGCAACTGATGGGAATTCACGTCTTGGTGGGATTGACTTTGATAAGCGTCTTGTGGGCTACATCATGCAGGAGTTGGAAAAACAAGGGGTCAATATGACTAACCTTTCCGAGAAGGAAAAAATTCAACTTCAATATAAGGCTGAGCAGATTAAGACTAGTCTGTCTGTGAATGACCAAGCTCTCTATGAGCACTATGTCAATGGTCAAGGTTACGGTGTCTTGATTACTCAAGCGATTTTCAATGAAATTACCTTGGACCTCCTCAAAGATACTGAAATCAAGGTGCAGTCTACTCTTCAAGCATCTGGCTTAAAATGGGAAGAGATTGATCATATTCTCCTTGTGGGTGGGTCAACACGTATGCCAATGATTCGTCAAATGATTCGCTTGATGAGTGGTTTGGAACCTAAGTTTGACCTTAATCCAGACACTATCGTGGCACAGGGAGCTTCTATTTTGGCTGACCTTATCGTCAATAATGAGGTTAGCTTCTCTGAACATCAGGATGGTAAGACAACTGAGACAGATAGAGTAGTTGTTAAGGATGTGACCTCTCAGGGAATCGGTCTGCTCTTCAAGAAAAATCCAAATAAGAACTACAGCTTTGTGGGTGACTACTATAATAGTGTCGTGGTTCCACGTAACTCGGTCTTGCCTTTGGCTGTTACTAAGGATCTCTTTGCGGTCGTGGATGGACAGAGCAAGTTCAAGCTTCGTATCACAGAAGGAAATTACGAGAATCCATTTGCTGTGAAGATTTTGGGACAAGTGGAAGGGCAAGTGCCACAACCTCGTCAGAAAGGCGAGCTCTTGGCACAAGTCACCTATGCCTTTGACTCAGAACAAATTGTTACCGTGACAGTATCGGATCCTCGAAGTAATACTGTTGTGGCACGCTTTTCAGTCAATGCACAAGTCAACCAAACCCAAGAAGTGGTTAAGGAAGATTTGTCAGAACTTCAAGCTATTTTTGCTAAATTCATCTCATGATAGACTACTACAAAGCAATTGATACAGAGACAGGACAGGAAGTGACCTATTTAAGAGAGGTCAGTAACCGCATCTCTCCAGAGATGTCGGCTCAAGATTGTTTCGTGGCTCTTTCCTTTTTACGTGAGGAGCTGGAGGAGCTCTGGACAAATGGTACCTTGGATAAAGAAGGTGAGCGTTTGCGCAGTGAGCTCTACACGATTCGCTCAATCTTTTTCTCAGACCATGAGAAGTTACAATATGACCGAAAACTTAGACAGGCTCAGAGAAAGGCCTTGGAAGTTGAGAAGGTGACGACCACTGATGCTAGCAATCTATCAGCTAAAAAGGAAATCCCTTTTGAACCTGTTGCGGTGACTCAGACTAAAGAGTCGCCTCTTAAAAATTACCTCTTTGCGGCCTTCGCTTTTGTGATTCTACTAAGCTTGATTCTCTTCTTCAATATCAATGTCATCGTTCTTATTATCGGAGCCATTCTAATTGTGGCTTTGATGTTACTTATGTCTTAGGAGATATAAATGGAAACCAATCAATTAACATTTGAACATATCTGTTTCAAATATAAGGGAAATGATAACCAGCTCTTTACAGATTTGGATGTTACTATGGAGACTGGTCAAGTTGTCGGTATCTTGGGTGCTTCTGGTTCAGGGAAAACAACTTTAACAGAGATTCTCCTAGGCCAGCTTAAACCGACTTGCCAACAATTTCGTATTTTAGAAAATGGTAAACCTGTGACTGCGGGTTCACGCTCTTGGTCCTATGTACCCCAACAAAATCTCCTACGTGAGTACCTCAAGGTATCTGAGACCTTTGATTTTTATGCGGACCACCATCTGAAAGGGAGTGGTAAGCTGACTAAAAAGCATCGCATTGCAGGCATCATGGATGATTTAGGGTTGACGGAATTTGCCAATAAGAAGATCTCAGAGCTTTCTGGTGGGCAAAAACGTCGTGTCTCTATTGGTATCGAGCTTCTTAGCCCTAGTCCCTACTTTATCCTTGATGAGCCGTCTTCAGGTTTGGATGCCCTTAGTGATCGTAATCTCTTACGTACCTTGAAAATCTTGGCTAAATCAGCTAACAAGTCTATTGTGGTTATTACTCACAATACAGAAAATTTGGCTATTTTTGACAAGATCATCTTCTTGTCTAAGGGACGTCCGACATTTGCAGGAACCTATGAAGAGTTGCTTTTGGAATACAAGACTAGCGATCCTTATATGATTCGTAAATATATGGATATGAATATAGCAGATGTCTACCAAGAGCTCAATGCTTCAACACGTATTTACAAGATTTAGGGAGACTTATGAACGCAGCATTACGATTAAGTTGGTATAAATTTAAACACCACTACATGGATTTTGTGAAGGTTCTTCTGGGCATTGTCGCTTTCGAAGGCTTAATCCTCTATATCCAAGACAAGGGATTTTTGAAAGATTTCGAAACAACTCGAATGACCCTCTTTCTCTTGCTTTTCTCAACCAGTCTCTTGATTGTGGTTCAAAACAGTATTTATATTTCTAAGGAACGCTCGGTCCTCAACCGTGACTTTTTCTCAGGTTTGAGTCGTTCAGCCTTCGCCTTGGCTAGTATGGGGATTCACGCCTTCTTTGCCGTTTTGGAAACCATTGTCTTTATCCTATCTTACTCTGTCTTTAGTAAGTTCTTTGACAAGGAATTTCCAGATGCTGGTCATATTTTTGGTTCCTACCGTTGGGAAGTTGGGATTACAGTGCTCCTGGTTTTCTTGGCGTCGCATTTTATTGCCCTCTTTATCTCAGCCTTAGTTGGCAAATCTGAGATTACCTCTGTTATCCTAGCAGTCATTGTGGGTATCATGCAATTTTCATTGTCGGGAACTATCCTGTCTTTGCCAAAGGCCATTGATTGGGTACAAAAATTTATCTATCTTGGTTATGGCCACAAGCTTTTTGGGATTTCTAGTGACTTGTCAGACTTGCCATCTAGCTTGGCTAAGTACCATGTTCCTGTCCCTAAGAGCCAGTTGGAGGCCTTTCAAGGGTCTACAGGCGAATTCTGGGGACAATGGTGGGCCTTGGTGCTTCATTGCCTCGTTTACGCCCTACTCTTTTTCATCACACTTCAGAAGAAGGAGAAATAAATGCAACAATATGATGAATGGCTGATTGACTTCCAAGTGCAGCATGGTCGCAAGCCGAGCGATAAGGAAGTTGCTGAAGCTGCTAAGACTGGTTTTGCTCTTTCGAGTGGCTTGAGCAGACAGAAAAATTCTAAATTCAGACAAGTTTTGTCTAAGGTTGGTTTGGGTGATCTCAAGTTTAGCTGGTTCTTAGTTTTGGAAATTTTGCTCTTGATTTGTATTGCTCTCTTTGGCTATGTTGTTGGCTATCTATTTATCTAGGAGGACCTCATGAAACAGTTTAAACATAAAAAGTTTATCGGTTTAGCCTTAATTGTCTTTTTGGTCTTCATGGTACTTGGAAAATACACTCAGAGCACGGCTTTTACATCGTCTTCAAGAGTTTATGCCACAACCGTTGTCGATAAGAATACCGGGAACAAGGTGCGTTTTGAAGTTCGTAAGATCAAGGGAGACAAATACGAAGTCAAAAATACGGAGACCGGGGATACTTATCAGGCTAATGCCCAATCCGGCGAAGACCGTTCTTTGAGCTTTAAGTTGCCTGGAACTAACGGTAGCTCAGACGGTACTATCCGTATCACACCAAGTATGGTACCTGGAGGAGATGCGAAGGTTGAAATGACTGAATCAGACACCTATACTCAGATTGAGGGAGGCTCTGAAGTCGTTGAGTCTAGCGAGGCTTCGTCTAGTTCTTCAAGTAGCCAAGTTAAAAGCATTATTAAGGATATTTTGGAATCAAGTAGTTCATCCTCTGGTAGCGATGCAAGCTCAGAATCGTCTTCTAACGATCCCAATAAGCCAAATGCAGATATCAAGACTAAGACTGATGTCAATGGTGATAAGGAAACCACTTATATTGCAGACTATTCGACTGAGGACATTAAGTCTATCACAGAAGCCTTTGGGAAATGGCTCTATCAGTCTGATTATGCCAAGGATGCTGTTTTAGTTCAAAGTAGCTTTGACAGCATCACCAAGGTCAATGATGGTAGTCCAACCTTCCTGTCATTTAAGGCACCTAAGGAAAAAGGTAGCAGCCAAACGATTACCATCCTTGCTAATCTCATCAATGCGGATGGCTATGAACATGTTACTGGTGTTCCAAGTGGTATCATCAATGGTAAGGAAGTCTCAAACTATGATTTCAAGGACTATAAAAACACGGTTGATTCCTTTGCTTTAGGGATTAATGACAATAGTGGTAAGACTGCAGACTATAGCCCAAGATCATCCTTCCGTCTTTATACCTTGAAGGATAAGAAACATGCGATGTATGAAGACGATGCGGCTGAACAAAAAGCCCTCTTTAAGGACTTTTCAGCTGATGATAAAACTGGTGGCAATTATAATGGCTACAACAAGCTCTATAAGGATTTGGTTGACCAAGATAAGGATTCTTACCAAATCGTTCTAGGCTCCAACGGTACCGTTTATTATGTGACGAACTACTGGAAGGGCAATTACGATAAGAAGGCTGTTCAGACCTATAAGGTAGCACCAGATGACATGCAAGAGGCTTACCAAGAGTTGCTCAAGCATTACTCTAGTGCTAGCACATCTGAAAGCTCAGAATCTTCAAGTTCTTCACAATCATCAGAGTCATCGTCAAGTTCATCAGAAACTAAGACAGAATCAAAAACGGAAACTAAGACCGAACAGACAGGCATGGATGTTAATGCTATCAAGGATAATAACTTCCAAAGCCTCGAAGGGACTTGGAAGAATGGGAATGGTAATAGTTTGACATTTTCTAAGGATCAAGTAACTGCGCCAACAGATTATGAGGTTCAGAATGCTAATTCCAGTCTTGAAAATGGCTACCTGAGAGCGAGCCTAAGAACAGGAATGTATGGCGCAATAATCTTTTTCATCCCTAAAGGTACGACATTACCGAATGTGTCAGGAAATAATCCTGATGCTTCAGATAATACCAAAGACCGTATCCTAGTGACCCAATCAGGAAGTGCACAATCTGACGCCAAACAATTCTACTACAAGGCTGACTAGATCTGATAAATCTGAAAGTTGAGATAAAATTATCTCAACTCAGATTGAAGACAAAGTCCTCAGAAGTTATACTTCTGGGGACTTTTCTTGCTTTGAAGGAGTATAATAAAAGAAAAAGGTATTTGATGAGGTGTTCCTATGTTTCACAAAGAAAATCCCGAATACAATCGACGTCAAGTAGGATTCTATACGCTTGACGAACTTGTGCCTAAAGACCATTTTCTAAGAAAAGTCGAGGAAACGATTGATTTCTCTTTTATTTATGATCTTGTCGAAGATAGTTATTCCTCGGATAATGGTCGCCCTAGTCTAGACCCCGTTTTATTAGTTAAAATTCCGTTGATTCAATGTTTTTATGGCATTCGTTCTATGCGCCAAACCATTAAAGATATTGAGGTGAATACAGCCTACCGTTGGTTTCTTGGCTTATCTCTGGACGATAAGGTACCACATTTTACAACTTACGGTAAGAACTATAGCCGACGCTTTGAAAACAAGGAAGTGTTAGCACACATTTTTAGTCATGTGCTTCATCATGTTTTGGAAGCGGGGCTCATTGATCTCTCAGAAATCTTCATTGATGGGACCCATATCAAGGCAGCTGCTAATAATCATAAGTACAAAAATGTTGTTATTGATCAAAAAGCTAAATTCATGAGTGAACAACTGGAGATTGAGATTAATTTAGATAGGAGAAAACACGCAAAAAAGCTCTTAAAGCCCGCCAAAAAAAGCGAGGCTAAACCTAAGAAACAATCAACGACGGACCCAGACAGTGGTTGGTTTCATAAGGGAGAACATAAGGAGGTCTTCGCTTACAATGCTCAAGTAGCTTGTGATAAACACGGCTGGGCTTTAGCTTATACGGTTGAAGCAGGAAACATCCATGATAGTCAGGCTTTCTCTGCTCTTTTTGTCAAACTAGAACCATTCTCACCTGAATTCATTATTGCGGATTCAGGCTATAAAACACCTAGTATTGCCAAGTTTCTTCTAGAAAAAGGGATTACACCAGTTTTCCCTTACACTAGACCAAGAGGTAAGAAAGATTTTTTACGTCCAAAAGACTTTGTCTATGACGAGCATTTTGATTGTTATCTTTGTCCTGAGAACCAGGTGTTAACTTATCGTACAACTACACGTGAAGGTTATCGAGAGTATAAAAGTAATCCTAAAATTTGTAAGACCTGTCCCTTGTTAGCTATTTGTACAGAAAGTCGCCAGAACCAAAAAGTTGTTGTGCGTCATATTTGGAAAGATGCCCTAGAAGTCTGTGAAGATATTCGCCATCAAAGTGGTATGAAAGAACGGTATCAACACCGGAAAGAAACGATAGAACGGTTATTCGGAACAGCTAAAGAATATCATAACTTACGTTATACCAGAGAAAAAGGAAAGTCCAAAATGGAGGATAAGGTTGGGCTTACTTTAGCGTGTCTAAATATCAAAAAATTGGTAAAAATGATGACAGGAAAGACCTATAATTTTACCCAAATATCTCAATATTATTGGATTATAGGAGAATTAGGTAAGAATATAAAAAAGACAAACATCAAAAACGATGTTTGTCTTCATTCTGAGTTGAGATAAAATTATCTCAACTTTTTATATTACATTTGTAACTTTAATTTAATAGTCAACCTTCCTTGTATAAATAAGCGGATTATTAGGGAGGCGAAGGCTTTCTTATAAAATTAATTATTGTGAAAACTTACAAAAAGCTATATAATGAGTAGTGTTGTAAAAAGGGCTTCCTAGGGGATTTTTGAGGAAGTTTCTTAAATCAGATTAGAGGGAGAGGGGGAAAAGAATGACTTCTATTATTGAATCACTACTTGCTGCTTTTAAAGATTTTCATTGGCTAGTATCTATAGATACGCTCTTGATTTTCTTTGTCAATTATCTGATGTTTCATGCAGCTGGTAGGGTCAAGATTTCTTGGTGGCTACTTTTATTAGGTGGTCTTTTGTCGGTTGTTTTGACTCCCCTTCTTCCTATGGGATTCAAATTTTTACTTAATCCTCTCATTTTATTTTGTTTTAGTTATTACAAACGTCCAGACTTGCCATGGATAGAACCGGTATTTAATAGTTTTTATTCCTGGGGGACAACCAATATCATTATACGAGGCTTGTCATTAATCGTCTTTCCTTTACTTTTGGGAGCCGACTTGATGAGCCGTATTCCAGAATCTTTAACGGAGTTTATATGTGTGGTAGTTACCTATCCTCTTTACTTCTTGGTTCACTGTTTTATTGGTTATGAATATTTGCAGGTTGAGGAAAAGGAGAGCTTGCGCATACACTTCACCCCTATTGTTATTGGGGTTAGCTTTGCCTTTCTTTCATATGGACTTTTTAACGACTATTTACCCTACCTTGCTACTATCTGGTCTGTAGAAGTGGTTAACAATTATGCCAAGTTGATCGTTCTATTAGCAACAGGAGCCTTCTTCATCGTTGTTTCCTATGCCAACCAGTGGATTAAGGATGAACTTTTTCTGGAGTTGAAAGAGGAGCAGGAGCGTCATTTCCAGAGCTTACAGGAATCTAGTAGACATATCCTCCATCTTTATCAGGAGCTATACCGTGATGGAGTGCCTAAGGTAGTCGTACCTAAGAAGGTTAAGACCGTTCTGGCTACTAGTCAAGAGGGAGACACTCAGAACCTATCTAATGAAGAGGTTCCCTTCAGCAAGGTTATGCCAGATATTTCTAACCTGCTTTCTCAATTGTTACGTTCCGTCATTGAGAGTAAGTATATGGAGTTTCATGCAGTTGGCGTTGATTTTATCATGGAGGTTCCAGACCCTATATCCCCAGTTCATATCGATGTGGTGGATTTATCAGCTGTTCTAACGACCTTCTTGGACAATGCCTTGTTGAGAGCTCATGGTCAAGAAAATAGTTTAGTTCGTATGTCTTATTACCAAAGAGGTGAGGTCCAGGTCCTCTCTGTAGAGACAACCCTTTCGCAAGATAGTGCCGAGGCGCCCCACGAGGCGTATGAGAGTCACTTATCAATCAATGAGCAGCTCGAAGATATTATGGAGCGTTACCCTCAGTCTAAACTTAGCTTTACGAATGATAAGTTCATCTATAGACAGCAATTTGAATACTAAATAACTTGTAAAAAAATATATAGAAAGGAGATTCGATGTTTGAATCGTTTTTGGGAATAAATTTTTTAAATCTCTATGATACAGATGCCTTTCTAGCCATTCAGCTTATTTTAACTCTGATGATAAATTGTGCCATTTTCAAACGAATGACAGACATTCGTATCTCCTGGACGGTCTTCTTGACCTTAGCCCTGTTAGATGTAGTCATTCAGTATAATATTACTAACATGATTATGGTTTTTGATGTCTTTATCCTGATGATTTTGGCCTTTCTTGCTAAAGGGAAGACCTGGTCGGTGACCCAGTATGCTTTTCATACTTTGTTTCCAGTGGTGACGTCAGATTTACTTTATCGCTTATTGGGACTCTTCTTTATTCCCCTTCTCTTAAATCTCCCTGTCGCTGAGGTAGGGTCTAATGCCCTTTTCTATCTCTTATCTTACGGTTTGATTTTGCCACTTTATTTTGTATTTGACCGTTTCTTGGGCTTGGATTTGAAGCGTTGGAAGGTCTATAGCGATGACTCTTTCCAGAACCTCCAGATTTCTAGAAGAGTTGCTATAGCAATGGCCATTTATTTATTGGGAATCTATCTCAGTGTGAATTTAGACAGTTGGTTTCCTGGCTACTCTTCAGAGGTGGAGTTGAGACTTCGGATGCTTTGGGTTCTCTTGTCCGCAGTGGCTTTCATTTTCCTAATTGCCCATCTTAATCAACTGTCTCGGCAGTATTTGGAAGAGAGTTTGGCCATGGAGGAAAAGAGGCATTTGAATAGTTTGACCAAGGCCAACCAAAAGATTGATCTTCTCTACAATGAGTTGTTACAATACAGACAGTCTTATCAGACGGTTGTGGAACAATTTTCAGAGGAAGTACGTGACCAGGAAGAGGCTCTTGCTGAACAGGTGTATCAGAATGTCCTTAGAGAGAGTGCCAAGGAGTTTGAACGTTTCCGTGTCATTGATAATCCTAAGCTGGAAAATATTCAGTCCCTACCCTTACGTAGCCTTCTTTCGGCTCGTATGATGGAGGCTAAACGTAGTAATATTCCAGTGACTTGTGATATTCCTGAGGAGATTTCAGGGTTTACCATGAACGTGGTTGACTTGACCTTGCTGGTGTCTATTTTCTTTAGTAATGCGATTGATGAGAGTAAGCAGGTACCTGCCAGTCAAATCAAGTTTAGTTTTCATCGACATGATAAGGATGGAAGCTACCATTTTGTCATGGAAAATAGGACGCAAGAAGAAAAAGTTGACCTTGATGCCATTATGCAGGAAGAAAACCAGAAGAAGACCTCAGGTCTTAACCTCCACTCAGCCAAGGATATTCTTAGGAAGTATAGTGATGCCAATTTGATTACAAGCAGTGGTGATTACCTCTTCAAACAGGAATTGATTTTTAAATAAAGATGTAGAGCTAAATCAGAGGATTTGGCTCTTTTTTTTTAGGTACAAGTCCATGAAGGAGGGCTCTTTGCTGTGGTGCTTGTGCTTATGTGAGAAACTTAGGACATCGGAGGAGATAGGGGCGAGGGAGGAGTCTGATTGTTGCTTCATTCTGTGTTATAATAGCAAGGATTAGTGGTTGTTAGCACTAAGTGAATGGCAGTTCTTGCTTGGCCTAACGACTGGTGTAGAGATAAGAAAGGGACGTCTTATGAAATTACTTTATACGGATATGTCTCAGGATTTAACAGAAATTCTGACGGAGCAGGCAACCAGCTATGCTCAAAAGGGAAAGAGGGTCTTTTATATTGCCCCTAATGCCCTGTCATTTGAGAAGGAGCGTAAGGTCTTGGAATACCTGCCTCAGTCAGCATCCTTTGAGATTACGGTGACTCGTTTTACTCAGATGGCTAGATATTTCATTCTCAATACGAGCAACCCCAAAACGCAGCTGGATGATACTGGTCTGGCCATGATTTTTTATAAGGTGTTGTCGCATATGGGCGATGATGAGCTCAAGGTTTATGGCCGTTTGCGCAAGGATAGTAACTTTATTAATCAATTGGTAGACCTTTACAAAGAGTTGCAGCAGGCTAATATGACGGTTCTGGATTTGCAGCATTTGGATCAGGTTGAGAAACAAGAGGATTTGCTCAGGATTTTCAGTGCGGCTCAGGATCTCTTGTTGGCAGGAGATTTTGACAATCAATCAAAACTTAGTGCCTTCTTCAAGGAAATTACCTCAGGACATCTGGATAAGGCACTGAGTAATACGGTTTTGGTCATTGATGGCTTTACGCGTTTCTCTGCCGAGGAGGAGGCCCTAGTTGCCCTCTTGAATGATAAGTGCCACCAAATTGTCATTGGGACTTATACCAGTCAAAAAGCTTATAGTGCTAACTTTGTTTACGGCAATGTTTATCAGGCTTCAGTGGATTTTCTGAGAACTCTGGCTCAGACCTATAAGGTGACACCCGACTATGTGACGACAGACAAAGAGGGGAATCCTTCTTTTGCACATATTAGCCGTCTTTTGGAGAGCCGTCATGATTTTAGTACGATTGACGAGCAGCTGACTGCTCAGGACAAGCAAGCTTTGCAGGTTTGGGAAGTGGTCAACCAAAAGGAAGAAGTGGCTCAGGTTGCTAAGAGTATTCGTCAGTTGCTAGCAGATGGCAAGCGCTATAAGGATATCTTGGTCTTGCTAGGTGATGAGGAGAGTTATAAGCTTCAGGTGGGTCAGATTTTTCGAAAATTTGATATTCCCTATTATTTCGGTAAGGAAGAAACCATGTCTAGCCATCCTTTGGTGCAGTTTGTGGATTCCTTGGAGCGGATCAAACGCTACAATTACCGTGCTGAGGATTTACTTAATCTCATAAAATCCGGTCTCTATGGTGGTTTTGCTCAAGAGGATTTAGACCTTTTTGAGTATTATGTCAATTTTGCAGATATCAAGGGGCGTCACAAGTTCCTTTCTGATTTCACGGCTAATAGTCGTGATAAGTATGATTTGGACCAGCTCAATGCCTTGAGGTCACAACTGGTAGAGCCTTTGGACAAGTTGCTTAACAGTCGCAAACAGAAGGGGTCTAGTCTGCTCAAAAAACTTGTGGTTTTTTTAGAGGCTGTGCAAGTGCCAAGTAAGATGGCTGCTTTGACTGGCAAGGCCAGTGAGGCCGAAAAAGAGCAGAATGAACAGGTCTGGAAGGCTTTCACACAACTCTTGGAGCAGGTTGAGACTATTTTTGGGGAAGAAACTCTGTCAGTGGACGACTTTTTGTCCATTTTGCGTTCAGGAATGTTGGCCTGTGATTACCGTACGGTCCCAGCCACTGTCGATGTGGTTAATGTGAAGAAATACGATTTGATTCAACCACACTCTGCTCCTTATGTTTTTGCCTTGGGAATGACCCAGTCGCATTTTCCAAAGGTAGGGCAAAATAAGAGTCTCCTGTCTGACGAGGAACGTAGTCGTATCAATGAAGCTACGGACGAGCACAGAAGTTTGGATATTGTTACGCAGAGCAATAGCCAGCGGGGACATTTCGTGGCTATGTCACTTTTTAATGCGGCTAGTGAACAATTGGTGCTTAGTCAGCCACAAATTCTCAATGAGACTCAGGATGACATGTCGGTTTATTTGAAGGAACTTCTTGATCTTGGTCTTCCTTTGGTTGAAAAGGGACGCAATCGTTTCGAGGCTAAAGGTGACCAGATTGGAAACTACAAGGACCTCTTGTCGACTGTCATTGCCCTTAATAGCAGTCAGCTAGATGCTGATTTGGACAAGGAAACCCAGACTTTCTGGTCAGTTGCTGTGCGTTATCTCCGTAAGCGACTTGATAAGGACCAAGTCTTGATTCCAAATGTGATTGACGATGTGACGACGACCAAGGTGGATGATCAGGTCATGCAGTTGGTCTTTCCGGGGGAAGAACCACTGAAATTATCAGCTTCGGCTCTGACAACCTTCTATAACAACCAGTATCTTTATTTCTTGCGCTATGTCTTGGGGCTTCAGGAGTTGGAATCTATCCATCCGGATGCTCGACACCACGGGACTTACTTGCACCGTGTCTTTGAGCGTGTTATGGGGGATTCTTCGTCAGAAAACTTCGATGATAAACTGGAAAAGGCAATTGCTCAGACCAATCAGGAGCAACCCTTTGAACTCCTCTATACGGAGGACCAGGAGAGTCGTTTGTCCCGTCAGATTTTGGAAGATATCGCTCGTTCTACAGCTAGTGTTTTACGTGATAATGCAGCCGTTAAGGTTGAGCGAGAGGAAGCCAAGTTTGACTTGCTTTTAGCTAATAGCATCAAGATTACAGGGATTATTGACAGGGTGGACCGTTTATCGGATGGGGCTCTGGGTGTCGTTGACTACAAGTCAGGTAAAAATGTCTTTGACATTCAAAAATTCTACAATGGCCTTAGTCCGCAGTTAGTAACCTATCTAGAAGCCCTTCGCCAGACCTATAAGGTTGATGCTGATCAGCTTTTTGGTGCCATGTATTTACATATGAAGGACCCACAACTTAATCTGGCTCAGTTTGGCTTGGACAAGCTAGCGGCTCAGGCTCATAAGGAATTGACCTATAAGGGACTCTTTGTGGCTTCAGAGACGGAGCATCTGGCTGGTGGAAACTATGATTTACAAAAGACTGTCACCTACGACAAGGAGGACCTAGAGACCTTGCTAGAATACAACATTAAGCTCTTTACAGGTGCTGCTGAAGTTATTCGAAGCGGGAATTTTGCAGTCAATCCTTATACCGAGGATGGCAAGTCTGTTCAAGGGGATCAAATCAAGGCTATTACTCATTTTGAGGCCGACCGCCACATGGGACAGGCTCGAAAGCTCCTGCGTTTACCAAGTAGGGGCAAGAAGGAAGCCTATTTGGAGCTGATGGCAAAAGATGAGGACAAGAATCAGATGCAAGTTGCTGAAAAAATCATCCCCTTTCCAGTCACTGATCAAGCTGTGACAGCAGACAAAAAAGACCAGGAGGACAACCATGTTGACTAAAGCTTTTTTAAGTCCAACAGAGATTAAGGAACGCATTGCCCAAGAAGCAGCTTCTGACAAGGAACGCAAGTTAACACCTGAGCAGATTGAGGCCATTTACAGTAATGGTAGCAATATTCTTGTGTCAGCTTCGGCTGGATCAGGAAAAACCTTTGTTATGGTTGAGCGTATCCTTGATATGATTGGACGTGGCGTTGGCATTGATCAACTCTTTATCTCAACCTTTACGGTAAAGGCCGCGGGTGAGTTAAAAGAGCGTCTGGAAAAGCGTCTGACAGAGCAACTTGGACAAGTTGAGACGGATGAAGAGCGTGCCTTTCTTTCAGATCAGATTGCCAAGATTGGAACGGCTGATATTGGAACTATGGATGCCTTTACCCAGAAATTGGTCAATCAGTATGGCTATCTCCTGGGTGTGTCACCTATTTTCCGCATTATGACAGACCCTGCCGAGCAGACACTCATGAAAAATGAGGTTTATGCTGATCTCTTTAACGATTATATGCAAGGAAAGGATGCCCAACTTTTCCAAAAATTGGTCCGCAACTTCGCAGGAAATGGCAAGACTAGTAAGGCTTTTCGTGATTTAGTTTACGATGTCTATAACTTTTCTCAGGCTACTGCAGGTCCTGAAAAATGGCTACGTCAAAATCTTTTAAAAGGGCAGGCAGAGGCCAATCCAGAAAAGGCTAAAGCTGAGCTTTTAGAGGGTCTCAAAGATGGCTTGTTGGCTGATTTCTTAGACTTCTTAAGAGACCATCTAGGTCTAGCTCAGCGTGAATTTGCCAAGGCCAAATATCTAAATAATGTGTCAGATGCCATTAGCCTTCTTGAAGGAGCCTTGGCTAATGACCAAACGGATATGGAGGACCTGCTCAAACAACTCTTGACTTTGTCAGGAGGGACTGGTTTGACCAATATGACCCGTCCTAAAGACGAGGAACTCAAGGCCTACAAGGAAGCTTACAACAAGACCAAAAATGAGTTTGTGGCCCAGTTGCGAGAGATTGATACCCAACTAACGGTCCTCGAGGTTTTGACCAAGCATAATGATGACATCCTACCTCTGTTGGAGTTGCTTCAGGCCTTTGTACTTGATTTTTCGGACCAGTATTTACAGGCCAAGATTCAGGAAAATGCTTTTGAATTCTCGGATATTGCCCATTTTGCTATCCGTATTTTGGAGGAAAATCCAGAGGTGGCAGCTAGCTACCGTGACCGTTACCATGAAGTAATGGTAGACGAGTATCAGGACAATAGCCATACCCAAGAACGCATGTTGGAGCTCCTCTCTAACGGCCACAACCGATTCATGGTGGGAGATATCAAACAATCCATATATCGTTTCCGTCAGGCGGATCCTCAGATTTTTAACGGCAAGTTTCAGCTCTTCCTTGAAAATCCAGATGCAGGTAAGTTGATTCTCCTTAAAGAGAACTTCCGTAGCCAATCTGAGGTTCTTGATGCGACTAATGGTGTTTTCAGCCACCTCATGGACCAGGAAATCGGAGATATCCTCTATGACAAGACGCATATGTTGGTAGCAGGTAGCGAGAAGCAAAAAGAACCCCATCCTGAAAATGAGACAGAGGTTCTGATTTACAATAGTGATGAAGCGAGTGTAACTCCTGACGAGGAAAGTGCTGATCAACCTATTAGTAGCGGAGAGATTTCCTTGGTTATCAAAGAAATCATCAAACTTCACGAGCAGGGTGTACGTTTTGAGGACATTACCCTCCTAGCACCAACCCGCAACACCTATCTGGACTTGATGGCAAGCTTTGAGGAGCACGGAATTCCCTTGGTTCCTGACGAGTACAAGTCAAGCTACCTAGAGTCACTAGAAGTTATGATTATGTTGGATACCCTTCGTGCCATCAATAATCCTCTCAATGACTACGCCTTGGTTGCCCTCCTTCGTTCACCTATGTTTAACTTCAACGAGGACGATTTGGCTCGGATTGCTGTTCAGGCTGACAAAGTGCAATTCTATGACAAGATTCTTGCAGCTCATACTAAATCAGGACTTCATCCAGAAGTCGTGACGCAAGGACTGGAGGCCAAGTTGACTCTCTTCATTGAGATTCTTTCAGATTGGCGTTATTACAGTAAGTGGCACTCGCTTTACGACCTCATTTGGAAGATTTACGACGATCGTTTCTATTATGATTATGTCGGCAGTCTTCCACGAACTGAGCAACGCCAGGCCAATCTCTACGCCCTTGCCTTGCGTGCCAATGCCTATGAAAAGACTGGCTTTAAGGGACTTTCTCGTTTTATTGGCATGATTGATAAGATTATTTCTAGCGGTAACGACCTAGAGGAAGTAACAGACTTGGTTCCCAAAAATGCCGTTAGCCTTATGACCATTCACAAGTCCAAGGGACTAGAGTTCAAGTATGTCTTTGTCTTGCAGATGAATCGCAAGTTCATTGGTCACAGCAAGGACGGACTGAGTGGTAAGTACATCATTAACCGTGAAAAAGGACTAGGCATTAAGTATCTAGCTGACCTCAAAGACCAGGTAAACACTAATTTGCCTAAGTTAAATGTTGTTCTTGAGACCTTAACCTTCCAGGAAAATCGTAGGGAAGAGCGTCGAGCAAGTATCTCAGAAGAGATGCGTCTACTCTATGTTGCAATGACCCGTGCAGAGAAAAAACTCTACCTAGTTGGTAAGGGTAGTAAGGAAAAATTGACCCAGCAATTTGGCACGGATGTTGAAAATAATCGCCTACCAGTAGCTCTACGTGACCAAATTGCTACTTATCAGGATTGGGTTATGGCTTTGGATACTGCCTTTATGAGAAAGGATCTCAAGTTTACTGTTCGCTTTGTTGAGGCTGAGGACTTGACCCCAGAGGCTATTGGTCAGGTTGAAGTTCAAGCGGCAGTAGATGCTGATGATCTCTCTAACAATCGCCAGACGGAAGACATTAAGCGTGCCCTAACTGTCTTAGAAAGTGTTGAAAAACTCAATCAACTTTATGCACCAGCGATTGAACTTCCATCTGTGCGTACGCCGAGCCAGCTCAAAGCCTTCTACGAACCTGTCATGGATACCGAAGGGGTGGATATTATGGACAAGAAAGAGGAGGTGCAACCTCTTGAGACTACCACTAGCTTTGAGCTTCCAGATTTTGGGCAAAAAACCAAGGTCACTGGAGCTGCAGTTGGTTCAGCCACCCATGAACTCATGCAACGCTTGATTCTTTCTGACAAGGTGACCCTCCAAGATTTGACACAGGCCTTGAGTCGAGTATCGGCAGATGATCAAGTCAAGGCGCGTGTGCAGTTAGAAAAGCTACTAGGCTTCTTTGACACCGAACTTGGGAAGCTCATTCTAGCTAACCGTGATAAGTTGCGTCGCGAAGCGCCATTTGCCATGTTGGCAGAAGACCCGGCTAGTAAGGAAGACTTTGTCGTCCGTGGTATCATCGATGGCTACCTTCTTCTTGAAGACCGTATTGTCCTCTTTGACTATAAGACAGACCGCTTCACTCAACCTGGTGAGCTTAAGGACCGCTACAAAGGGCAAATGAGCCTCTATGCTAAAGCACTCAGCCAAGCCTATCAAATAGATAAGATTGATAAATACCTTATTCTCCTAGGTGGAAAAAACTTGGAAGTTGTAGAAGTATAAGCTATAGCATAACCATTCTTTCATAGTGAAAGAGTGGTTTTTTTGTGTCTCAATCCCACCAAAAAAGACCAGTGTGCACACACCAGTCTTTTCTGATAGATTTCCATCAGTATTGTAAGTTCGTTAAAATATTAGAGGATGGAAATAGTTATGAAAAAAAGTATCTTGTAGGTTGCTTAGTCCTACAAGGGTTATTATAACAAACTCATCTCAGTCTAAACAAGGTTAGAAAAATTAGAATTCAACACCACGAACATTACTAGTTTTTAATAATCCAAGTCTATAACAGCTAAAAAACAGACAAAAAACGCCAGCATTAGACTGACGGTATTTGTTTAGTTTAATCCTAATGTCAACTAATCAAAGGCACCACCCAATTGACCCAGGCCCAGGAAATAGGCATAACCAGAATCATGGCTGGAATCATATCTGCTGTTGGGAATTGACGCAGTTTCATAATACGAAAACCTGTCGCAATCATGAGGAAGCCCCCGCAAGCCTTAAAGTCTCCAATCATGGCTTTTGTTGTTAGAGGGAGAATGAAACCAGCACTCACAAAGAGGAGGAAGAAAACGATAAATTGTGGAATGGCAATCATGGAGACGATGTAACCTAGACTACAAGAGAAAATCATGGCCGTAAAGAAATCTAGGATAGATTTGGAAATCAAGATGGAAGCATCGCCTGTCATCCCAGACTCAAGGCTCCCGTAAATTCCTGTACCACTCGCACAGAAAAGGACGATAACCGTTAAGAGCTGCGCATAAAACTCATCGTGAGCTAACCCTGTTTGTTTGCTTGGTGTAATCTTGGACAAGCCTTTTTCCATAAGCCCAGCTCCCTTGTTGATGAGGTTTCCAAACTTTAGGGCCAGTCCAATAATGGTACCGATAACTACCGCAAAGATAACCGCAGGCATATTAACCATATTCATAATAGCACTAATCCCCATAACCATAGAGGCTAGGCCAAAGATAAGGTTAAGATTGTCCTTGAAATCATCTCTGAGATAGTCTCCAAAGAGACCTCCAGCGATTCCTCCTAAAATAATAGATAGCGAGTTGATGATAATTCCAGTTGGCACTTGTGATTTTCCTCCTATTTGTTTTAAATACTATAAGTTTAGCATTATCAAAGACCGAATGCAAAATTGTCTTGTTTTTACAAACGTTTTCTTGAAATTGTACCTTTGAAATGATACAATAAATGAGAAGGTAACGAAATAGCCTTATCTAAATCTATTGCCGATATTATTAGAGTATTGTTCATAAAAAAAACAAGGTAATAACTCTAATTTATAATCTAATATAAAGTGTAAAATGAGACTATTGTTAAATAGATTCTCAAGAAAGGATAAAAGATGATTCGTTTTGAACACGTAACGAAACGTTATGAAGATAAAGATGCTCTCTCAGATCTTAACCTCGAGATTCGAGATGGGGAGATTTTTGGGCTGATTGGTCACAATGGAGCTGGTAAGACCACGACCATTTCCATTTTGACGTCTATCATTGAAGCTAGCTACGGTGAAGTTTACGTCGATGATATGGCCCTCAGTCAACATCGTGATGCTATCAAGAAAAAAATCGCTTATGTGCCAGATTCACCGGACCTATTCCTAAATTTGACGGCCAATGACTATTGGTACTTCTTGACACGTATCTATGATTTGGAAGCTAGTCAGGTTGAGGAACGTTTGATTGATCTCATGGCTACCTTTGACCTAACGGAAAGTCGCTATAACCTTATTTCTTCCTTCTCTCACGGTATGCGTCAGAAGGTTGTTGTCATCGGTGCCCTTTTGGTTAATCCACAGATTTGGGTTTTGGATGAGCCTCTGACTGGTCTGGATCCACAGGCGTCTTATGATTTGAAGGAAGCCATGCGTCATCATGCCAAGGAAGGTAATAGTGTCCTTTTCTCAACCCACGTTTTAAGTGTAGCTGAGCAGCTCTGTGATCGTATTGCTATTTTGAAGAAAGGAAAACTTATCTTCCAAGGGTCTCTAGCTGAACTGAAGTCTCAGTACCCTGACAAGGATTTGGAAACTATTTATCTGGAAATGGCTGGACGTAAGATTGAGGAGGTATAGTCATGAACTGGAACCATGTTTGGGAGCTTTTTAAAATCAATCTCCTCTACGCTAATCCTCAAGCAGTAACTAACCTACAGAAACGTCAGGAGAAAAAGAAAAAAGCCAATTTCTCCATCGTTAATGCCATGCTTAGACAACAACTCTTGATTCTAGTTGTTTTTACGGTTGTCTATAGCTATCTTTTTGTAGGTGTCGATTATAAGGCCAATCCTGGAGTCTTAACCCTATATCTCTTGACATTTTCAATCATGGGGCTTCTCCAGACCTTCACGGCTCTTTATAGTACCTTTTATGACAGTAAGGATAGCAAGGCTTATCTGCCTCTTCCCTTGAAGCCAGCGGAAGTTTTTTTGGCCAAGACCTTGTCAGGTTCTATGGTCGGGATGACCTTCATGGTGCCTATCCTTAGTCTTCTTATCCTAGCTTACTGGCAATTTATTGGCCCATTGGGGATAGTCGTCGGGCTTCTGACCTTTATCGTTTCTCTCTTTATCAATCTCGTTTTTTCAGTGATTCTGTCTAATAGTATTGGAACGCTGATTGTTCGCAGTTCTCATAAAAAGCTCTATTCAACCATTTTGATGACCCTGTCAACCCTATTGATTATGTTGCCTATTATGATGGTTGGTTTTATTAAAGGCTATGTTGATGGTGCTGGACAAGCCAATTTTCCCTTGCTTCCTTATCTAAGAGGTTACTATGATGTCGTAGCTGCCCCTCTATCTCCAGAGGCCCTGCTAAATTTCTATCTTCCTCTTATCTTAGTGCTTATCTTGGGCTTTTGGTTTTATAAGGTCAGAATGCCTCGTTATTTCCACGAAGCCATTTATAACCAAAAGGCTAGAAAGCCTCAGGCCAAAGCTGTTACTCGAAGCCAAAGACAGGTCTTGATTCGCCATCATTTATCTACTTTGGGAAATTCAACCCTCATTATCAATACCTATGTGGTACCAGTCTTATATATGATCATGTTAGGTGGGGGTGCGGTATTTTTGAAAGATCTGGGTCCAGACTATTTCGGACTCCTGCTTTTGGTCGGAATTGCCTTTGGTTTCTTTTCAGCTCAACCAACAAGTTTTCTTGGTGTAGCAACATCCTTAGAGGGGACAAACTTTGACTTTATTCGTAGCCTACCAATCAATACGGGTGACTATCTTCGTCAAAAGTTTTGGCTTTTCTATAGCTTGCAAGTCGGTGTTTCCCTCTTATTAGGAGGACTTGGTTTAATATTCTTGGCTCATCTCCATCTTATTTTGGTGGCAAGTTTCACTCTTGGTTTTCTCGTAACAACCTATCTTGTAGGTGGCTATTACTTTGAACGTGACCTTAAATTGTTGGAAGTGAATTGGCAGGAAGTTACCCAGCTCTTCAATCGAGGTGGCGGACAGTGGCTCTATATGGGTATCTTTATTCTTACAATTTTCATCGCTGCCTTGCTAGGAGGTATTGTCTTCTTTGCAAGTAAGTTCTGGATTGCCCTAGTAGTCAATGCTATAGTATCTGGGCTTATAGCTTTAGTTGTACTAATCGTTTATATCTTTGTTGATCGCAGACGTTGGAAACGTATTAGAGCCATGTTTTTTGCCTAGTACAAACTGTTTAAAGAGTCTCTCCGATTGGAGGGATTCTTTTTTACTGAAAATCCTTAATATGTAAACTTATGCATTATATATGTCAAAATACCTGAATTTAGTGTATAATCATAAACATGAAACGAAATTTTGACTCAGTAAAACGCCTGGTTATCAAAATCGGGACTAGTTCTCTGGTTTTACCATCAGGGAAAATTAATCTTGAAAAAATCGATCAATTAGCTTTTGTCATTTCTAGCTTGCATAATAAGGGAATTGAGGTTGTCCTCGTATCCTCTGGTGCCATGGGCTTTGGTCTAAATGTTCTAGACCTTGAGAAACGCCCAGCAGAAGTTGGTAAGCAACAGGCTGTCTCAAGTGTAGGGCAGGTGGCTATGATGAGCCTTTATTCGCAGGTCTTTTCACATTACCAGACCAAGATATCTCAGTTGCTTTTGACGCGTGATGTGGTTGAGTATCCTGAGAGTTTGGCCAATGCCATCAATGCCTTTGAGAGCCTCTTCGAGCTTGGGGTTGTCCCGGTTGTTAATGAAAATGACGCTGTCAGCGTAGATGAAATGGACCATGCGACTAAGTTTGGAGACAATGACCGCTTGTCTGCTATCGTTGCTAAGATTGTTGGTGCAGACCTACTTATCATGCTGTCAGATATTGATGGGCTCTTTGATAAGAACCCAAATGTTTATGAGGATGCGACCCTTCGTAGCTATGTCCCAGAGATTACCGAGGGAATTCTGGCCTCAGCTGGTGGTGCCGGTAGTAAATTTGGTACGGGTGGTATGATGAGTAAGATTAAATCCGCCCAGATGGTTTTTGAAAATCATAGCCAAATGGTTTTGATGAATGGTGAAAATCCACGTGACATCCTTCGTGTCCTAGAAGGAGCCAAGATTGGTACACTCTTTAAACAGGAGGGCTAAGATGACATATATCGATACACTAGGCCAACAGGCCAAGGTGGCAGGTCGTCAGATTGCTAAATTATCAACAGCAGCTAAAAACGACCTTCTAAATCAGGTAGCTAAAGCTCTAGTAGCTGAGAGTGCCTATATTATCACTGAAAATGCTAAGGATATGGCAAATGCCAAGGAAAATGGTATTTCAGAGATTATGCAAGATCGTTTGCTCTTAACGGAAGACCGTATCGCAGGGATTGCTGAGGGTGTCCGTCAGGTGGCAGATCTTCAGGACCCAATCGGTCAAGTGGTTCGTGGCTATACGAATCTGGATGGTCTCAAAATCGTTCAAAAGCGTGTTCCTATGGGTGTTATTGCTATGATTTTTGAGAGCCGTCCCAATGTCTCAATCGATGCCTTTAGCCTTGCCTTTAAAACCAATAATGCCATCATTCTCCGTGGAGGTCGTGATGCCATCAATTCCAACAAGGCCTTGGTTACAGTAGCCCGTAAGGCTTTGGAAAATGCAGGTATCACAGCAAATGCTGTTCAGCTAGTTGAAGACACCTCTCATGAGGTAGCAGAGGAACTCATGGCGGCGACCAAGTATGTAGACTTGCTCATTCCTCGTGGTGGCGCCCGTCTCATCCAAACGGTTAAAGAAAAAGCCAAGGTTCCTGTCATCGAAACGGGTGTTGGTAACTGTCATATTTATGTGGATAAATATGCTGACTTAGATATGGCGACACAGATTGTCATCAATGCCAAAACCCAACGACCAAGTGTTTGTAATGCTGCAGAATCTCTCGTCGTTCATGCTGATATTGCGGAAGACTTCTTGCCTCATTTAGAAAAAGCTATTTCAAAAGTTCAGGCTGTTGAGTTCCGTGCGGATGAAACGGCTTTGAAACTTATGGAAAAAGCTGTATCAGCTTCTCCAGAAGATTTTGCGACAGAGTTTCTTGACTATATCATGTCTGTTAAAGTAGTAGATAGCCTTGATGAGGCCATTGATTGGATTAATACTTACACGACATCGCATTCAGAGGCTATTGTGACTCAGGATATCAGTCGTGCTGAGCAATTCCAAGACGACGTAGACGCTGCAGCGGTCTATGTTAATGCCTCAACCCGCTTCACAGACGGCTTCGTCTTTGGATTGGGTGCTGAAATCGGAATCTCAACCCAGAAAATGCATGCTCGTGGCCCAATGGGACTTGAGGCTCTAACCTCAACCAAGTTCTATATTAATGGCCAAGGACAAATTAGAGAATAAACAAAAAAGCTCCTCATGGGGCTTTTTTGGTCTATTTGCTAGAGTATAAAGCTTCTGCTATACTGGGGGTATCATAAAAAAGGGGGATTTTATTATGATTGAAGCCTACAAAAAATTTTGGAAGGGCTATGTAGATTTTAAGGGACGTTCAACACGTTCAGATTATTGGTTAGCAGTTCTAGCAAATACTATAGTAACTATCATTTTATTTAGTATAGTTATAGTTGTAATTGTTTTTGATAGTCCCGATAGTCATTATCATGTTATTCTTAACTTACTGTATCTGCTTGTAATGACATATTTTTTCGCTAGCTTTATCCCCTCTATTGCCCTTCAGGTCCGTCGCTTACGTGATGCCGGTTTTCATTGGGCATTGATTTTCCTACGTTTTGCCTCTTTTATAGGTGATATCGTACTTTTGGTTTTGTGTTGTCAACCAACAAAAGTAGAATTTCCTTTCAACAATTTTAATAATCTTCAGCAATGATAGTTACTTAACAGCCTCCTTAGGATGTTTTTTAGTCGATTTGCCAGAAGATTGGTCTTTTGGTATAGTAGAAGTATCAAAAAATGAGGAGATTTTATTATGATCGAAGCTTATAAGAAGTTTTGGAAGGGCTATGTAGATTTTGAGGGTCGTTCAACACGTTCAGATTATTGGTTTGTATATTTGGTAAATGTATTGATTACCTTTGCTTATTTTTTGCTCCAAGCAGTATTTGGAGGACTTGCAGCTGCAACTGATTCAAGCTTTTTGGCTGTTATTTCACTTATCCTCCTACTTATCTTTTTTGCCTATGGTATTGCTGCGTGTTTACCTGGTATTGCTCTAACGGTTCGTCGTTTGCGTGATGCTGGCTACAATTGGCCGTATATTTTTGTTGCATTTATCCCATTTGTAGGTTGGATTATCCTAATTGTTTTGCTATGTAAACCAACTAAAGTGGAATATCCATTCAATAACTTCAATAATCCACAGCAATAATGACAATCAACCAACTCATTGAGTTGGTTTTTCTGATGTCAAAAAAGCTTTATGTTAATGTTGCACATTTTAATATTTCTGATATAATCTTATCTGAGACTAATTGATACTAAAAATATATTTAAGAAATGTGAATACTCTATGAAACTACTTCGTAATTTAAAAGAAAAACGTTACCTTATTTTGACATTTACCCTACCAGCTATACTTTTGGCTCTGGCTATTGTCTTTTTGCAGCCGGCACACAATCATGCTAAGGTCCAAGTAAAGGTTGGTACTAAGCAGTCATCGTCAAGCAAGCCCAAGGCATCTAGCTCAAGCTCTTCGTCATCTTCTTCAACGTCAAGTGAGTCTTCGAGCGAATCGTCGTCAGCAAGCTCAACGGTAGCTAGTCAGACAGAGGCAAGTTCTACTCCTGCGGTAGTATCAGCCCCAACACCATCTTCAGCACAAGAGACTTATCAAGCGCCCCAGTATAACTATGTGCCACCAACAACTTTTACAGAATCACATAGTGATGCCTCAAGCTATACAGCTCCTGCATACAGTGCAGATGTCAGCTCTGGGACAACAGAATAAGAGTTAGAGAAAAGGAATTTAGGATTAGAAATTTTAGCATTAGTGACAGGACTATCTAGTTTAGTCCTATTAGCAGTTTGTTCAAATCAGCAAATGGCTTGACTTCCCCCGACTTCATCTTCATCAGTAGAGCAGTCACAATCAAGTAGCAGTGAGAGTTCTAGCACAAGTACGAGTTCAATCTCTAGTCAAGAGAAAAAGGTAGATACCTCTGCCTATGATAGCATCATTAGTAAGTACCAAACTGCTGTGGCCAACAACCAAACAGATGCCTCACTTAATTCTTTCGTTGTGACTTATGCTAATTCTCAAACAAGCTCAACAGCTCTTGAGCCTTATGATCTCAAAAATCGCAACTACAAATTAACTGTAGGAACATGGAAGTCTTCAAATGGAAAGACCATTATCATTACTTCAGATGGACAGTTAGAACTCTGGGGATCTACTTACCCTATTGACAAAGTCTCATCAAATCAATATGTGTCTGGCATATATACCCTAACTTATGTTGATTCTAGTCAAGTAGGGAACACACCAATTCAGCTTTGCCCTAAAGGAATTAGCGATGGTAGTGATGTGGGAGATAACAGTAAGGATCGTATCCTAGCGACGAATGGAGTACCATCTGAGGAAAGCTATTTTTACAGAGTGGATTAATCTTATCAAACGGTATAGCAACTAAAGAGTCAGGCCTTGGATCTGGCTCTTTTACTATCCTGTATACTTACAGAACGAGACAATTTCTCTATTCTTGTGCTATAATAAAAGTTATGACTAATGAATTTCACCATGTAACCGTTCTTTTACACGAAACTGTTGATATGCTTGATATCAAGCCCGATGGCATCTATGTTGATGCGACCTTGGGTGGCGCAGGACATTCGTCTTATCTTTTGTCGCAATTATCTGAAAAGGGTCATTTGTACTGCTTTGATCAGGATCAAAAGGCTATTGATAATGCTCAAGTGCGTCTTAAGGACTATATTGATAAGGGTATGGTGACTTTCATCAAGGATAATTTCCGTAATCTCAAGTCCAATCTTGAAGCCTTGGGGGTGTCTGAAATTGATGGCATTCTCTATGACTTGGGTGTCTCTAGCCCACAGTTGGATGAGCGTGAGCGTGGTTTCTCCTATAAACAGGATGCCAAGCTGGATATGCGCATGAATGAGGAGGCGAGCTTGACCGCTTATGATGTGGTCAATACCTATCCTTACAACGATTTGGTGCGTATTTTCTTCAAGTATGGTGAGGACAAGTTCTCTAAACAGATTGCACGTAAGATTGAACGGGCTCGTCAGGTTAAACCAATTGAGACCACGACGGAACTGGCGGAAATCATTAAATCAGCTAAGCCTGCTAAGGAATTGAAGAAGAAGGGCCATCCAGCTAAGCAAATTTTCCAAGCTATTCGCATCGAAGTGAATGATGAGCTTGGTGCTGCGGATGAGTCTATTCAAGAGGCCTTGGATTTACTTGCTGTAGATGGTCGTATTTCGGTCATTACCTTCCATTCTTTGGAGGATCGATTGACTAAACAGCTTTTCAAGGAAGCCAGTACGGTAGATGTGCCTAAAGGTTTACCCTTTATTCCTGAAGACCTCCAACCTAAGGTAGCCTTAGTTAATCGTAAGCCAATCCTACCTAGTCAGGAAGAATTAGAAGCTAATAACCGCTCGCATTCTGCTAAATTGCGTGTGGCTAAAAAAATCAGGAAATAATTATGGGAAATAAGGAACATCAGATTGTTAATAGAGCCATTAGAAACCATATTCGTTTTATGACGCGTATGGAAAAGGCCTTCTATTCGGCAATTGTTTTGACAGCTATTGTGATGAGTATCGCTGTTGTATTTTTACAAGGGCGTAATCAGGCTATCAAGCAACAAATCACAGACCTTAATAGCAAGATTAGCGATGAAAAAACAGAGCTTAATAATGCTAAGCAGGCGGTTAATGAGTTGACTAACTCTGACCGTATTAAAGAGATTGCTAATAAGGCAGGCCTGTCTATTAATAACGATAGTATTAAGAGTGTGAAATAGCCAATGAACAGATTAAGAAAACTTAAACATTTATTTCTAAACTATGTCGTTAGGGATAGGCGAAAGCCAGCCCAGAACCGACAGCACGTTGGTCAGAACCTTATGGTTCTTAGTATCTTTATCTTTTTCGTCTTTATTATCAACTTTGTGGTGATTATCGGGACAGACAGTAAGTTTGGTGTCGATTTGTCGACCCAGGCTGCTAAGTCTTATAACACTAAGACCACAGTGGCTGCTAAGCGTGGTACGATTTACGACCGAAATGGAAATGTTTTGGCTGAGGATTCAACCAGTTATGCCATTTACGCAATCGTGTCTACCAGCTATGTGTCAGCGACTCAAGAAAAACTCTATGTCCAAGATAGTCAGTTTGACAAGGTTGCCGATATTTTAAAGGATAAGCTAGGAATTGAAAAGAGTGCTGCCTTGGCCCAATTACGTACCAAGGGTGCCTATCAGGTTTCCTTTGGACTAAAGGGGAAGGGAATTACCTACTCTGTTAAAGAAGAGCTAGAAAAAGCCTTTAAAGATGCGGGAATTAAGGGGATGGCCTTTGAAGCAACAACGTCACGTATGTACCCTAATGGGACCTTCGCATCAGAGTTTCTTGGTCGTGCCGAAGCTGTTGAAAATAAAAAAGACGGCTCTTATTCTTTGATTGGCCAAACTGGTTTGGAGCGTTCGCTTAATAGCCTTTTGACAGGGACAGATGGTGAAGCCATCTATGAGAAGGATAAAAACGGTAATACGCTTCTAGGTACGGAAACCATTACCAAGGAAGCTATCGATGGTAAGAACATCTATACAACCTTGTCAGCGCCTCTTCAAACCTTCCTAGAAACGCAGATGGATACCTTTATGGAGCAGACAAAAGGGGTAAATGCTTCAGCGACAGTTGTTAATGCTAAGACAGGTGAGATCCTTGCAACGACACAACGTCCGACCTATAATTCTGATACCCTTGAGGGACAGGCTAAGAAGAACTATGACTGGGTTAACCGTCTTTACGAAGCCCAGTATGAGCCTGGATCAACCATGAAGGTCATGCTCTTGTCAGCTGCTATTAACAATGGAAGCTTCAACCCGAATGCGACCTATAGTAATGCCAACGGTATTAAGGTTGACGACGTTGAAATCAATGACTGGTCAATCAATGAAGGTATCTCAACAGGTCAAAACATGTCATTTGCCCAAGGGTTCTCCTATTCAAGTAACGTTGGTATGACCATTTTGGAACAAGAGATGGGGGACAAAGTCTGGTCTAACTACCTTTCTCTCTACAAATTTGGTCTTCCAACTCGCTTTGGTATGGTAGGTGAGTCTTCTGGTGTTGTCTCTCGAAACTCTGTTAATATCGCTCAATCGTCTTTTGGACAAGGGATTTCAGTGACTCAGGTACAAATGCTTCGAGCCTTTACCGCAATTTCTAACAAAGGTATTATGCTGGAACCTCAGTTTATTAAACAGGTTGCTGATGTTAACCAAGGTACTGTCCGTACAGCTAAGAAAGAAGTTATCGGCAAGCCAGTTTCTAAGCAGGCCGCCTCTGAAACTCGTAATTATATGATTTCTGTTGGCACAGACCCAGAGTTCGGTACTCTTTACAATAAATCTGAAGGTTCACCGATTATCCAGGTCGGCAATTATGACGTTTCAGTTAAGTCAGGAACGGCTCAAGTTGCCGATGAAAAGACTGGGACTTACAAAGATGGGGCTAATGAAACTCTCAACTCAGTTGTGGCCATGGTTCCTGCAGATGATCCAGAATACATCATGTATGTGACTGTTCAAGAGCCTAAGACCTGGGATAATAATTTCTATGCGACTGTGGTTAACCCGGTTTTGGAAGAAGCCATGTCTATGGGCGACACCCTAGATACTTCTGTTTCTGAAGGTAGTGAAAAGACCGAAGAAACGAGCTATCAAACTGGCGATATTATCGGTAAGCGTCCAGGTGAGACAGCTAACACCCTTCGTCAAAACTTGATTCATCCGATTGTTTTGGGTGTTGGTGATAAGATTGAGAAGGTTTCTGTAGATGCCAAAGCCAATATTAAGGCTAATGAACAGATTCTTATCATGACCAATGACTTCACAGAACTTCCAGACATGTATGGTTGGACCAAGAAGAACGTTGAAACCTTTGCTAAATGGAAAGGCATTAAAATTACTTACAAGGGTAGCAAGTCAGGGACTGTTACCAAACAAAGTGTTGCGGCAGGAAAAGCCCTGTCTAAAACCAAGAAGATTACCATTACTTTAGGAGACTAAGATGACTATGAGTCTGATAGCAGGCGTGGCCGCCTTTGTGTTGACGGTGCTCGCCATGCCTCACTTTATTACTTACTACAAAATCAAGAAAATCGGTGGCCAACAAATGCATGAAGATGTGAAGCAGCATTTGGCTAAGGCTGGGACGCCAACTATGGGAGGGACAGTCTTCCTAGTGGTTGCCATCTTGGTTAGCTTGATTTTCAACTTCCACGTCTTTAGCGAGGGACACCAAGCCTATGGTGCCACAGCGGGGATTCTCTTTGTCATTTTGATTTATGGAATCATTGGTTTCCTTGATGATTTCCTTAAGATTTTCCGTCAAATCAATGAGGGACTTAAACCTTGGCAAAAGATGGCCTTGCAGATTATTGCGGGTTTGCTTTTCTACTTTATCCACGTACTCCCTAGTGGGACAGATAGCTTAGTTATTGGTGGATTAACCATTCATCTCGGTGTCTTCTATGTTCTCTTTGTCCTATTCTGGATTGTTGGTTTCTCAAATGCTGTGAACTTGACAGATGGTATTGATGGTTTAGCTTCTATCTCTGTGGTTATCAGCTTGATTGCCTATGGGATTATCGCTTTTGTCAAGGGTGAGTTCGCTATCTTGACCATCATTATCACTATGATTGGTGCTCTTCTTGGCTTCTTCGTCTTTAACCACAAGCCAGCCAAGGTCTTTATGGGAGATGTTGGTTCCTTGTCACTTGGAGCTATGCTTGCAGTTATCTCTATTGCCTTACGTGTAGAGTGGACCCTACTCTTGATTGGTGTGGTTTATGTCTTTGAGACAGCTTCTGTCATGCTACAGGTCAGCTATTTCAAATACACTAAGCGTAAGTATGGAGAAGGTCGTCGTATTTTCCGTATGACACCATTCCACCATCACCTAGAATTGGGTGGTCTTTCAGGTAAGGGTGACAAATGGTCAGAGTGGAAGGTTGATGCTTTCCTTTGGACCGTTGGAGCACTTGCAAGTGCCATTACCCTTTGGATGGTTCTTGGAAACGTTATGAAATAAATGAAAGGAGCAGAAATGCTCTTTTTTTGTTATAATGATAGGGATAGACTAGATAGAAAAGAAGTAAATAAACATGTCATTTAAAGATTTTAATTTTAAAACATTTATTCAGGAGGCTCTTGACGAGATTAAGTTTAAGGAGCCAACACCTGTTCAACAGAAATTGATTCCTGTAGTCCGTTCAGGTCGTGATTTGGTTGGTGAATCAAAGACGGGTTTAGGGAAGACACATACCTTCCTTTTGCCAATTTTTGAGAAACTCAATCCAAAGAGTGGAGATGTTCAAGTTGTTATCACAGCGCCATCACGTGAATTGGCGACACAGATTTACCAAGCGACAAAACAGATTGCTAAACACTCTGATACAGAAATTCGTGTTGTTAACTATGTGGGTGGTACAGACAAGCAACGTCAGATTGAGAAACTCAAGGTAGCCCAACCTCATATTGTTATCGGTACACCAGGGCGTATCTATGACCTAGTTAAGTCTGGTGACTTGGCTATCCACAAGGCCCATACCTTTGTTGTTGACGAAGCTGATATGACCATGGACATGGGATTCTTGGATACTGTGGACAAGATTGCGGCAAGCCTTCCTAAAGAAGTGCAAATTTTGGTCTTCTCAGCAACCATTCCTCAAAAATTACAGCCATTCTTGAAGAAGTATTTGACCAATCCCGTCATGGAACAAATCAAAACTTCAACAGTTATTGCTGATACCATTGATAACTGGTTGGTATCTACTAAGGGTCGCAACAAGAATGAACAGATTCTTGAGATGCTTAAGGGGATGCAACCATACCTGGCAATGATTTTCGTTAATACCAAGGAACGTGCAGACGATTTGCACAGCTACCTAGTGTCAAATGGTCTTAAGGTTGCCAAAATTCATGGAGGTATTCCACCACGTGAGCGTAAGCGTATCATGAATCAAGTCAAGAAGCTTGATTTTGAGTACATTGTAGCGACTGACCTTGCAGCGCGTGGGATTGATATTGAAGGGGTTAGCCATGTTATCAATGATGCTATCCCTCAAGACTTGTCCTTCTTTGTTCACCGTGTGGGGCGTACAGGACGTAATGGTTTGTCAGGAACAGCCATTACCCTTTATCAACCAAGTGACGACTCAGATATTCGTGAGCTTGAAAAGATGGGGATTACCTTTGACCCTAAAGTCTATAAGGACGGCGAGTTTCAAGATACCTATGACCGTGACCGTCGTGCCAACCGTGAAAAAGCCTATCAAAAACTTGATACGGAAATGATCGGTTTGGTTAAGAAGAAAAAGAAAAAAATCAAGCCTGGCTACAAGAAGAAAATTCAGTGGAAGGTTGATGAAAAACGCAAACGTGAGCGCCGTGCGGCTAACCGTGCTAAGGGGCGTGCTGAGCGTAAAGCTAAGAAGCAAAGTTTCTAGGCTCAGGCTTTTAGGTGAAAGCAAATTTTAATTTAAAAATTCAAGAGGTTGAAACCAAAGTGTTTCAGCTTTTTTGATTATTATCAAACCTTTTTGGAAACTCAAAAGAGCTTATTTAGTTTGAAGATAAATTTTTCTTTTGAGCCTAAGGTCTCAAAACTTCCCAACGCTTATGACTACAAAGTTTTAGGCGTCATTATCACAGCGTCAAGTCTCAGTATATGCTCACTACACTCGCAAAATAATTGGCTGTCTTAAGAACTGAAAATGTAATGAATAAATAGTTTTTTACTATTTACTACAAAAAAAACAACAAAATGATACAAAAGAAAGTTGATTTTGATATTTTAAGCTAAACTAAAAACATATAGAATGCCTTATTAATAATAGTTGACACATTTTAAATAGCTTTATTAAAGCCATTTTTAAAAAGATTTGATTCTATAACTTTTATGGAAAAAGGTAAAATTATTGCAAAAGACAAGTATGAATTATTACTTGAAACTTTTGATAAATTCAATGATTTTTTAATGTATACTGCAACTGATGGAGGTAATCACCATGAATACAATATTACGAGTCTGTCATTTGAATAAATCATTTGGAAAACAAGAGGTATTAACCAATCTCAATTTCGAAATTCAAAGAGGTGACATTGTTGGCTTAATTGGGAAGAATGGCTGTGGAAAGACTACTTTAATGAAGATGATCTTAGGACTTACTCCACGCACAAAAGGTAAAATTCAATTTAAAGGGGATTCAGAATATAATACTAAAAGAAATAGTTTAAATAAAATCGGTTTTCTTCTAGATTGTAAATTATTTGAAGATTTTTCTGCATATGATAATTTGAAATTATTCTCTATGTATTCTTCATCATTTGATAAGAGTGGACTAGATAAACGGATTAATAAGTTGTTAAAATTTGTGGGTTTAGATAGTAGCAAAAAACTAGTAAAATCTTACTCGTTTGGCATGAAGCAGAGATTGGGTTTGGCATTGGCCTTGTTAGATGACCCTGAGTTTCTGATTCTAGATGAACCTTTTGTGGGTTTAGATCCTGCAGGAGTTAGAGTTCTTTTAGACTATATTGTGAAGTTACGTCGTGAAAAAGGGGTTACAATATTAATCTCATCACATCAGTTACATGAAATTGAAGAAATTTGTGATTATTTCCTATTTATAAATGGAAAGAGTATTGAAACACATACTAAACTAGGAAAAAATAAAATAATTATTACTTTAGAATATGCAGTGCCGGAGTTGGAACAAAGTCTTAGTAAATTAGTTACCCTAAAAGAAGGTCAGATAATCTTACCACATGATATGATGTTATTGAATTCGATCCTGAAGCTCATTTATAAATATAATTGTGAGATAAAAGAAATCACGGTGAGTGACTCTATTGAAGAATTATTTAGGGGGTAAAAAATGCAATCAATCGTTTTAGCAGAACTATATAAATTATTGAAACGGAAAAATTTTATTATATTAGCTATACTATCATTGTGGTCTTTGATTTATGGTTTTGGTGCCTTTTTACATTGGGACTTTGTAAAAATAGGGGCTAAATTAGATTTAGTTACCTTTATCACCACGATGTGGACATTTTTATTAATATTAACTATCCCGTTATTATTAATTTTATATACTTCTTCCTTTATTTTAGGAGGAGAGATTCAAGGAGGACAAATTTTATTAGAGGTAAATAGAGTCACTAGTAAGAAAATATTGATAGTCTCTAAGTATATTGTTGTTATCCTATCAATATTATTTTTATATATCTTAAATTGCTTGACGTCGTTAGTCACTTATATTTGCTTTATATCTCATACTGAGTTCGGTTATACACGTTTTTGGGAGCTACATGCTACAAATGTACAATCAATAGTAGTTAGTTTAGTGAATTTAGGATTTATTATTTTGCTTGCTAGCATTGCTTTTTATCTATCACTAAATATTTCGGCAATAATGGCTTCGTTTGCAAGTCTAGGTGTTTACTTTTTATGTCAACTTCTATCAAATATTACTATGATTTCTAAATTTATTCCTGGATATTTTTTTGTTGTGCCTAATTATCACTTTACAATTGGATTATCTCTAATTCATTTACTAAGTTATTTTTTGCTTTGTATACTGTTATTGATTGCTACCGTGAAAGGGTTTGAAAGTAAGGCGTTTTGAATGATATAATATTAGAAAAAGGAATTTATAGAGACAGATGTATAAAGTAGCAATTTGTGATGATGATAGCTTACAAGTGAGTAATTTAGAAACTCATATTTCAGAATATTTTGATGAAATCAATGTTCAATATGAAATTGATGGCTATTACAAAGGAGACCGTCTGGTAAATACCATGAGTGGACAAATTGACAACTATCATTTGATATTTTTAGATATTGAGATGGAGGGTCTAAATGGTATAGAGACTGCTAAGTTATTGAGAAATATTGATAAAAACTTTATACTCATTTATGTCACAAGCTATGAGCAATATGCTTTAGAAAGTTTTGAAGTCTCTCCATTTCGTTATCTAATAAAACCTGTATCTATTGAAAAATTGAGAGAGGTTCTCAGGGATGTTCTGGTGGAATTAACTGCAAAACAAAAATTTATGTTTTATCAGATAGGTACGGAACATTTCCAAATAAGCTTAGATAATATTGTGTGTCTATATTCTGAGTTTGGAAGGAAAATCCACCTTGAATTAGTTAGTGGTAGTGATACATCGTTTTACGGGAGGATATCAGCAATTGAAAAAGAATTACCTTCAACTCATTTTGTTAGGGTTAATAGTGGAACAATGATTAATTTAAACCATATATCCTCATTTAATCAGAATGATGTAACTATGATAAATGGTAATTGTATTGCTATTAGTAGAAGTCGTAAGAAAGCCGTGAGAACAGCATATAGCCATTTTATTGAGAGGAGTTTCGGTTTATGATTGATGTATATAAATCAGTGGGGCTGCTCTCTCTTTTTTTATTCCAAAGTTTTGTTGTTTGGTTTTATTTACAACACTTTTTTGTGATCAGAATTTCCAAAAGCAAGTTTTATTGTTTGATCTTATTTGTTTATTTTATTGGCCACACATCAATAACAATAAATCATAATACATTGTTAGATTTTAAAATCTTATCTTTGCTATTAACTTTCCTGATTCTTTTCCTCTTTTTATCGGGAGATGTTATGAAAAAGGTATTTCATTATTTATTCCTGATTTTTTGGTTTTTGATTCAAGAAGATATAGCAATATTGCTATTACATCAAGTTCAACAAACTAAAGAAATCGTAATTTTTTTCGCCCAATTCTTTTTGATGTTGTTAACGCTTTTATTTGTGTTAGGATTAAAACACTTTAAAATAGATAATCTATTTGAGCTGAACAAAATAGAATACGGTATCTTATCGTTGCCTCCATTTTTGTCTATTATTTTACTGTTATATAAGATGTCACTACCTTTAAGTCGAGTTTTGATATTTGATAGTTATTTATTATTGATAAACATTGTTATAATTGTGCTTTACAATTATTTGAGTGAAAAAAATTATAATATTATCAAAGGCAAAATTTCTTTTGATGAAAATAGCATGACCAGTGAAATCATTCAACAAGAAGAAGAATTAGCAATTCTCAGACATGATTTAAAAAATATTGTTTCCTCAATAGATTTTTATGCAGATAGTAATGATTTTGAAAACATCAAAGCAATAACTCGAGAGATACTGGGACAGGAGGTTTTTAATCGCAAGATTACAGGATGTATACCAATTGACGCTATATTAAATCAAAAAATATCTAAAATGAAAAAAGATGGAGTCCAGTTTCATTTAGATTTACAAATTCCCTATAACTTAGATATAAGTTCGATTGCTATAGATTCTTGCGCTATTCTCGGAAATATTATCGACAATGCAATAGAGGAGGTTGAACGTAATGGATTAACGAATCCAATTGAAATAGTATTACGTTTTAAGAATAATAAATTAGTCTTTAAAGTGGCGAATCCTATACTTACTTCTGAAATAGATATCAATTACGACAGAATGAAATCTATAAAATTACCTAATAGACGTGGTCTAGGAATAAAAAGTAGTTATGATAGAATCATGAAACTGAAAGGACATCTGAATATTAATATACAGTCAAATCAATTTGTGGTGCTAGTTGTTATTCCTTTAAAAATAAAATAATTTGGAAGTCCTAAGCTGAATCAACTCTCAAAATCAAGTGGTGACATTAATGTCACTACTTTTTTGTTGGCTTTCTATCTATAATACAATCATAGCTTTTGAGAAAAGGCTAAAAAAATATTTTAAAGGAGGTTGTTACTATGACAACACAAATCATTAACAATTTTAATTCACTTAATTCCGAAGATCTTTCTATTATCGAAGGTGGGGGTGTGATTGGTTGTGTAGCTGGGACTGCTGGATCTGCTGGGCTTGGATTTTTGACTGGAACATCAGTTGGAACTGTTACATTTCCAATTGTTGGGACTGTTTCAGGTGGAGCATTTGGGGCATGGTCAGGAGCTGGCCTTGGAATGGCTACATTTTGCGGAGTTTAGTTAGAAATTTGAAGAAACAAAATGATCCGAGCATTCTCATTTGTGTGTGTTTCATTCTAGCAGGTTGCTATCAGTTGTGTGTCCCTCATTATTGGTTAATTACAATGATAGATGTTTTAGGAGTTGCAGGTTTCGTAGTCCTTCTCTATACTAAAATTCATCATTAATCATAAGCCTTTCAGTTATTAAAAAATTGGATAGCAAGAAGCATCGTCTCACATGTAAAAACTTGGCAGAATGATTGTCAAGTTTTTTTATAGCAAAAGTGCTACAATAGGAGTCATGAAAGACAAGATTCGAATTCTTCATATCAATGATTTACACTCTCATTTTGAACAGTATCCACAACTCAAGCGCGCTGTGGATGATTTGAGTCAGACGGATAGAGAGCTGATTAAGGTAGATCTTGGGGACAATGTGGATAAGTCCCATCCCTTGTCTGATGCGACCGCTGGGCGTTTTAATGTAGCCCTGATGAATGAGTTGGGGATAGACTATGCGACTATTGGAAATAATGAGGGGATTGGTCTGGCCAAGGAGGAGCTAGACTGTCTTTATGAGCAGGCTAAGTTTCAGCCTATCATAGGAAATCTCAAGGATGAGGGAAGACAACCTGAATGGGCTAAGCCCTATTTTATCCACAAAACTAAGGCAGGTACAAACATTGCTTTCTTAGCCTATACCTTCCCATATTACATCACCTATGCTCCCAACGGTTGGCAGGTGTTAGAGCCTATGGCTCGGTTGGAAGAGGATTTGGCTCGTCCTGAGGTAAGGGATGCAGATATAGTTGTCGTTCTTAGCCACCTAGGTGTACGTTATGATGAGCAGATTGCAGAGACTTATCCACAGGTAAACCTTGTCATTGGGAGCCACACACATCACCTTTTTGAAGAGGGTAAATTAGTCAATGAAACCTATTTAGCAGCTGCTGACAGATATGGTTATTATCTTGGCTGTATTGACCTTACTGTGGAAAATGAGCGATTGATAGAATGTCAGGTCGAGGCTATTCCCACCAAGTCCTACATCTTGGATTTAGACAAGGAGGACGAAGCCTTTATCAAGGCTATGCGTGAGGAAGGCCATCGTCGTTTAGCTCAGAAAAAGGTAGCTAATCTAGGTCGAGAACTAGATTTTGATGAGACCTGTCAATTGGTTTTACAGGCTGTTTGTCAGGAGACTCATAGCCAGTTAACGCTTTTAAATACTGGACTTATCATGAAAACACTAGGTCCTCAAGTGACCATGGCAGACCTGCAAGAAGCCCTTCCTCACCAGATGCGGATGGCACGTCTAGTCGTGACAGGACAAGAACTCAAAGAAATCTGTCAGGAAGTTTTTACTAAGGCTGAACTCCTTAAAAATCAGGCTATTAAAGGTATGGGATTTAGAGGGAAGACATTTGGTGAAGTAATCACGGGGAATTTTGCTTACAAAAACGGTAATTTGTTGTATAATAGAAGGGTTGTAGATTCCAATGAGAAGTTTAGTTTGGTCCTTGTGGACCAGTACTACTTTGCTTCTTACTTTCCTACAATTAAGGAAAAGGAAGTTACTCTTCTTTTTCCAGATTTGTTAAGGGAACTTGTGGCCAAGTATTTAGGAAAAAATGGTGCCAATTGGGATAAGATATAGAGACATTATTACAGCATCAGGATAGAAAATAAGAGAGAGCAGAAAGGATGGCACATGCGTAAAGAAATCTTGCCAGAAATGTTTAATTATAATAAATATCCAGGGCCAGACTTTGTGTATGTGGCTGATCTTCTGAAATCAGATGCCTGTCAGTTTACAGTTCTTGAAAATCACAAGGATGCTTTAGACGCTACCCGCTTTGGGCAACGTTTTTCTGAAATCATGCTCAAGTATGATTATATCGTTGGGGACTGGTCTAATGATCAGCTTCGCCTTAAGGGATTTTACGAGGACGAGCGCCCTAATACGCGTAAAACAGACCGCATTAGCCGATTGTCTGAGTATTTGCGTGAATACTGTGCCTTTGGCTGTGCCTACTTTATTTTGAAAAATGAAGAGCCGCAGTTAATCGTCTTTGAAGAGGAGACGGAGCCTCGTCGCAAGCGCCGTCGTTCTAATAATCGTCGTAATGCCTCTCAGGAATCTAGAGAGTGCAATGCTTCTCAAAAGAATAAGGGGCAAAAAGCTTCTGCGAAGCAAAAGCCAGACAAGTCCAAACGAAGAGATAGGGACCAAGAGGGCCCAAGCTTTGAGAAAATCAAGCGTCGTCCTAAGTTCAAATCTAGATCCGAGGACGGTGGTCGTGAGCGTAAGCCTAACTTCAAGAAGAGTCAGAAGCAAGCTCCAAAATCTAAAGGTCAAAACACCCCATCGAAGAAACAAAGCCAGACCAAGTCAGATGGTCAGCATTTCACAATCAGAAAAAAAGGAAATTAAACTATGTCAGAAGTAACAACACAAGCAAAACCAGAACGCCGTAAACGTCAGAAGTTAGAGAATATGGAAGGCTACAAACCTTCTATTTATGGTCTTACTCGTGACGAGTTGATTGATTGGGCTATGGAACACGGTGAAAAGAAATTCCGTGCTACACAAATTTGGGATTGGCTCTACAAGAAGCGTGTGCAATCTTTCGAAGAAATGACCAACATTTCAAAGGATTTCATTGCTAAATTGAATGAGAATTTCTGCGTAAACCCATTGAAACAACGTATCGTTCAAGAATCTAAAGATGGTACTGTTAAATATCTTTTTGAATTGCCAGATGGTATGTTGATTGAGACGGTTTTGATGCGTCAACACTATGGTTTGTCTGTCTGTGTGACAACCCAGGTTGGATGTAACATCGGTTGTACTTTCTGTGCCAGTGGTTTGATTAAGAAACAACGTGACTTGACTGCTGGTGAGATTGTGGCGCAAATCATGTTGGTACAAAAATACTTTGACGATCGTGGTGACGGTGAACGTGTCAGCCACGTGGTTGTTATGGGTATCGGTGAGCCATTTGATAACTATGACAATGTGCTTCGCTTCTTGCGTACCATTAACAATGACAATGGTCTTGCCATTGGAGCGCGTCACATCACCGTGTCAACATCTGGTTTGGCACCAAAAATTAAGGAATTTGCTAACGAAGGTGTTCAAGTTAACCTTGCCGTATCACTTCACGCGCCTAACAATGACCTTCGTTCAAGCATCATGCGTATCAACCGCTCGTTCCCACTTGAAAAACTCTTTGAAGCTATCGAGTATTACATCCAGACAACCAACCGTCGTGTAACTTTTGAGTATATCATGCTTAATGAGGTCAATGACCATCCTGAAAATGCTCAAGAGTTGGCTGATTTGACTAAGAAAATCCGTAAGTTGTCATACATCAACTTGATTCCATATAATCCAGTATCAGAGCACGACCAATATAGCCGTTCAACGAAAGAACGTGTGGCGGCCTTCTACGATGTGCTCAAGAAAAATGGAGTCAACTGCGTGGTTCGTCAAGAGCACGGTACAGATATCGACGCAGCTTGTGGACAATTGCGTTCAAACACTATGAAACGTGACCGTCAAAAGGCAGTAGCAGAAGCTTCTGGTAAATCAGAAGGTAAGTAAGATGTTTCAGCTTAAGACTTGGGTAGATAAGGATGGAGAACTAACATCAAAAGGAAGAAAGCTAAGCCGAGTTTTGGTCTGTGCTTATCTCCTTTGTTTAGTGCTCCTATGTTGGACACCCCAGTACGGGCTAGTTGAAGGTGTTGAAACCCCTGGTATTCAACATTTTGGTCGTGTAGTGGTCCTATTAACCCCATTCAATAGTTTGACCAACTTTTATCAGCTGGATAGTCTTAAAGAGATTGTCTTTGTGCTTGGGCAAAATGTGACCAACATTTTCTTGCTGAGTCCGCTGATTTTAGGGCTTTTAGCCTTGTACCCAAGATTCAGGTCTTGGAAAAAGGTCCTTTTAGCGACCTTTGTCATGTCTTTGACGATTGAGGTTGGACAAGTCATTCTAGATCTTCTCATTGATGCTAATCGTGTCTTTGAGTTAGATGATTTATGGACCAACACTTTGGGAGGTTTGGTGGCACTAGTTGTCTACCGCCTTCTTGTAAAACTGATTCAAACGCATTTAAAAGAGTAAAAAACCTGGGAGCTTACGCGTCTCAGGTTTCACTTATTTTCTATCATACAAATACAACACATTCAAAAGAGGGAAAAATGAATAAACACGTTTGGAGAAATAATGAAACACTTAATGATGACAGTAGTCACCGTATTAACGTTAGGAGTAACAATGACGATGGTTAAGGCAGATACTTATCAAAGTGGCCGTGATGCCGATATTATGCGAGAAAGAGGACAGGTTTGGAATTATTCTGAGTCTAAGAGAGAGCCTCAATTAGCCAACTACAACACCGATGGTCGCTATCTCAGTGAGGCAACTAACTTTGAATTGTACAATTTTGTCAGAGAGTATAAGACATCTGATGAAATCAGACGCATTTGGAACCCTAAGAAAGATGAATCAGTTATCCATGATAAGGAGAGTTACTCTGTGGATGGTGGGAACAAGGTATATAATTTTGATTCCTTTGCTTATCAATTGCCAGAGTCTACTGATTTTGGGAAGTTATCTTATATTGGTCACTTTCAGTTAGAAGATGGCACAATCTATCGCTATTGGAAGTAACCTTATCATAAGAGACTTATACGAGGTCTATTATTAACCATTTGTAAGGATAGGAGGAGTAACTTGTCTTTTAAAGAATCAATCATTGCAAAACTTTGGTGGTTTTTCAAGTTAGAAAAACGCCGGTATATTGTTGGGATTTTGGCACTGAGTCTGGTTTCGGTTCTCAATCTGATTCCTCCTATGGTTATGGGACGGGTCATTGATGCTATCACATCGGGAAAATTGACCAATCAGATCTTGCTTCTGAATCTCGTTTATTTGCTTTTGGCAGCTCTGGGGATGTACTATTTGCGCTATGTTTGGCGCATGTATATCTTGGCGACTTCTTATCGCTTAGGCCAGATTATGCGTTCACGCCTATTTGAGCATTTTACCAAGATGTCGCCTTCTTTTTATCAAAAGTACCGAACTGGGGATCTCATGGCCCATGCAACCAATGATATCAACTCTTTAACCCGCTTGGCTGGTGGGGGTGTCATGTCAGCCGTGGATGCCTCTATTACAGCCTTGGTAACCCTAATCACTATGTTTTTCAGCATTTCCTGGCAGATGACACTAGTGGCTGTCTTCCCCCTACCTTTCATGGCTTTTGCGACCAGTCGTTTGGGACGCAAGACCCATAAAGCTTTTGGAGAATCCCAGGCAGCCTTTTCAGAACTTAATAATAAGGTTCAAGAGTCGGTATCAGGAATCAAGGTAACCAAGTCTTTTGGCTATCAGGAGGCTGAGCTTCAGTCCTTCCAAGAGACCAATAAGATGACCTTTAAAAAGAATATGCATACCATGAAGTATGATAGCCTTTTTGATCCTTTGGTCTTACTCTTTGTTGGCTCATCTTATGTTTTGACCCTTCTTGTCGGTGCCTTTATGATTCAGGCTGGTCAGATAACGGTCGGAAATTTGGTAACCTTCATTACCTATTTGGACATGCTGGTTTGGCCTCTGATGGCCATTGGCTTCCTCTTTAATATCACACAGAGGGGAAATGTATCCTACCAACGTATTGAAAATCTTCTGGAACAGGAATCAGATGTTCAAGATCCTGCGCACCCTCTCCCAAGTATTGAAAATGGTCGTTTAGAATATGCGATTGACCGCTTTGCCTTTGAGGATGAGGATACTTTGAGAGATATTCATTTTACCTTGGACAAGGGGCAAACCCTTGGTTTGGTTGGGCAGACTGGCTCAGGAAAGACGGCCCTTGTCAAGTTGCTCTTGCGGGAGCACGATGTCAATCAAGGAGCCATCTATTTGAATGGCCATGACATCAGAGACTATCGCCTATCAGACTTGCGTAGCTTGATGGGCTATGTTCCTCAAGACCAGTTTCTCTTTGCCAGTTCCATTTTAGACAATGTCCGCTTTGGTAATCCTGATCTCTCCTTGAACAAGGTAGAGGAAGCAACTAAGTTAGCTCAAGTTTATGATGATATCAAGGATATGCCTGAAGGTTTTGAAATGATCATTGGTGAAAAGGGTGTCAGCCTATCAGGTGGTCAAAAACAACGTCTGGCCATGAGTCGGGCTATGATTTTGGATCCAGACATTTTGATTTTGGACGACTCCCTATCTGCGGTTGATGCCAAGACAGAATATGCTATTATTGACAATCTCAAACATACCCGTAAGGACAAGACGACTATCATTACCGCCCATCGTCTGAGTGCGGTGGTGCACGCTGACCTCATCTTAGTCATGCAGGATGGTCGAATTATTGAACGTGGCCATCATGAGGATTTGCTAGCTCAGGGTGGTTGGTATGCCAAGACCTATGAGTCTCAACAGTTAGAAATGGAAGGAGGAGAAGCCGATGCCTAATCAAAACCAATGGTCTGTGTTTAAGCGTCTCTTGACCTATCTCAAGCCTTACAAATTCTTGACCTTTCTAGCTTTAGCCTTCCTCTTGTCCACAACGGTTATCAAGAGTATCATTCCCCTTGTGGCCTCTTATTTTATCGACCACTATCTTCATGATATGAATCAAGCGGCAAGCTTGATTCTGATTGGGTACTATGGTCTTTATCTCTTGCAGACGCTAGTTCAGTATTTGGGAAATCTCTTTTTTGCGCGTGTGTCCTACAGTATTGTCAGGGATATTCGCCGAGATGCCTTTGCCAATATGGAAAAATTGGGGATGTCCTACTTTGACAAGACTCCATCGGGCTCTATCGTTTCCCGCTTGACCAATGATACAGAGACTATTAGTGAGATGTTCTCAGGGATTCTGTCTAGCTTTATTTCGGCTATCTTTATCTTTGTTACCACCCTTTACACTATGATGATGTTGGACATTCGTCTAACCGGGCTTATTGTGCTCTTTCTTCCTCTGATTGTCCTTTTGGTTAACCTTTACCGCAAAAAATCAGTGGTTATCATTGAAAAGACCAGAGCCTTGCTTTCAGATATAAATGCCAAACTGTCAGAGAGTATCGAAGGGATTCGTATTATTCAGGCCTTTAACCAAGAGAAACGCCTCAAAAAAGAGTTTGATGCTATTAATGAGGAACACCTGATTTATGCTAGCCGTTCCATGTCACTAGATTCTCTCTTTCTACGCCCAGCCATGAGCTTACTAAAGCTCCTGGGCTATGCTGTTCTCATGTCCTATTTTGGCTATCGTGGCATCTATCTGGGTATCACAGCGGGGACCATGTATGCCTTTATCCAGTACATTAACCGTCTCTTTGATCCCTTGATTGAAGTGACGCAAAACTTCTCAACCTTGCAAACTTCTATGGTCTCAGCCGGTCGAGTCTTTGCCTTGATTGACGAGCGCACCTATGAACCTGAGCAGAGAGATACAGATGCCAAGGTTACTGAGGGGAATATTCGTTTTGAAAATGTCTCCTTCTCCTATGATGGCAAGCACCAGATTTTGGATAATATATCCTTCTCTGTCAATAAAGGAGAAACCATCGCCTTTGTCGGTTCTACAGGTTCCGGGAAATCCTCTATTATCAACGTGTTTATGCGTTTCTATGAGTTCCAATCAGGCCGAGTTCTTCTTGACGGTGTGGATATTCGCGATTATAGTCAGGCAGAGCTGCGTAAGAACATTGGTCTTGTTCTTCAGGAACCCTTTCTCTATCATGGTACAGTCAAATCCAATATTGCCATGTATCAGGATTTAACTGATGAAGAGATTAAAGCAGCCGCTGAGTTTGTGGATGCCAATCACTTTATCGACAAACTTCCAGAAGGCTACGATGCTCCAGTTTCTGAACGAGGTTCAAGTTTTTCAACTGGCCAACGCCAACTTCTAGCCTTTGCTAGGACCGTTGCTAGCCAGCCTAAGATTTTGATTTTGGATGAAGCGACAGCCAATATTGATTCAGAGACAGAGGCTATTGTCCAAAATTCTCTAGCAAAAATGCGTCAAGGACGCACAACTATTGCCATTGCCCACCGCCTATCGACAATCCAAGATGCCAACTGCATCTATGTCTTAGACAAGGGTCGCATCATCGAACACGGTAGCCATGAGGAGCTCCTAGCCCTCGGCGGCACCTACCACAAGATGTACAGCCTACAAGCAGGTGCAATGGAAGGAGAGTAAGATAGTTTAGAGCATAGATTCTATATTCGAAAAGATTTCTTAAAAATCAAAATCGAGTGGTGACATACATGTCACTACTTTTTTGTTGGCCTACAACCTATAATAAAACCATAGCTTGAGAGAAAAAGCTAAAAAATAATATTTTAGGAGGTTGTTAGAATGACAACACAAACAATGAACAATTTTGAAACACTCAATCTCGAGACACTTGCAAACGTTGAAGGTGGCGGATGGGTTAAGTGTTATGCCGGCACAATTGGCTCTGCTCTAGTAGGATCAGCAGGAGGCCCAGTAGGTTACTGGGGAGGAGCTTTAGTTGGTTACGCTACATTCTGCTAATATTTAGGTGATCCTATGCTTAAAGATAAAAAAATGTATTTACTAGCAATTTTCCTTTTAGGATTTGGCATTGCTAACCTTTTCAGAAATTTAGATTTTGTTCATCATATCATTAATTTGGTAGGGTTAACATTAATCACTTTTAGTTTGATTTTTAGTAAATGGGAGCGACTCAAAAAATAGAAGTATTCGAAATGTAGAGTTCCTAAAAATCAAAATCGAGTGGTGACATTTATGTCACTACTTTTTTGTTGTCTTCCACCCTATAATAAAACCATAGCTTGAGAGAAAAAAGCTAAAAAATAATATTTTAGGAGGTTGTTAGAATGATAACACAAACAATGAACAATTTTGAAACACTCGATCTTGAGGCACTTGCAAACGTTGAAGGTGGAAATAGATGTAAAGATTTAATCTTTGGAGGAGCTTTAACTGGCGCAGGTGCTGGATTTACAGGTGGTATGGCAGCATTTGGTGTTACAGCATTTCCAGGAGCATTTGTAGGAGCACATGTTGGAGCAGTTGCTGGTGGGCTAGCATGTATCGGAGCGAGCTTTTAGAGAGGTTAAAAAATGAATGTGACTAAGTATAATAAGATGTGCGATGCTGAGCTAGAAATTATTTCTGGTGGTGGGAAAGTTGGAGCAGTAATTGGTGGCTGTCTAGGTGGTATGCTCATGGCATGGGCAGCAGGACCTGTTTCCGCAGGGGGTTATACTATGATATGTGCTACTTCGGGGCTTGCAAATGCTTATTTTTGATGTTCCCGAAGTAAAATTATTCTTGCTGATAATAGCGGAGATTATATTATATTTGATTGCATATCTTAGTAATAGAAAAAACAAAGATATGTATATTCGCCTATTTAAAGTATCAGTACTAATGACGCTACTGTATTACATCTCCAGTAGAATGTAATCGCTAAGGTCTTTTTTGAGATCTTACAGCAGTATAAAAAAATACAGAAAGGAATAGAGTTTAATGTAATAGCTTATTCAGTTTACAAGACTGACTGAGGTTATTCATAATTTAGGTGTTTTATCATGAAGTTAAAGAATGTTAGTTCGAGAGTATTGCGATTTTCTAGGGTCGTCACTGCTGTACTGGCAGTTTTCCTTATAAGTACCAGTATTTCTCTCTACAAAAGCAAGACCTCTCCAGAGATTTGGTTAGCAGTCGGAGCACTAGCTTTAGTAGTCATTTTTGTAAATGGGCTGCTCTACCATATTCTTAAGAAGCGTCCAGATTCAGTGAATCCGTTAACAATACGGCAGTCCTTCATTGTCTTTCTGGTCATCTCATTTCTAGTGCTTTGTGTAGAGTTTTACACATTACTTACATTCAGTGATACCACAGACCGTATAGTACTAGCCGTATTAATGCTTTTGTTAATCCTCTGTGATTTTCTAGCTTACTTGCAAGTCAAAAAATATTTTAAAAGATAAAAGGTATCTATAATCATGACTAAAAAACACCTAGTATCTCTAATGATGTCTATGGGCTTCATCCTTGTTGCCTTACATAACTTGGGAGAAAAACTGAATTTTGGACTTCAATGCCTAAATATTATTGGGTTATGTCTTTTTCTCTTTCTTATGTGTACGATTATCAAGGATATAAGGTCAGACAAGTAGTGACATTTATGTCACTACTTTTTTATCGGCTTCCAATCTATAATAAAAATCATAGCTTTGCACAGAAAGCTAAAAACACTTTAAGGAGAAAAGTATGTTCAAAAACTCAAAACCGTATTTACTGGCTACCATTCTCATCGGAATGGGCCTCGCTAATCTATTTAGAAGTTTGGATGTAGTCCACCATACCATTAACTTGTTGGGGCTAACCTTGCTTCTTTATAGTCTGCTTTTTAAAAAATGGACACAATTTAAGAAATAATGTTGAGTCCTAGATAATCCGATTACTTGTGTTTTGTCACTATCTTGAGAGGAAAAGACTCTAAAGCTCACTCTAACCCCACCATTCAGAAAATATAGTAACCGTTTGTGACATTATTCAATTTACGTTGCATAAAAGTGTTATAATAAGAAAGTGATTAATGAAACATGTGAAAATTAGAGTGAATTTCCAATGTTTGAAGGATATTCTTCTATCGTATAGACAAAACTTGCAGGGTCTGGGTCTTCAAAAAATGTCATGAAAGGAGGATTACTATTGGAACAATTTGTTATTTCTAGAAAATATATTAAATTTATCGTGCAAGTTATTTTGGCTGTCTGTATTCAATGTGTGATAACATTTTTCTGGCATCAAGAAAGAACATTTTTATTTTATACCTTGTCACTTTATGTTTCTTCATCGCTCTCTGATGATCTTAGTCAGCTGATTTGTAGAAATGAGAAGTGATGTCGTTACTCTAATCTGTCACGATTAATGTGATATTTACGAGGTTTTAGCTATTCTAGATTCAGAAATAATAGCCAATCATTTCTATGATAATACCTTATAATTTGTTTAAATAGTCCTAGTAAAAAAGGAGTTAAAATGGTGATATTACAAAAATTTAGTTCTGCTGTGTTACGTTCTTTACGTGTCGTATCAGCAATCCTAGGAGTAGTCAATGGGAATATAGCTTTAAATGCTCTATCTAGTCAGCATCCAATTTGGATTTGGCTGCCATTTAGGACATATAGCCACTTTTTGGGACGCTGGCTTTTAAATGATTATCAGGGTGCTATACTAAAGATGTGATTGAAAAATTAGTTGAAAGAAATAAGGAGGTTTTCTTAATGACAGGACTTAAATGGTTTGCAGGAGGCAAAGAGAGACGAGAACAAGCAGTAGCTATCATCGATGAAGTAATTGAAACTATTGGAGATAAGCCAGATTATGCTGATTTGAAGCAGGTCCTGCACTCCTACCGAACGGAACTTGCAGACTCTCGTTCAGCCACTCCCTATATCTTAAGCAGGATGTCACTGGAAATATCCGAAGTGGTCAGAAAAGACCAGCTAACCTTGTCTCCCTTTATCGAGGAGCGAATGGCAGAGTTGCGAAAATTGCTAGCGATTCGTTATGGCTATTGATGTCATTAGGGAGGATTTCTTGGTTTTAAGGTTGAGTTGTCCATTGAGAAAAGGAAGATGGGGCAAAAAGGTTCTTTTCCAACCTGTTGAGGAGCAGAGAAAGACCCTTAAGTTCTAGTTATGATTATGCCAAGCGGACAAGTGATTGTGATGAAAGGAGAGTGCGATGCCTTATCTTAACCGACTTCGTTCAGGAACGTTACTTTATTTACGACTCATGGTTGTTGCCTTTGGTTTGATATGTGGAAATATTGGTTTAGAATTATTATATAATGGTTCTTCTTTCTTATTTTGGCTGCCTCTGGCATTGCTATCAATCTTTTGCTTGTGTTGCCATTGTTGATTAAGCGAGAGCTTGACCGTCGTCCACTTGAAGAACGACAGTTTACTCTTAAACAAATTTACGCTGGCATGGGCTTGGCACATTTGGCTATTATTTTAGCTGGTATTTATCGTTTGCTGACGGTGAGAGATGCCGAATGGTGCCTAATCATTATTGTTGTGATTGTTTTGGATATTTGTTTACTAGCTTTTCTGACACCTAGAGTGCTTAAAATCATTAAACAAAGTGAACGAGGTTAGAATCGCAGTTTATGATAGACGTGCTTATAAAGATAGCGAGGCTGTAAGTGCTTATCTATGCTTTGGTAACTTTCTAGGTATTGTAAAAACTTTCTGTTTGAGAGAAGTGTGAGGTTTAAGTTTTATGTCAAAAAATCTACGTGCCCTTACGGCCATTGTTTTGTCCCAATTGCTTATTGAGTGGATGGGATTCTTTTTAGGTATTCCTCTAAGTAAGATTCTGGTTTTAACAGTACTTAGCAGTCTAGTAGAGATCTTGATGCATCTTTTCCTAAGTAAAAAATCTAAAGTTACTTTGGGTGATAAAGAGATATGGCATCAATACTTTTTATTCGTTAAGAAGACGCTGTGGTTCTCTATTTTATTAGTTGCAATTTTTCTTTTTTATTCGATAATCAAATCTGATAGCTTTATGCTCTATTTTTACTGGCATATCTTTGTATTATTCCATTGTCTTGGATATATCATTTGTTTAAATAATATTAAAATCAATCGTAAAAATTGAAGTCTAAATCTTGTTTATTTCTACACAATCAAAAAATCCCATGGGAGTCATTATCCTATGGGATTTTTTGTGATAAAAAGTTAATAAGGCAATGTCATCTGACTTTGGCTTAGGTCCACAGTCAATTCATAGTTGCTATTATCACGAATAGTGTGCTCAAAGTCTGTGGTATAGAGAACGAGTCGGAGTTTGTCACCCTTGTTGAGTTTGTAGATGGTTGGTTGCAAGTCCAAACCGATAGTCATCCATTCATTTGGAGTGACATTCTCAATGCTAAGGAGGTTCTTGCGATTTTGCAGGTTAAGGTGTCCTTTGGTAATGACACGGTATTTTGCCTGCTTGAATGGCAATTCACGTAAGGCTTCTTCCTTGAAGAGACGGCCATTATCTAAATTCATGCGTTTGAGTGCGGGAATAGGTGCGAGATACTTCTTGTCACCCATTTCTAGAACTTGGGCCGAAATGAGACCACGGTTTGTATTAGACTTAACCTTGAGCTCTAGGTGGACACGACCATTAATCTGGATATCTTGGTCCAGTTCAAAGTCCAAGGTAATGGCATTGGCTTTGTCTGCAAAGAGGTCATCCTTGAAGCTTTGGTAAGCTTTACCATATTTGGTGAAGGTTTCCTCTTCATAATGGTTAGCGATACTAGCTTCAGCCTCACCAAGCTGAATGTTTTTACCATTGTCGTGTCCAAAGTTATCGAGAACTTCCCAGGTCTGTTCAGACTGGTTGTTTTGCCAGATAACAGTAGGCAGTGTGTAGCCATTCTCCAAACCAAGGAGTTTCTGACAAATCAAGGCGTTCATGCTTTCTCGGAAGTCAATAGACTGCCAAGCATTCATGTAAACGTGGGCACCATTGTGGAAGAAGAGGTGTTTTTCAAGAGTGTCAGGAAGGGCTCTGAACATTTGATAGACGTTAATCGGTTTGACGTTCCAGTCTTGGCTACCATGTGTAAAGACAACAGTAGCTTTAACACGATCTGCGAACTGCACATAGTTACGGTTATGCCAGAACTGGCTATAGTCTCCGTGCTTACGATCAATGGCTGTGCTTAGCTCTTTGAGGTAGGCTTGGTAGTCTTTTTGGTGGCGTAGGTATTCTCCAGCTAATAGGGCACGAGAATAGGTAAATTCAGTCAAAGTGTCGAGATCTTCACCAGGGTATCCTCCAGGACTGACGAGGAGTCCATTTTCACGATAGTAGTCGTACCAAGAAGAAATACCTGCTTCAGCGATAACCATTTCCAAACCGTCAACACCAGTTGTAGCAAGGGCGTTGGACATGGTACCTAAGTATGAAAGTCCGGTAGTAGTCACCTTACCAGATGCCCAATCTGCAGTGATGGTATGCTGTCTACTACGACTAGTAAAGGCGCGTGCACGACCATTGAGCCAGTCAATGACAGCTTTATAGGCCAGAACTTGTTGATAGTCTCCAGAGGTCATGAAGCCTTCAGAATTGAAAGTACCGACACCCGATACATAGATAGAAGCCACACCACGAGCCAACATGTAATCGTTAAGCGTGTAGGTATCTGTGTGAGCAAAACGCTCCTGAGCCTTTGTGACAGGATTGATAGGCGTAAGGTCTGCCTCTGGTGTCTTGATTTCTGGTTGGCTAAGGGAGATTTCACCTGCTGGTTTGACGAGCAAATCTCCCTCCATCTTGTGGGTAAGCTTATCTGAAGCAGGCTCGTTAGTCCCTTGTTGATAAGGGCTTGCGGTCATCATGGCTGGAACCGGGAAGTCCACATCAGGACGTAAGATAGTCACCTTGACCAAGTCTAACTGCCCATCTTTATCGGTATCTACAGGTGTTTCGACATAAACCACCTCACGGTGAAGCTGATTAGTGTCAAATGTTGCCAAGCTCTTACCATTAAAGAAGACGTAGTTATTACTTACAGGAATCAAATCCTGAGCTACTAACTGATCAATTAAGGTATTGCCAGACTGTGTGCGTGTTGCTAGCAATTGATGGAGGTTATTAAGGCTACCATCAAAAGTAATTGGGAAAGCCATTTCCTCTAGGAAAGCAATACTATCTGTAAAGTCTACATTAGGGACAAATCCTAGCATTTGAAGAGCCACTAAACCAAAGACGTCAGCAGTCAAAGGACGGTCTGATTGGAAGAATGTTAGGAGATCAGTCTCTGTATCAGCAATCCAATTTTTCAAAGCTAAATCAGTATCTTCAAAGAAAAGGAAGTGCTTGCGAACAAAAGCCTCAAAATTAGCTTTGGCACTGGCATCTAGAGAGACTTCAAAGCCCAGAGAATGGAGTTCCTGACAAGCCATTTCAGGACTTACTGGGATGTAACTAAACTGATTAAATTTCATACTTTAAAACCTCAAAAAAAGAATACGTAAACATTTCAGAAATATCTTTACATCAGACATTATACTTGATAAAATGATAGATGTCTAAATTATTGTAAAATGTGAAAGGAAATAAAGAGACAAATGAATGATTTTCTAAAAGAAGCGCTCAGTCATGATTGGATTATGAAGTACATTACTGAGTTTATTGGGACAGCTTTGATGGTTGCACTTGGTAATGGTTCGGTTGCCAATGTTGAGCTTAAAGGGACTAAGGGTAATAAGTCTGGATGGCTTGTTATTGGTTTTGGTTATGGTTTTGCGGTAATGATGCCAGCACTTATGTTTGGTGATGTTTCTGGTAACCACATCAACCCAGCCTTCACACTTGGACTTGCTGCATCTGGCTTGTTCTCATGGGTAGCCGTTCCAGGTTACTTGATTGCTCAACTTCTCGGTGCTTTCTTAGGACAAGCTATCGTGGTTTGGGTTCACCAACCTTATTATCTTCAAACTGAGAATCCAAACAACATCCTCGGTACCTTCTCTACAATCTCTGCTGTTGATGATAACTCAGACTCAGAGGAAAATCACAAACGTGCTTGGCTTAATGGTTTTGCCAATGAGTTTGCGGGTTCATTCCTTCTCTTCTTTGGTGCTCTTGCCTTGACTAACAACTACTTTGGTCACAAATTAGTCTCACAAGCAGTTCAATATGGGTATGATAAAGAAGCTGTAACAGGTCAAATGGCTAATGGTGCACTTGCGGTTGCCCACATCGGTGTTGGTTTCTTGGTTGCAGCCTTGGTTATTTCGTTTGGTGGTGCAACAGGTCCAGCTCTTAACCCAGCCCGTGACTTGATGCCACGTCTTCTCCACCACATCTTGCCAACAACAGTTCTTGGTGAGCACAAAGGTGATTCTAAATGGTGGTATGCTTGGGTTCCAGTTGTAGCTCCAATCTTAGCAGGAGTTTTAGCTATAGCTTTGTTCAAGTTCCTCTACCTTTAATCAATACAAAAAATCTGAAGTTAGTGCTTCAGATTTTTTTATGCTTAAAATTTTGAAAGTAATAAAAAACTGAGAAAATATTCTCAGTCACATTGGATTAGTCATTACTAGAATGGTAGCACCTAAGGTGTAAAGATTCCATAAAACATGAAGTGTGATACTTGCAGATAAGTTTTCTCTTTTTTGGTAGACCATAGAGAGAGCCAAGCCCATTCCGATATAAAGAGTGAGGTAGGCAAGATTAGTTGGCATATGAAAGAGACAAAAGAGCCCAGTGCTGACTAGCACAGCTGTTTTCGAATAAGGAGCTAACCAGGTGAAAATCCACTTGCGAAAGAGGATTTCTTGGAGGAAGGCTGTCGTAATCATACCAATGGTTACTGGAAGGATAGGCGTTGTTGTGAGCGTCTTTTGAAGTTCTGCATGGTAGTTGGTATGGGTTAGTAGCATAAGATTACTGCCAATGACTCCCATCAAGAAGATAGTGAGAAAGCCCCAGATAATTGCTTTAGCATCCTTGAGGTCTAGTCTAAAACGAGTCATCAATCCTTCACTCTTTGCCCAGAGATAGGTAAGGTAAAAAATGATGAGATTGATAGCGATGACTCCCCAGCTTTCAAGCTTCGTAAAAGTCAATCCAGTCTGATTGTTATATAAGGTTGTCATACCTAAGGTGATGTTTGGGATAGCTATCATCAGCAGTAAAAAAAATCCCTGATAGGCATGTCTAAATGCCAGATTATTGACAAGAGTTTTCATAGACTCTATTATACTCTAAAATGAGGAAAATGCTAGCCCCAAAGTAAAGATAATGTAATGATTTTCATAATTTGTGTGAAAGAAAGTGAAAAAATTACAATACTGTTTTTTCTTAGGAAAATCCTTGTCACACAGGCTCTTTTCGGATAAAATAGAAAAGAATGGAGGTTGTCATGACGCAATCAGGGAATTTTAAGTTTCACACACCAATTTTTCGTGTAAATAACAGACAAGAAAATATTGATTTTTACCAAAATACATTAGGATTTAAGCTTTTGACTGAGGAAAATGCCCTTGCGGTCTTCACAGATTGGACAGACCGTAACTCACTTTTTGTGATTGAGGAGTCACCAGCTTATCGTTGTCGCGCTGTTGAAGGTCCTAAGAAAATTAATAAAGTGGTCATTAAAGTTTCAAATCCACTTGAGATTGAGTACCTTTTGGCGCGTGATGATCACCAAGCCAAGGCTATTTTCCAAGGGGAAAAGGGGTATGCCTTTGAAACAATCTCACCTGAGAATGGTCTTATTTTGATGCATGCCGAAGATGACTTGTCTACTCTTAAGACAGTTGAATACGCAGATGTTGAAGAAAAAGAAGATTTCAAAGGAGTGTCAGACTTTACGGTTGAGTCTTTGACCTTGAACGTTGTTGATACAGCTCAAGCAGCTTTCTTCTACGATAATCTTTTTGGCGAAGAATTGCCTTTGTCTATCCACTTTGAAAAAGCAGAAGGTCCTGACCTCCAAGTGAGTCCAGACCAGACTTGGGATTTGGAAATTCTAGAGTTTAAGGTAGCAGAAGACTATGACTTGGTTGCCTTGCATGATAAACTTGAAAAAGAACAGTTCTCTAGTTACCTAGACAGCAAAGGGAACTTGCTCGCACTCACTGACATGAGCAATATTGAGGTTTGGTTTACAAAGTAATGACTAATTTTCAACAAACATTGTCAACAATTACAGACTACATCAAGGCTGACATCTTTCCAGGTGCCAGCCTTGCACTTTATGACGGACAAGATTGGCAGGAGCATTATCTAGGAACTCAGGATGGAACTATTCCGGTAGTTCCAGGACTTACCTATGATCTAGCTAGTGTTTCCAAGGTAGTCGGAGTTGGGACCCTCTGTCTTTTCTACTTGCAAGCGGGAAAATTGGACTTGGATGAGAAACTATCGACCTATTATCCTGAAGTTGTGGATAAGACGTTAACCCTTCGTCAGCTTCTTTCTCACAGTAGCGGAATTGATCCTTTTATTCCAAATCGTGATGACTTAGACCAAGCTGGCTTGATTGCTGCTATTAATGCCATCAAAGTTAAGGCTGATAAACCTTTCTTGTATACAGATATAAATTTTATTCTCCTAGGTTTGATGCTTGAAAAAGTCTCTGGACAAACACTGGATAAGCTCTTTGACTCCGAGATTTTTCAACCGTTTGGTATGTCTGAAACACAGTTTGGCCCAGTTGAGGTAGCTGTTCCAACAGTTAAGGGGGTTACGGGAGGGACTGTTCATGATCCCAAGGCTCGAGTTCTCAAAGAACATACAGGTTCAGCAGGTCTCTTTTCAACACTAAAAGACTTAGAGATTTTTGTTAACCATTATTTGACGGATGATTTTGCTAAAAATATGACGCAGAATATCAGCCAATCCAACAAGGAACGCAGTGTCGCTTGGGACCTCCAAGGCGAGTGGATTCTTCACACTGGTTATACAGGTACCTTTGTGCTTATCAATATCCCTCGTCAACGTGCGGCGATTTTCCTCAGTAATCGTACTTACTACAAGGATGAGAGAGCTCAATGGATTAAGGACAGAGATGTTTTAATTGAGATAATGAAGAAGGAGCTGATTCGTGAAACGGTCGAGTAGACACTCCAAGGAAAGAAAGCTTATCCCTTGGTTTCTGAGTTTGCTCTTTTGCATGCTTAACGGGAGTAGTCTCTTTTTCTGTGGTATGTGTTTTACAGTGGTGATCATTTTTTTGACGACTAATAGAGATGTAAGCTCTTTTGTAGTTTTGGTATTTATTAGCTTGTTATCTAACCTTATTATTTCTTTTTATATTTTGATAAGAGAACTACTATACAAACTGATTCATTGCCTTGGGTATCGTGCCCAACCCGATTTAAAAGTCCTTCATATGAGAAGAGGGTTTGATATTCATTTTCCTGTGTTTGAAAAGTATGGTCAAGACTATAAGTTACTCTACAAAAAGCGTTCCAAGAAGCTTCAAATAGAGTATTTGCTTATATGTTTAGGATACTTTAATGGACTTAGTCTTATAATGATTACCTTTACAGCCCTATTGAGAGGACTATTTGAGCTACTAGAACTAGAATCAAGAATGGCATCTTCTGATTATAAACAATTTCTTGGTTTTTTGGTCTACATGGGATTTTTTGTCCTTCTTTTTACAGGACAGAAATACTGGAAAAAAATCACAGAGAGATTAAAAGCTAGAGAAAATGTGACAGTGCTGGCTGTCGAGCATGGTTATCCTATATTTGCGACAAAAGAAGAAGCTTAAGCAGTACGTCAACTGCTTAAGCTTTTTTACTTATTAAGGATTTTTCTACAGTAATGTGTTGGATACCAGCTTCTTCAAAGATGTTACCGACTTCTTGATAGCCATTATTGAGGTAGAACTTAAGTGCACTGAGTTGAGCATGGAGAGAAATAGTCTGGAAGCCTTGTTCTTGTGCAAAATCTTCAGCTTCTTTTAGGAGAATGCTCCCCAGACCTTGACCTTGGTAGGCATCGAGCACCGCCATACGTTGGAGGGTAAGCTGAGTCAAGTCTTTATTCGGTAGTAGGCGTACGGTTGCTGCAGCCTTGCCTTTGTCATCATATAGAACAAAGTGGATGCAGTAGGCTTCATTCGCATCAATCTCAATGGAGCGAGGAACACCTTGCCCCTTAACAAAAACAGTGTTTCGGATGGCTACGGCATCGAGGTAAGTTTCTGAGAGTGTATCTCTTGTATGTTTGATAATCATAGGGCAAGTGTAACAAAGTCTATAACTAATTGTCAACGAAAAAAAGCTTGATGAGAGGAGTCATCATCAAGCTTTTTATCTTGTTTTATTCTTTAATTTGTCGACCGTTTGTATCTTGGATAGGACGGTTATTTTTAAATCCAAGGGTTTGAGTGAATTTCTCCACTTGTTCCTTACTAACGGTTTCTTGATTCTTGAAGACAATCCAGTTAACACCCTCAGTACATGGTGGTGTTGTCAAGGAACCTTCGAAGTTGTAGTAGTCCTTGTCTTCAGGATAGAAATCATCTAGTGAGATAGGTTGAGACAACTCGGTTTCAGTATTAGCAGCCTGAGGCATCTTATCCCAGATTTGTTTTAAGGCTTGATTTTCATCGCCATAATTATAGAGAACTGAGACAACTGTGATTTTCCCATTATCAGTCTTGTAGACGAAGTGACCCTCTAGAGGATAAGTCTGACCATCAATTTCATTCTCACTAGGTGCGTGAAAATGGAACTGCTGTAATTTATAGACATCATCACCAATCGTTAGGGTATTCTTTGGATTTTTAAAGCTGACTTCAATTGTATGCCCGTTATTTTCAACTTGAGCCTCTGATTCTTGATTATTAAGGTTTAGTTCTGGAAGATCAACGTCCTCAGCTCCGGTGATATTGATCGGAGATTGTTCTTTACCATTTTTGCTGAGTTTATAATCTTTAGAAAGGTCACCCCAATGGTCTGGACCAGTAGCATCAGTATAACCCCATTGAACGTCCTTGGACTTTGAGGATTCAGTTTTGGTATCAGACTGGCAGGCTACGAGTAGGATAGTACTTGCTACGAGAGCTACTAATCCAATTAGTTTAAAACTTTTCTTATTCATTTGTCCTCCTTATATTCTTTAATCTTATAACAATGATAGTTTACGTGTTATTAGACACTATCCATTTGACGTAATTGAGTATCGTTTCTCTATGGTGCTTCTGAGAAGGAAGTGTTTGGAGATACCAAACGGAAACGCTTTTATTTTATAGCTAATCTGATAAAAAGTCAAATGTAAATTATAGTAGATTTAGAAAAATATAATGAAAGCTGGTTTTTGCAAAAATAAAAAAACAGCAAACATTTTGAAATCATGATGTTTACTGTCTTTAATGTGTGTAATGATTCTTAATCGAACATTTTCTTTGCAGCTCTTAACAAGGTTTTGACATCTTTATCATAACGAGGTGTTTTCACCAAACGTGACATGGGGATACCAGCAAAATGGAAAGCTGCGATTTCTCCAGAACGAACAGCACTATTTTCTGTGAAAATCATTTGATAAGGTTGTTCGACAAATTCTCCAGTAAAGGCAAGGTTTGTTGAATGTTTTGGAATAACCTTAGGACGATCTGACTTGGCTCGATTGTTAAAGAGAGCAGAAGCATATGGCATATAGACAGGGATACAGTTAATAACACTGTCCATGATTTCCTCTTCTTTATCGCTGATATTGATAGGCCCTGGGTCTACCTTTGAAAGTTGTCCAATAAGTTCCTGGAGCATCTCTTTACCAGTCATTTCGATATAAGGTTTATCAATGATTTCCCCGTGACGACGAGGGTAGAGGAAGTATCCCCAAAGAACCGTTTCGTTTGGTTTTTGACTAGTGAAGTGAGGTTGGTGATGGACAACGATTGACATGGTTACATCTTTTTGACCGAGTGGTGTCACTGGTTCTGTAGAAATAAAGGAATTAAGGGCGTTGCCTGGTTCCTGAGTGGTAATACGAGCAATTTCGTTCAAGAAGAGATGATTTTTAGTAGTGAGAGTGAAACTTACCCATTCACTGGCATCACGATCAGCGAAGAATTTATCAGGATTACCAAGGTTATAAAAATGATCTGATGCCTTTTTCCAAAGACTTGAAGCAGCACCATAATCCATGTTTTCTGCAGCCGGAGTGTTGAAATCACCTAGTGTTGCAGAGTCAGTAATCGAACCGTTTGTAAAGATGACTGCTGTATCGTTATCCACTGGGACGAACTCATTTTCATCAGTTTTAGTATTGACCATGTGAAGACCAGTAACAGTAATTTCGTCTTGCATCTTGCTGTCCTTGAATTTCCAGTCAACAACACGACGATTAAGGACTATGTGACAGCCCTCTTTTTCCAAGTAATTAATCAAAGGCTTCATGATGCTTTCGTATTGATTATAGCGTGTACGGTTAACACCAACTAAATGCTCAATCTGAGTGAATTCATAAATCATTTGGTGCATGTAACGACGAAGCTCTTGTGCAGAACTGCGAGTCCTAAAAGCGAATGTCGTTTCCCACATAAACCAAAAGTTACTTTCGAAAAACTCAGTATTGTCTTTGAAATAGTCAGCAATCGTGATGTTATCTAGTTTTTCTTCTTGTGAATCAGGCATCATAATTAACTGCGTAAGGAGCTTACGACTTTTATTATTCAAACCAAGCTTACCACCATCAACGATACCTTGTCCGCCTGTTAAGAGACGAGCCTTGTCATAGGTTGGGTGTGCGGCATCAAATTGGCGAGTATCCTCAGCAGCTGTAAGACATGGTTCTGTCATTGAAGGAACCCGATCAAGCAAATCCATCAAGTCAACATAGGTACGGTAGTTAAGCATACGACCACCGCGAGCAATATAACCCTTTTGATTTTCCATCGGATGATTTTTATTCCAATAGTCATCCTTAACATCTTGGGTAGGGGAACCGTCGTTTGATCCGTAATTATCAAGAGCGTAGAAAGTGATTTGGTCTCCTGACCATTTACCTTCTTGAATGAGGTAAACAGCGGCAGCCATATTTGATAAACCAGCACCGATCATAATTGCTTTTTTCTTTTGCATGATAGTTCTCCTCCTTAATCCAACGTAGAATCAAATTCATCATATAAGGCACTATCGTCCTTGAAGAATTCAGATTTGTGGGCAAGGAATAAGACACTAGCTAGGACGCTAAGTGTGATTCCAAGACTAGTTTTGAAAAACACTTTTTTCATAATAATACCTTCTTTCAAATTCAGTTTGTATTATAGTCCTATCCATAATTATTAACAACTGTTAATGTAAGGTTTTGTACAGTTTGGTAGAAACTGTTTAAGAAGCTAAGAAAAAACAAGCATCACTAGGATGCTTGTTTCTTGTTATATGCTTAGATTTATCCCCAAGCGTCGTCCATTGAAAGAACTTCGTGGAAGACACGTTGTGTCAATTCAGTTTTTTGTTCTGGAGTGAGGTATTTAGTGTTTACACAGTATCCAGAGATACGTACGATAACATCTTCACCGCTCATGATCTTTTCGTAAACATCTGACAAGTCCATAACGTTCAAGTTAACGTGTTGTCCACCGTTTTCGAAGTATCCGTCAAGGATAGTTACGAGGTTGTCAACTTGTTCGTCGTGAGTCTTACCAAGGGCACGAGGTGATACTTGAGTAGTAAGTGAGATACCGTCAGCTGCATAACCGAAGTCAAGGCTTGCAAGTGAGTTCAAGTTTTGCAACCATCCACCTTTAGCTTTGTTAGATGGGTTAGCACCTGGTGAGAAGAATTCCAATTTAGACAAGTTCACTGAACCATCTTCGTTGAGGTATACCCCTTTGTGAACTGGAGAGTTACCAGTTTGTTTAGAGTAAGCAACGTTAGAAGTGATTGTAAGAAGTGAAACTGTAGCTTCTGCATCTTTGTAGAGTTTGTGGCTACGAAGACGAGTAGTGTAAGCTTCAATCAACCATTCTGCCAATTCGTTTGAACGTGGGTCATCTTCACCCCAACGTGGGTATTCACCGATTGTTTCGTAGTCGTAGATGTAGCCATCTTCGTCACGGATCGGTTTAACTGTAGCGTATTTGATTGCTGACAATGTATCAACAGTATTTGCGAAACCACAGATACCAAATCCCATGTTAGCACGTTGTTTAGTTGGCAAGAAGGCCATTTGAACAGCTTCGTAGTTGTACTTATCAGTCATGTAGTGGATGATGTTAAGGGCATCTACGTAAGTGTCAGTCAACCAGTCAAGAGATTTTTCAAAGTTAGCTTTAACAGTGTCAAAGTCAAGAACTTCATCACGGACTGGTTCGATGTCAAATACTTTATAGTCTTTATGAACATCGTCGTAACCACCGTTCAAACCAGTAAGAAGGGCTTTAAGCACGTTAACACGAGCACCGAAGTATTGGATGTTGTGACGTTGTTCTTCGTTTTCTGGGTCAAGTGGTGATACACAACATGAGATACAGCTCATTTCACCGTATCCGTCTTTAGCCATAGTAGTTACACCTTCGTATTGGATAGAAGAGTGTTTGTGGCTCATGTGCATACAGTAGCGACGGAATGAGTAAGGCAATTTGTCAGTCCAAAGAACTGTCAAGTTTGGTTCTGGAGAGTTACCGATGTTGTCAAGAGTGTTCAAGAAACGGTAGTCCATCTTGGTAACACGGTGACGTCCGTCAGCACCCATACCAGCCATAGAAGTTGTGATGAATGTTGGGTCACCTGAGTACAATTGGTCGTAAGCTTTTGTACGAGCAAACTTAACTGTACGAAGTTTCATAACGAAATCATCAACGAATTCTTGGATTTCTGATTCAGTGTAAGTACCACGAGCAAGGTCACGTTCTGCGTATACGTCAAGGACGATTGGCACACGACCAAGTGAAGTAGCGGCACCGTTGATTACACGACATACTGCCATGAAGGCGATGTTTGTCCATTGGATAGCTTCTTTAGTATCGAAGGCTGGACGACGAACATCTACACCGTAAAGGTCACCAAGGCGAACAACGTCTTGAAGTGCTTGGTATTGAAGGTTAACTTCTTCACGAAGACGGATAGTTTCTTCGTCGATTTCTTTGATAGCATTCCAGTCGTTAACTTTTTCTTGCATCAAGTAGTCAGCACCGTAAAGGGCAAGACGAGCGTAAACCCCGATGATACGTCCACGTGAGTAAGCATCTGGAAGACCAGTAACTGTGTGAGCGTGACGTGCACGACGGATGTTTGAAGTGTAAGCACGGAAGATACCATCGTTAACTGTAGTCACGTATTTTGTGAAAATTTCGTGTACAGCTGGGTCTGGTTCATAACCGTGTTCTTTCAAAGCAGTTTCCGCCATACGGATACCACCTTTAGGCATGAAGTTCAATTTGAAGAGCTCATCATTTTGGATACCATAGATAAGTTCATCTTCTTTTGAAATGTATCCTGCGTCAATGTCAGCGATTGAAGTTGGACGAGTATCCATTGGGAAGCGTCCTTCAGCTTCATAGCCTGCTTTAGTTTCATCTACGATTTTTTTAATTTTTAGAGAGCGTTCAGTTGGTCCTGCAAGGAAGCTTTCGTCACCATCATAAGGTGTGTAGTTTGCTTGAACGAAACGTGAAACGCTAGCTTTTTCTTTCCAGTCAGTTCCTTTAAAGCCTTCCCACGCTTTTTCAAAAACATCTGTGTTAGTTTTAACCGTTGCCATAGTTTGGATCTCCTATAATTCTAGTAACAAAATCATCTGTTACATTCTCTAGAAGTATTCTATCACACAGTAACCGCTTACACAACTTTAAAACTGCGTTTTTAGAGACATTCTTTTATAATACAGTTTCGAAAACGACAAATCTGTATTATAAATTTCTGTTTTTTGATAGATTTTGGTATCATAAGGGGAGAATGCTTTGTAGTCCCAAAGTTTTATGTGAAAAGCTTTACAATGAGATAAATCTGAGAAAGGAGGCAGGGAGCCATGTTAGAGTTTCCTCTAATAAATGATACCAGTCGGAAAATCATCCATATTGACATGGACGCCTTTTTTGCTCAGGTCGAGATGAGGGATGACCCCAGTCTTAAGGACAAACCGGTTATTATCGGTCACGATCCTAGAAAAACTGGGGGACGTGGTGTGGTATCAACCTGTAATTACGAGGCTAGAAAATATGGTGTCCATTCAGCCATGTCTTCTAAGGAAGCCTATGAACGTTGTCCTAATGCTGTCTTTATCTCAGGAAATTATAGCCATTACCGAGAGGTAGGGATGCAAATTCGTGAGATTTTTAAACGCTACACCGACTTGGTAGAGCCTATGTCTATCGACGAAGCCTATCTTGATGTGACGATAAATAAGCTTGGTATCAAATCGGCGGTTAAGGTAGCCAAACTTATCCAGTATGATATCTGGCAGGAACTTCACCTGACTTGTTCAGCAGGGGTTTCCTACAATAAATTTATCGCCAAACTAGCCTCTGATTTTCAAAAGCCTGCTGGTTTGACGGTGGTGCTTCCAGAGGAAGCTCAGGAATTTTTGGGAAAGCTACCTATTGAAAAGTTTCATGGGGTAGGTAAAAAGTCAGTTGAACGTCTTCATGACATGGAAATATACACCGGTGCCGATCTTCTGAAGATTCCTGAGATGACGCTGATTGATCGTTTTGGACGTTTTGGATTTGATCTCTTTCGAAAGGCTAGAGGGATTTCCAATAGTCCTGTTAGGCCCAATCGTGTCCGTAAATCTATTGGAAGTGAGCGAACCTACGGCAAACTTCTTTATAATGAAGATGACATCAAGGCTGAGTTGACTAAGAATGCTAGGCGGGTAGCTGAAAGTGCTCAGAAAAATAAAAAAGTCGGTCGAATTATTGTCATCAAGGTCCGTTATTCGGATTTCTCGACCTTAACCAAGCGTATGACCTTGGACAAATCGACTCAGGATTTCGACACCATCGAAAGGATTGCCCATACCATTTTTGATCAATTAGAGGAAAATAGCAGCGGTGTTCGCCTGCTCGGTGTGACGCTGACGGGTCTGGAAGATCAAGAAGGCAGGCAATTGGACCTAGATGATTTGGAGTCATTATAATAGTAGAGTTTTGATTTTTTCTTTTGGAAAGTGACTTTGAAGAATCATCAGACCTATGCTATCTTAAAGAGTAACTAAAAGAAATGAGGGAATAATATTAATGAAAAAAGTTCTTACCTATTTAGGACTGATTCTAGCAGCTTGCTTGGTTCTCGTAGCTTGTGCTTCCAATAAACCAGCTGAGAAGAAAAAAGCGACACCAACTCCGACAGAACGTGCCAAGGCTGATGCGACAGTTTTAATTGATACTATGCTTGGAAAATCTAGTAACGGTTTTTCAAAACTCTACGGTGAAAATTACGAAACCTGGACTGAAACGAATGTTTTTGAAAAACAAGTTGCAGATACTATCGAAGAAAAGGGGTATACACCGGAAGACAAGTATACGTTTAAATACATTGAAGGTTATGATGCCAAGACTCCAACCCAAGTGCTTTCTAAGTTCCTCAAGGTCCGTCGTAATATGATTGGTAAGATTCAGGACTATAAGCTGAAAGATGTCAAAGTTAAAGGAAATGAAGCGACAGTTACCTTTACTTCACGTTCTGTTAGTGCCTATGGTGCTGCAGCTGCTGTTCGTACTCTCCTTATGAGTCTCTATGACAACGATATTGACAAGTTGAAACAATGGAATCAAGCTGATAACAACGATGTGGAAAAAGGTAAAGCCAAAGATCTCACAACGAAATTCCTTTATGGTGAAAACTTTAACGGAGATTTGACACAATTTAAGGATATTGATAAAGAAATGGCCTATACACCTTTGACAGGTGCTGATAATCTAGAAAAGACCTTCAAGCTAACCAAAGATGATGGAGGCAACTGGACGATTTCTATAGAAGATTATAAAGAGCTTGCCGAAGCCTTGGTTGACCATGATGAATCAGGAAGCAGAGCCGTTTACGCTGAACGTATCCATAAGAATTTATCAGATTATCAACCTGAAGACAGTAGCGATTCAAGCAGTAAGTCATCAAGTAAGGGAAAATAGAGTTTTATTGCATTTGATGTTAAACATGTACGGAAAGCTTTTTTGGACGAGAAGAGTTGTCACACCAGTGGCAGCTCTTTTCTTATTGTTCGTTGTATCGATTCCCCTATAACCATTTTCTATCACCACTTAGGTTTTTATTATTAGACGACTAAGGATGAAGATGATAAACTGTTATCACTAACTATTAATGAAAGTATCGAGGATTATAGATATGAAAAAATGGCTTGCAGGTTTAGGGATTCTTGGCTTGTCAGTTTTGACTTTGGCAGCTTGTGGAAACAAGAGTGACAGTAAGGGATCTGGTGAAAAGCAGACGATTACTGTTGCGACGGACTCTGATACGGCACCTTTCACTTTCAAAAAAGGTGACGACTTCAAGGGTTATGATATTGATTTGGTCAAGGCTATTTTCAAGGATTCGGACAAATATGAGGTCAAGTTTGTAACGACACCTTTTGATTCCATCTTGACAGGGGTGGATTCTGGACGTTATCAGATTGCGGCTAACGACTTCAACTACAATGAAGAACGTGCTCAGAAATATGGTTTCTCAGATCCGATTTCACGTTCTAACTATGCCATCACTAGTGCTGAGGGTACCAAGTATACTAGCCTAGACGATTTGTCTGGTAAGACGACAGAGGTGCTTCCTGGCTCTAACTATGCTCAGTTGCTTGAAAATTGGAACCATGCCAATGCGGACAAGACACCAATTACTATCAACTATGCTTCTAGCTCAACGGGTCTTTCAACACGTATTCAACACATTCAAGAAGGAAAAATTGACTTTATCCTTTACGATGCGATTTCGTCTGAGTACATTGTCAAAGATCAAGGCTATAAGCTAGCTGTAAACAAGATTAAAGACGATATCGGTATGAAGACTGATGGTCTGGAATATCTTCTATTCTCAAATGATAAGCAAGGTAAGGAACTCAAGACATTTGTTAATAAGCGTATCAAAGAGCTTAAGAAGGATGGAACCCTTGCCAAACTCAGCAAGGAATACTTCGGTGGCGATTACGTCAGTGATTTGAAATAAGACTGTTAAAAGTTGAGACTGCTGTCTCAGCTTTGGATTTAACACAAAGCTTTCTTTTGAGGCTTTCCTGAGGTGATGACGGACGTCAGCGACCTTCGTCGAAGCTCCATGACTAAGTTTTGAGCCTAAGGTCTCAAAACTTCCGAACACCTGAAACTTTAAAGTTTCAGGTGTTTTTCTCACGCCGGAAAGCCTCGGTTTATGCTCACTTTGTTCGTTAAATAAGGAATTAGTTCAAATCTTTTTGGTCTTAACAAGGTATTATTATCAGTGATACGATTTTCTTATCACTATGATAAGAAAAGACTATTTCACAGACTTTCTGAGTCGTGCTAAAATGAATACTATAAAATTATGATAAGATATTTGAATGGTTAGCACTAGGCTAACCTACTTTTTTAGAAAGAAAGGGCGACATTGTGAAAAAGAGTATAGAAGCATTTAATCGGTCACCTTGGTATCTCCAAGTTATCATTGGCTTGGTTGGTTTGGCAGTAGCTGTTGCTTTAGCCATTCCCTTGTCTTGGCTAGTAGAAATTCTTTGGGGCTATGTTTTGCAACTGATTACGATTATCTTCAAATGGATTTCGTCTTGGATGCCAGCTGGTAAGCTCTTCTCGTGGAAGGCAGTCTTTGATGCTGTTCCTAAGATTGTGGAACGCTTGCCTTTGACTTTGGGATTGACCATTGCAGGTGCTTTCTTCGGTTTGATTTTGGCCCTTGTCTTTGCGGTCGTTAAGATCAATCGAGTACGTATCCTTTATCCAATTCAAGCAGTTTTTGTGAGCTTCTTGCGTGGGACACCAATCCTTGTACAACTCATGTTGACTTACTATGGAATACCACTCTTCCTTCGTTATTTGAATGGTGAATTTGGTTTGGATTGGAATATCAATGAGATTCCACCAGCTATCTTCGCGATTACGGCCTTTGCCTTTAACGAAGCAGCCTACATGAGTGAAACCATTCGTGCAGCGATTCAGGCCGTTGACGCTGGGGAAATCGAAGCTGCCCGTTCTCTTGGGATGACATCGGCACAGGTTTACCGTCGTGTTATTATTCCAAATGCGGCAGTTATTGCAACACCAAGTTTGATTAACAGTTTGATTGGCTTGACTAAGGGAACATCACTTGCCTTTAGTGCTGGTATCGTCGAAATGTATGCTCAGGCTCAAATCTTGGGTGGTGCTGACTACCGTTACTTTGAACGTTATATCTCAGTTGCCCTTGTATACTGGGTAATCTCAATCTTGATTGAGTACATTGGTCGTTCAGTTGAAAATCACATGGCCATTAAGGCGCCTGAAGTGACTGACATTTCTGGAATTGGAGGTGACCGCTAATGATTAGTATCAAAAATTTGACCAAGGAATTTTCAGGTCAAAAGGTTCTCGATGGTATTGATATTGACATTGAAAAGGGTGAAGTTGTAGCTCTTGTTGGTGCCTCTGGTGCAGGGAAATCAACAATTCTTCGTAGCTTAAACTATTTGGAACAACCTGATTCTGGTACCATTACCATTGATGATTTTAAAGTCGACTTTAAGACTATCACTAAAGAACAAATCCTTACCCTTCGCCGTAAGTTGGCCATGGTTTTCCAACAGTTCAACCTCTTTGAACGTCGTACAGCCTTGGATAATGTTAAGGAAGGTCTTAAGATTGTTAAGAAACTTTCTGACGAAGAAGCTACCAAGATTGCGAAAGAAGAGCTTGCTAAGGTTGGGCTTTCTAATCGTGAAAACCACTACCCACGTCACTTGTCAGGTGGTCAAAAGCAACGTGTGGCCTTGGCTCGTGCCCTTGCAATGAAGCCTGATGTGCTCTTGCTTGACGAACCAACATCTGCTCTTGACCCTGAGTTGGTTGGTGAGGTTGAAAAATCAATCGCTGATGCAGCTAAGTCAGGTCAAACTATGATTTTGGTCAGTCACGACATGAACTTTGTTTATCAAGTGGCTGACAAGGTGCTCTTCCTTGAAAAAGGTCGTATTCTTGAACAAGGAACACCTGACGAAGTCTTTAACCATCCAAAAGAAGAACGAACAAAAGAATTTTTCGCTTCTTATTCAAAACAATATCTTTAAGATGAGATTTTTGTTACAATAGAAAAGGTGGTGGGAGTGGACGACATTTTAGTCCATAGTCAAAGTCCCACAAGGATGATTAGGAACTTTTGAATGTTTCAAAGGCGACTATAGTCCAATCAGAAACTGCATCGTGCAGTTATTACTAGTCGAATTTAGAGGTTGGAGAATGTTATCTCAGCCTTTTCTATTTCTCACTTTAGGATGATTTATGTTATTAAATATTTTTAAATTTTACCTCTTAGGCCTTGTGATTGCTTTCTTTGTGTGCTTGGTGATTGGTGCCATTTGGCTTGGATGGCGTGCCTTACGTCGTGCGGACAAAACTGTTAAGGAGCGTCAAGGTGCCCTCTATGATGCTATTATGATGTCGATGGTTTCGATCCCAGTTTTGGCATTTGCTTTTATGGCGATTCTTATCGTGCTGAATGCATAATTCTAGCTTTGTTGGCACATTAGGTGTAAGATATCTCTACAAGAAAATCATATAAGGAGTTACTTATGTACGATACAATTGTTATTGGAGTTGGTCCTGCGGGGATGACTGCAGCACTCTATGCAGCACGTGCCAACCTTAAAGTGGCAACTTTGGAGCAAGGTGCTCCTGGTGGACAGATGAATAACACGTCTGATATTGAAAATTACCCTGGTTTTGAAAGTATTTCTGGTCCAGAATTGTCAATGAAGATGTTCGAACCTTTGGAAAAATTGGGCGTTGAAAATCTTTATGGTATCGTGTCTGGTATCGAAGACAAGGGTGACTATAAAGTTGTCAAAACTGGTGATGAAGAGTACCAAACCAAGACAGTGATCATTGCGACTGGTGCCAAACATCGCCACATTGGTGTTGCTGGCGAAGAAGAGTACAACAGCCGTGGGGTATCTTACTGTGCGGTCTGTGATGGTGCCTTCTTCCGTAATCAAGACCTCTTGGTCGTTGGTGGTGGAGACTCTGCCGTTGAAGAAGGAATTTATTTGACACGCTTTGCCAATAGCGTGACCATTGTTCATCGTCGTGATGAATTGCGTGCTCAAAAGGTCCTTCAAGACCGTGCCTTCGCCAATGAAAAGGTTAAGTTTATCTGGGACTCAGTCGTTGAAGAAATTAAGGGTGATGACATCAAGGTTTGCAGTGTTGATATCAAGAATGTCAAAACTGGTGAGGTGACTAACCACGAATTTGGCGGTGTCTTCGTTTATGTGGGACTTGATCCTGTTTCAGATTACTTGACAGGTCTCGACGTCACTGACCAAGATGGTTGGGTAATTACAGATGATAAGATGGCGACACGTATTCCTGGTATCTTTGCCATTGGGGATGTCCGTCAGAAAGACCTTCGCCAAATTACAACAGCCGTAGGTGATGGTGCCACAGCTGGTATCGAAGCCTACAACTACGTGACTGCACTTGGTGATAAGTAAAATAATAAAAACTCGGGATGTTCTCGAGTTTTTTGTGTTCTCTTGGGGGGATTTAGCTTGTCTAGTCCCCTTTGGACCAACATCTATGCGTGTTTTTTGTTATAATAGAAAAGTCTTACTAAAAATCAGTAAAAACGAGGTGACCGACTTGCGTGTTGTAGCAGGTGAATTTGGCGGACGTCCGCTTAAAACGTTAGAAGGCAAAACGACTCGTCCAACAACGGACAAGGTCAAGGGTGCCATTTTCAATATGATTGGTCCTTTCTTTGATGGGGGGCGTGTTTTGGATCTTTTTTCTGGAAGTGGTAGTCTGGCTATTGAGGCTATCAGTCGTGGTATGTCGTCTGCTGTCCTCGTGGAAAAGGATCGTCGGGCACAGGCTGTTATTCAGGAAAATATCAAGATGACCAAGAGTGAGAAGCAGTTCCAGCTTTTGAAGATGGATGCGGCGCGTGCGCTGACACAATTGACAGGAAAGTTTGACTTGGTACTTTTAGATCCGCCTTATGCCAAAGAGCAGATTGTGGCCAATATTACTCAGTTAGAGGAGCAAGGGCTCTTAGCTGAGGAGGTTATGTTGGTTTGCGAGACGGATAAGGCTGTGGACCTGCCTGAAGAAATTTCAAACTTTGGGATTTGGAAACAGAAAACCTATGGTATCAGTAAGGTGACCGTTTACGTGCGTTAGCCTTTGATAGGGAAGTTGTAGAAAGGAATGCTATGACAAAGATTGCTATGTTTACGGGGTCTTTTGATCCGATTACTAATGGGCATATGGATATTATTGCCAGAGCCAGCAAGCTCTTTGATGAGCTCTATATCGGTCTCTTTTATAATAAAAATAAGCAGGGCTTCTGGGACGTGGAGACTCGCAAGCGTATCTTGGAAGAGGTCGTGGCAGATCTTCCCAATGTAAAGGTTATAACGGCTCACGATAGTCTGGCTGTAGATGTCGCCAGAGATCTTGGGGTGACTTATTTGGTCCGAGGCCTTCGTAATGCGACAGATTTTGACTATGAGGCTAATATGGATTATTTCAATAAGGGGTTGGCCCCTGAAATTGAAACGGTTTATTTGATTGCTAGTCATGAGGTAACACCAGTCTCTTCCAGTCGTGTGCGTGAGTTGATTTATTTTGAGGGGGATATTAGTTCCTATGTTCCTCAAGCAGTTGTTAAGGAAGTGGAGGCTAAGCGTGGCAAACAAGAACGAATCTAAATCACTATTAGGGAAAATTTGGCGGATTAAGTGGTGGTTGTTAAGTATTTTTACGGTACTTTTCCTCCTATTTGCCCTCTTTTTCCCGCTAAATAATTATTATGTTGAGCTTCCGGGTGGTGCTTTTGATACTAAGGAAGTCTTGACTGTAGACAAGAAAGCTGATGATTCAAAAGGATCCTACAATTTTGTGGCAGTGGCCCAAACCAAGGCGACTTTAGCCTTGATGCTCTATGCTCAGCTTAATGATTTTGCAAAGCTTCAAACAGCTGAAGAGGCAACTGGGAATTACTCTGATGAAGATTTCATGCGTATCAACCAATTTTACATGGAGACTTCCCAAAACCAAGCGATTTATCAGGGCTTGACTCTGGCCGGTAAGGAGGCTAGCTTGGAGTATATGGGTGTCTATGTGCTTCAGGTGGCTGATGATTCTAGCTTCAAGGGTGTCCTCAATATTGCGGATACGGTGACAGCTGTCAATGGCAAGACCTTTGATAATTCTGCTGACTTGATTAAATACGTTCAAGGACTTAAGCTGGGTTCAAAAGTCAAGGTCACTTATACGACAGATGACAAAGAAAAGACTGCCACTGGTAAGATTATCAAGATTGCCAATGGTAAAAATGGTATTGGTATCGGTTTGACAGATCATACCGAGGTTAAGAGTCCTGAAAATGTGAAGTTTAAACTTGATGGCGTTGGCGGACCAAGTGCGGGTCTTATGTTTACCCTAGCTATTTACGATCAGGTATCTGGTCAAGACCTCAAGGCTGGCCGTAAGATTGCTGGAACAGGAACCATTGAAAAGGATGGTTCGGTCGGTGATATCGGTGGTGCCTACCTCAAGGTGAAATCAGCGGCTGATAGTGGTGCAGACATTTTCTTCGTGCCAAATAATCCAGTAACCAAGGAAATGAAAAAGGCTGATCCGGATGCCAAAACCAACTATCAAGAGGCCAAGGAAGCTGCCAAGAAACTGGGAACCAAGATGAAAATCGTCCCTGTTAAAACAGCTCAAGAAGCCATTGATTATTTGAAAAAGACTAAATAAGAAGAGAGTAGGACAGGCAGAAATTCATGATTTTTGTCTGAGTCTTACTCTCTTTTTTAGGTCAAAGTGTTATAATAGTCTTTATGAAAAAACGTTATAGAACAGTCAATGATTACTATCGTGAAATTTTTGGCGAAAAGATTTTCAAACTACCAATTGATGCGGGTTTTGATTGTCCCAATCGTGATGGCACAGTGGCCCACGGTGGCTGTACCTTTTGTACGGTATCGGGGTCTGGGGATGCTATTGTAGCACCTGAGGCACCGATTCGTGAGCAGTTTTACCATGAGATTGACTTCATGCACCGCAAGTGGCCAGAAGTTCAGAAATATCTGGTTTATTTTCAAAACTTTACCAATACCCACGCGTCGCTTGAAGTTATCAAGGAACGCTACGAACAGGCTATCAATGAGCCTGGTGTTGTTGGCATCAATATCGGTACCCGCCCGGACTGTTTGCCAGACGATGTGATTGATTATCTGGCAGAACTCACAGAACGTATGCATGTGACCGTTGAACTTGGCTTGCAAACGACTTATGAAGAAACGTCAGAACTCATTAACCGAGCACACAGCTATGATCTCTATGTGGAGACGGTTAAGCGTGTGCGTGAGCGTGCGCCAAAGGCTGAGATTGTATCGCATCTGATTAATGGGCTACCAGGGGAAACCCACGAGATGATGGTGGAAAATGTTCGACGTTGTGTGACGGACAATGACATTCAGGGAATTAAACTCCACCTCCTCCATCTGATGACCAATACGCGTATGCAAAGAGACTACCACGAGGGGCGTCTTAAATTGCTGAGTCAGGAAGAGTATGTGTCCATCATCTGTGACCAGTTGGAAATCATCCCTAAGGATATCGTCATTCATCGAATTACTGGTGATGCGCCGAGAGATATGTTGATAGGTCCTATGTGGAGTCTCAACAAATGGGAAGTCCTCAATGCCATTGACAAAGAGATGGAACGTCGTGACTCATGGCAAGGGTGCAAAGTAGCTAACGAGAAGGAGGAAAAAGCATGATTAAACGACCAATTCATCTATCTCATGACTTTCTAGCTCAAGTGCTGGACGATGAGAGTGTAGTTGTCGATGCAACCATGGGAAACGGCAATGACACAGCCTTTCTGGCTGGTCTTGCCAAGAAGGTTTATGCCTTTGACGTGCAGGAGCAGGCGCTCGAAAAGACTCGTCAACGCTTGTCAGATTTGGAAATTGAAAATGCGGAACTCATTTTAGACGGTCACGAAAATCTGGACCGTTATGTCACGGAACCTATTCGTGCAGCTATTTTCAATCTGGGTTATCTGCCATCTGCAGATAAGAGTGTTATTACCAAACCCCACACGACCCTTGAGGCCATTGAGAAAATTCTTGACCGTCTAGAGGTGGGTGGTCGTTTAGCTATTATGATTTACTATGGTCATGATGGTGGCGATATGGAGAAGGATGCTGTGCTTGAGTACGTTATCGGTTTGGACCAGCGTGATTTTACAGCTATGCTTTACCAACCCCTTAATCAAATTAATACCCCACCATTTTTGGTGATGTTGGAGAAATTACAATGATTACAGATATTAAAGAAAAACTTGCAGATATGCAGGCCAAATATATCGATAAGCAGAGTGCCGAGGGTACTTTGAAAAAGGTTGATAATCGTAAAACGGCTAAAATTAAGAAAAAGTTAGCTAGTCTTGAGGTCGAACGTTGCCATAAACTTTTGGCTAAGGAAGATGTCACTGCCATTGATAAAAAAATTAGTAAGCAAAAAGAACTATTCTCAAACTGTTGTCATAAGGAAGGGTAGGAGGAGCTATGCATTTATCATTAGCTTTGCTTGTTCTTCTTTTTAGCTTGATTTTATCGAACGTTATCAATCGTGTCTTTCCACGTCTTCCCCTACCTTTGATTCAAATTATTTTTGGGGTTGGTATTGGTTTACTTTTAAAGGGACGCGCTTTCGAGCTTGAAACAGAACTTTTCCTAGCTTTCATTATTGCTCCCTTGCTGTTTCGTGAGGGTGAAGAAAGTGATATCACTAGTATTCTACGTAACTGGAAACTCATTCTATTTTTGATTTTCCCAGTTATCTTTGTGTCTACCTTGGGAATCGGTTATCTTGCTAAGGCCGTCTTGCCTGCTTCGGTACCCTTGTCTGCCTGCCTAGCCATCGGTGCCGCCCTTGGACCAACGGATTTGGTTGCCTATTCCGCTATTTCCAAACGTTTCAGTTTTCCAAAGTGGATTAGCTATATTTTGCAGGGTGAAGGTCTTCTGAACGACGCCTCTGGCTTGGTTGCCTTTCAGGTGGCAGTGACTGCATTGACAACAGGGACCTTCTCCCTCCTTGGTGCGAGCTGGAATTTGGTTATTTCTGTGCTTGGTGGTTTTTTAATTGGCTTGATTACAGCCTTATTTAATCGCCTCTTTTTGACCATTTTGGACAATATGGATGCTGCAGATGTCACAGGTGCTCTCTTACTAGAGTTGGTACTACCGATTTCCTCTTACTTTGTAGCCGAGGAAATTCATGCTTCTGGAATTATTGCCGTTGTCGTAGCAGGGATTTCGCTTGCCAGTCGGTTCAAAAAAATCACCGTTTTTGATGCCAAGTTGGATAGTGTTTCTCATACGATTTGGGGAACCATTACCTTCATGCTTAATGGTATGGTCTTTTTCCTCTTGGGAACAGAACTTCCAACCCTAGCAGCCCCAGTACTGCGTAGCAGCACTTACGATAATCTCTGGATGCTTCTTGCTATCATCCTTTTAACAGCGACCATGTTTGGCATTCGCTTTGTTATGATTAGTGCAGTATTTGCCCAAAGAGCTTGGAGGGCCAAACGATCACTAAAAAAAATCTGGAAGGGTTCTACTCTGTTAACCTTTTCAGGTGTTAAAGGAACGGTTTCCATTGCAACCATCCTTTTGCTTCCGGTTGCCAATATGACGGCTTTGGAACATAGTCTCTTGCTCTTTACGGTAGCGGGTGTCACTTTATTAAGTTTCTTAACAGGGATTTTAGTCCTACCTAAGCTAGCCACTGGACCAGCCCACACGACCAACCATTATATGCAGATTGCCATTCTTAATGATGTGGTCGGCGAGTTGGAAAAAGATCTAAAACAGTCAACTAATCAAGGAGCTGTCTATGCTACGATTGACAACTACAATCAACGCTTGGAAGATTTAATCTTGGAGCAGGAATCAAATGATGTCAAAGAAGAGTTGGCCAATATTCGAGTAATGATTATGGAAATCGAGAGTGAGGGTCTGGAATATGCCTACAAGAAGGGGAAGATTTCAGAACTCGAATACAATCTCTACCAACGTTATATCAAGGGCTTGGAACGTCGTATCAACCGTGGTTTTGTCTCTAGCCTTTCTTACGCCCTAGCTGTCTTTGTGCGTGGCCTTCGTAGATTGTTGCACTTAGCTCTTACTTTCAAGTTTCGTATTGATCAGGATGATACTAGAAGAGGTCCTAGGTTGACGGAAGAAAACCGCGACCATATGACTGAGCTCTATTTGACAAATACTGAGCAGATTTTGGAAGCCTTGAGTAATCTGGAAGGTGTTTATCACTCAGATCTCTTGTCTTATCTGAAACGCAGTCGCCTTCAAGAGGCTGAGATTATTCAATCAGGTGCCTTTGTTGAGCGGGTTATCACCCACCTTCATCCAGACAATATTGATGAAATGTTGCGAGGCTACTATTTGGAACGTAAGGTTATCAACGAGTACGAGCAGGCTGAACTTATCTCTAGCCGTTATGCCAAGCAGCTTCGTAAGGAAGTCAATACTTTGGAGGATTACTCTCTCAAAGAAACTAGCAACACGTTAACCTATGATATGATTAATCTGGCTCGAGGTCGGGCTTAAGCAATGAATGTTATCACAAAAAGAAGCCAAGATTTTTCTTGGCTTCTTTTTCATATATTTTTATAGAACAGCATATCGTTCCAGCCTTAATTTTGTATGGTGTATCTAAAATAAAAGAGGAGTAGTGATAAAACAACAAGTCCCCCAGATAATGTCTAGGGGACTTGTTTCTTTGAGCGATTTTTATAGAAGAGGGTTAATGTAAAAACGATGGTCATCAATTGGAATAATTTGAACAGGATTTTGGTAGAAGTCAGCTAAAACTTCCGGTGTGATGATATCATTTTTTGGTCCTTGTGCCACGATTTTTCCTTGACGGAGTAGGAGGATGTGGTCCATCTTCTCAGTAATCTCTTCAGCATGGTGGGTGACGTAAAGGACCAGGGGTGCGTGAGGAAGCGAGGTGATACGGTCGATCTGACGTAACAGCTTTTCGCGGGCAAAGAGATCCAAGCCCACAGTTGCTTCGTCAAGGATGATGATGTCGGGATCTTCCATAAGACTACGAGCAATCAAACAGATTTGCTTTTCTCCCTGAGAGAGGCCATGGTATTTACGACCAATCAAATCTCCAGCACCAAGTGAAGTTAGCATATCCTTGGCTTCTTGTAGCTCTTTGTCTCCATAGGCTTTGTAGAGGATTGAGCTCTTGTACTTACCGGTAAGGACGATTTTTTCAGCAGTCATATGTTGAGGTAGACGCTCAGTGATGAAGGAGCTGACGATACCGATGTGTTGACGAAGACCTGTGATGTCTCCATTACCAAAGGTGTAGCCTAGTATCCCAGCCTTCCCTTCAGAAGGGAAAAATTCAGCTGTCAACAAACGTAGGAGGGTTGATTTTCCAGCACCGTTAAGTCCCAGGATAGCCCAGGTTTGTCCTTTTTCAACTGTCCAGTTAAGGTCAGATAAAAGTGTTTTTCCTTGGCGGACCAAGCTGACATTTTCTAATCGTATAAGTGACATAAGTCTCTCCTTTGATGATAAATTACCCTAATTATAGCATAAAATAGACGCCTTTATTGGGAAATTATGGTATAATGAAAGTCAGAATTTTTTTTAGAGGAGAAGAAAAAATGGAAGACTCTAGTGGTCAGTCCTTATTATTTCAATCTATTTTACTACTAATTTTAACCTTGCTTACAGCCTTTTTCTCAGCATCTGAGATGGCTCTTGTATCACTTAACCGCTCACGTGTAGAGCAAAAGGCAGAAGAAGGCGATAAGAAATTTATCCGCCTGCTCAAGGTTCTTGAAAATCCAAACAACTTCCTATCAACTATCCAAGTTGGTATTACCTTTATTAGCCTCTTACAGGGGGCCAGTCTCTCTGCGTCACTAGGTGCAGTGATAGCGACTTGGTTTGGTCATGCGGCTTGGGCTAAGACAGCGGGTAGCATGATTTCTTTGGTTGTCTTGACCTATATCTCTATCGTTTTTGGGGAACTTTATCCAAAACGTATCGCTATGAACCTCAAGGAAAATCTAGCCATCTACTCAGCTCCTGTTATTATTGTTACAGGTAAGATTGTTAGTCCCTTTGTTTGGATTCTTTCGGCGTCAACCAATCTTTTGTCTCGTTTGACACCTATGACCTTTGATGATGCCGATGAGCAGATGACACGTGATGAGATTGAGTACATGTTGACCAAGAGTGAGGATACGCTTGAGGCTGAAGAAATTGAAATGCTCCAAGGGGTATTCTCTCTTGATGAATTGATGGCGCGTGAGGTTATGGTCCCTCGTACGGATGCCTTCATGATTGATATTGAAGACAACACTCAAGAAAATATCCAAGCTATTCTCAAGGAAAGTTTCTCTCGTATTCCTGTTTACGAAGATGACAAGGATAAGATTATCGGTGTCATTCATACCAAAAATCTTCTTAAAGCAGGTTTCGAACTTGGTTTCGAAAATATCAAACTTCGTCGAATCATGAACGAACCTCTCTTTGTTCCTGAGACTATCTTCGTAGATGATCTCTTGGCAGCCTTTCGTAACACCAATAATCAGATGGCTATCTTGCTTGATGAGTACGGTGGCGTTGCTGGTCTTGTTACCTTCGAGGATCTTTTGGAAGAAATCGTTGGTGAGATTGACGACGAAACAGATAAATCTAGTGTGGAAGTTCGTGAAATTGGTGAGAATACCTATATTGTCGAGGGAGCTATGACTCTTAACGACTTCAATGAACATTTTGATACAGAACTTGAGAGTGATGACGTTGATACTATCGCAGGTTATTATTTGACTGGTGTGGGAGCCATTCCAACTCAAGAAGTCAAGGAACACTATTCAGTTATCAACAAGGACAAACACCTCGAATTTATCAATGATAAAGTTAAGGATGGTCGTGTAACCAAACTTAAGGTAATCATCACGGCAGCTCCAGAAGAGGCAGAAGAATAGTTTTCTACATGTTTTTATTAGAAAATATTGGAACTTAAAAGCGACTATTTACTAATTAGGCACTTTCTCTCATTATGAGTGAAAGTGTTTTTTCTTATCTATCTTGGAATATCAGCTTATCAAAATAATAAGATTAGAAAACGTCTATAAAGTACGTCATAAAGCCTTTTTTACCTATCAAAACTGCCGGACTTTGTCAGGAAAACAACCATAATTTTGAAGATAATCTAACATATTTCAGCGTGTTGAAAGATTTAGAATAAAAATAAATAAGATTTTAATTAAAGCGGTCTTTTATTACTTTTTTATGGTAGAATGTAGGTTAACTGATAAATGAAAAAAGGAGAATCTTAATGGCTTCTAAAAAATCTATATCTATATATAGTAGCTTGCTTTTACTCACCCTTACCCTAGGAGCTTTTGTACCAGTAACCTCTTTTGCGGATGATGGTATTGCGACAAATGATGCTGTTCTTACACAACCAACGACAGATCGTGCAACAACTGGTCCTTCAACAGCCCCAAGTGATGGTGACTTGGCTCGTAGCAATGATTCAAACACAGGTGTGGCAACGCCAACAACACCAACACCTACAGTTCCTGAAGTACCAGCTGAGCCAACAACACCAGCAACTCCGGAAGCACCTGCGACACCGGCTCCAACAGCTGATTCATCAACAAAACCAGCCGATAAGCCAGAAGACCCAGCTTCAGCAACTGATAAAGGGACAAGCGAAGCACCTCAAAACTCTGAAACTCCAGCGGTGAATGTTAATGGACAACCTGTTGTTACTGTAACACCAACAGCTCCAGTTATCACTGCAGCTGGCCAAACAATTGTGTCTACACAAAATAGCCAAATTGTTATCGCTAACACTGATGGTACAACAAGTGTTGTCGCTCCTGAAACAGTAGGATTCAAAGTGAACGCTGACGGTACATTGACTGGTAAAGATGCTAAAGGTAAGGAAGTTACACTTCCTAAGACTGGTGAAGCATCAACAGTAATCTTGACAATGGCAGGAACATTCTTCCTTGCTGCTGCAGCCTTTTTGGGGCTTAAGAAACGTGCCTAATAATATAGATGATAAAAGACTGGATTTTTCCAGTTTTTTTGTTTTTCTTCTGGTATAGTATAGATATTCCTTAATTTCAGATGTATTATAGTATAACCTTTGCCTGAATTCAGGCAGATATGGAGCATGTTTCTGATAAAAGAGGTATAATAAAAACATGTAAAAAGCGTTTTCAAGGAGGCTGCCATGGCAGAAATTGATTACAGTCAGGTGACTGGACTTGTTCATTCAACCGAAAGTTTTGGATCCGTAGATGGTCCTGGTATCCGTTTTATTGTTTTCATGCAAGGCTGTAAGATGCGTTGCCAATATTGTCATAACCCAGATACTTGGGCTATGGAGTCAAATAAGGCTGTTGAACGTACAGTTGAAGATGTCTTAGATGAGGCTCTTCGTTTCCGTCATTTCTGGGGTGAGCATGGTGGTATCACTGTATCAGGTGGTGAGGCCATGCTTCAGATTGATTTTGTCACTGCCCTCTTTACAGAGGCTAAGAAGCTAGGGATTCACTGTACGCTTGATACTTGTGGGTTTGCGTACCGCAATACTCCTGAGTATCATGAAGTTGTTGACAAACTTTTGGCTGTGACTGACTTGGTCCTACTTGACATCAAAGAGATTGACCCCGAACAACACAAGTTTGTGACCCGTCAACCTAATAAGAATATTTTGGAATTTGCTCAATATCTATCTGACAAACAAGTTCCAGTCTGGATTCGCCATGTCTTGGTACCTGGTTTGACAGACTTTGACGATCACTTGATTAAGCTTGGTGAGTTTGTAAAGACCTTGAAAAATGTCGATAAATTTGAAATTCTTCCCTATCATACAATGGGTGAGTTCAAATGGCGTGAGCTCGGTATCCCATATCCTTTGGAAGGGGTTAAACCACCAACTGCAGATCGGGTCAAAAATGCTAAAGCTCTCATGCACACTGAAACGTATCAAGAGTATAAAAATCGTATCGGTGTGAAAACCTTGGATTGAAAAAGAAGCTCTTGACAAGGGCTTTTTAACTTTGCTATTATTTAGGGAGCAATAAAGAGCAGGTAAATTATGTTTCGTATTTTAAAATTTGATGATGACTTTGTTTATCTCAGTCATCCTGACGGGCGACTTAAGAAAATAGATCGCACGCTTTTTGATTTTGATATAAAATTAGGAGATCGTATTGATGTCTACCAAGATGGGGACTTGACAGTTGTTACTCCGGCAGAAGTCCAGACGGACTTGAGCCTAGAGGGAGACAAATCTGTTAAATCACACCTCTTGCAAGGGATTTTAGATCTTTTCCTTGAAACCCTTAATATTCACAATAATCATTTGGGTGACTTGAAGAAGATCTTCACGCAATTATTGATTACACTCTTCATGGCTTGGAGCTTGTTGGGAGTTATTCTGGTTGAGATTCTTCTCTTTGCAGAGTCAATTATTGTCTTCCTATGGAGACTTCTAGTTCGTCTTGTTAAGTGGATGCATATTAAAGACAACACTAAGGTCTTGATTGATGAGACACAAAAACGTCATGCTAAGCGTGAGCGTCAAAAAGCTCAAAGACGTGAGCAGGAGAGACGTCGTCAGGAAGAACTTGAAGAACGTGAATATCTTCGTGAAACAGAACGTCAAAAGGAACTCATGATTGTTGAAGCTAGCCTTAGTCAGGAAGCAGAACGTGAGAGCCTTTCAACTAGCCTTGCTTTGGAGCAAGCAAGTGCTTCAAGTCAATCTGCTAGTGAAGATTTGGTAGAAGAAAGCCAGTCAACTTCAGAGTCAGAAGTGATGTCTGAATCAGCAAAGTCTGAAAAATAGAACAGAAAAAAGAACTGAGAGTTAGGATCTCGGTTCTTTTTCATATGAGAAAAGCACCAGAGGTGCTTTTGTGAGAGGTGACTAAAGTGTTTTTTCAGAGTCACGAACAATGAGCAAGTCAACTTTTGCGTGACGGAGAATGTATTCAGAAGACGAACCAATAAGCAAGCGTTCAAAAGTATTGAGACCAGTGGCACCAACCATAATAAGGTCAACATTTTCCTTATCAGGGATATCAACAGCCAAGAGGCTCTTAGGATTACCGAACTCAATAACTTTGCGAATCTTGGTTAAACCAGCTTCTCTGGCTTGGCGTTCAAAGTCAGCCAAAACAGCTTTAGCTTCGTCTTCTAGTTTTTCATAGATATAAGAGTCGAAAGTCGCAACGCTTTGAAGGGCGCGTGTATCGATAACGTGTACCAATAGTAACTGAGCATTATTACGTTTTGCAACGTGCACACCTTTAATAAAGGCCAGTTCTGATTCGTAAGAACCGTCGATAGCTACCATAATACGTTCATATTGTTGAGACATAAGCTCTACCTCCTATCTTTAGCTTTATTATACTCCTTTAGTCTAAAAAATGAAAGCGTTGTTATAGATTTTCTGAAATCTTTTTTTGACTGCTTACTTTAGGATGCTCTTAGTAATGTGAAGATTTCAGTATTATCTAAAAATTGAAGATTGCTTGAAAAAGAGGTATAATACAATCTGTTATTAGCTTCGTAAGAAACATGATAATTAAAAAAGAGGAAGACAAGTCTTCAGAAATGATACCAAATGGCTGAGCCTAAAGTTGGTGTCAATAAAAGTGGAAATCCTCATCAGGTGTTGAATTTTCTTATTTTCTGCTAGATGTATCTACTTTTAGTATCTTTTGAAAGGATTAACTTATGAAAACATTTGATAAATCATCAAAGTTGGAACACGTTGCCTATGATATTCGTGGACCAGTTTTGGATGAAGCCAACCGTATGATTGCTAAAGGTGAAAAGATTCTTCGTCTTAATACGGGAAATCCTGCGGAATTTGGCTTTACAGCACCGGATGAAGTCATTCGTGATTTAATTATGAATGTTCGTAACAGTGAAGGGTATTCAGATAGTAAGGGGATTTTCTCAGCTCGTAAGGCGATTATGCAGTATTGCCAGCTAAAGGGATTCCCAAATGTAGATATTGATGATATTTATATTGGTAATGGTGTTTCAGAGATGATTTCCATGTCTATGCAGGCCTTGCTTGATGATGGAGATGAGGTCTTGGTCCCAATGCCAGACTATCCTCTTTGGACAGCCTGTGTCAGCCTAGCAGGCGGTAATGCCGTACACTATGTCTGTGATGAAAAATCTAACTGGTATCCAGATATTGATGATATCAAATCAAAGATTACGTCAAATACTAAGGCAATTGTAGTCATCAATCCCAATAATCCTACAGGTTCACTCTATCCTAAGGATGTCCTTGAACAGATTGTGGATATTGCTCGACAAAATGATTTGATTATCTTTGCGGATGAGATTTATGACCGCTTGGTTATGGATGGTAAACAGCATACTGCGATTGCTAGTCTTGCACCAGATGTCTTCTGTGTGTCTATGAATGGTCTTTCTAAGTCTCACCGCATTTGTGGTTTCCGTGTAGGTTGGATGGTTCTCTCTGGACCTAAAAAGAATGTCAAAGGCTATATTGAAGGGCTTAATATGTTGGCCAACATGCGTCTTTGTGCTAATGTGCTCTCTCAGCACGTTATTCAGACTTCACTTGGTGGTTACCAATCCGTGGATGAACTCTTGATCCCTGGTGGGCGTATCTATGAACAACGTGAGTTTATCACGAATACCGTAAACGCTATTCCAGGGCTTTCAGCTGTTAAGCCAGATGCAGGTCTTTATATCTTCCCTAAGATTGACCGTAACATGTATGATATTGAGGATGATGAAGAATTCTGTCTTCGTCTCTTGAAGAAGGAGAAGGTTCTCCTAGTTCCAGGTAAAGGCTTTAACTGGAATGAACCAGATCACTTCCGTATTGTCTACCTTCCTCGTGTGGAAGAGTTGGCTGATCTCGGTAACAAAATCGAACGAGTCTTGTCATATTACAAGCGTTAATTTCTTGAAAAACTGGACAAAAAGGCTTGTCCAGTTTTTATTGTCTCTAAAAAGGGGACATATTTGAGCAAAATCCGAACATTTTCCTAATAATGCCATAATATACTTAATATAATGAATAGTAGAATAATAAATAATTTTCAGACAATTGTTTGCAATTTCTGGGTTAAGTGTGCTATAATGATAGGGCTAGTAGGTCTTGACGCAGAAGATTAGTACAAGGCTTGATATTATTATGATTACAATAGAAAGTGAAGACAATAAATATGGCAAATTTGCTGGCTAAAACACGTAAAATTACATCTATCTTGCAACGCTCAGTAGATAGCTTGGAAGGAGATCTTCCATACAACAACATGGCTGCTCAATTGGCGGATATCATTGATTGTAACGCTGCTATCGTTAATGGTGGTGGTGCTCTCCTTGGTTTTGCCATGAAGTACAAAACCAACAATGATCGTGTGGAGGAGTTTTTTGAAGCCAAACAACTTCCAGAAGAATATACACGTGGTATCAGCCGTGTTTATGACACTCAAGAAAACATTGGTATTGACAGTGACTTGACCATTTTCCCTGTGGAGTCAAAAGATGACTTCCCAGATGGTTTGACTACAATTGCACCTATCTATGGTGGTGGTATGCGTCTTGGTTCTTTCATCATTTGGCGTAACGATCATGACTTTGTAGATGAAGATCTTATCTTGGTTGAGATTGCCTCTACAGTAGTTGGGTTGCAGTTGTTGAACCTTCAAACAGAGAATTTGGAAGAAACAATTCGTAAACAAACAGCTATTAACATGGCTATTAATACCTTGTCTTACTCAGAAATCAAGGCAGTTTCAGCTATCTTGAATGAGTTGGACGGTTTGGAAGGCCGCTTGACAGCGTCTGTTATCGCTGACCGTATTGGAATCACACGTTCAGTTATCGTTAATGCCCTTCGTAAGTTGGAATCAGCTGGTATTATTGAGAGCCGTTCACTCGGTATGAAAGGGACTTATCTTAAAGTCCTTAACGAAGGTATCTACGATAAATTGAAAGAATACGAATAAGAAGAATACTGAAGGAAAGTGAGGTAGGAGGAACCTGCCCCACTTTTTTTAAAAGGAGAAAGTAATATGACAAAGGCATTGATATCAATTGATTACTCTTATGATTTTGTGGCAGATGATGGGAAGTTGACGGCTGGAAAGCCTGCCCAAGCCATTGAAGACCGCATTGCCCAGGTAACTCAAGAGGCCTATGATAATGGGGATTATATCTTCGTTGCTATGGACCGACATGATGAAGGAGATACCTTCCATCCTGAAACCAAGCTCTTTCCACCGCACAATATTGCAGGGACGTCTGGGCGAGAACTTTATGGTAAGTTAGCTGGTGTATATGATGCTATTAAGGATGATAATCGTGTCTTTTGGATGGATAAGCGACACTACTCAGCCTTTTCGGGAACGGATTTAGATATTCGTTTGCGTGAGCGTCGTGTGACGACAGTTGTTTTGACAGGAGTTTTAACAGATATTTGTGTCCTACATACAGCCATTGATGCCTATAATTTAGGTTATGATATCGAGGTTGTAGTAAGTGCAACAGCCTCCTTGACGCCTGAAGCTCATGACTTTGCTATTGGGCATTTTAAAAATGTTCTTGGAGCAACCATTGTGGAGTAAGAAGATTTATAATCGAGAGTGGGAATCCATCCTACTCTCGTTTTTTGTCTAAAATCATAGGATAGTATCAGTTTTTCGTAGTTTACTATAAGAAAACGATTTCAGACTAGTATATACTATTACTGAAATATTCTTGAATCATAAAGAGGTAGAACAATGACTAAAAAAATGACTTTTCCTGATGGATTTTTGTGGGGTGGAGCGACAGCAGCCAACCAATGTGAGGGTGCCTATGATGCTGATGGACGTGGTTTAGCCAACGTTGACGTGGTGCCAATTGGTGAGGATCGCCTTTCAATTATCACAGGACGTCGTAAGATGTTTGATTTTGAGGATGGCTATTTTTATCCAGCCAAGGAAAGTATCGATATGTACCATCGTTACAAGGAAGATATTGCTCTCTTTGGTGAAATGGGCTTTAAGACTTATCGTCTTTCTATTGCTTGGTCACGTATTTTTCCTAAAGGGGATGAAGCTGAGCCAAATGAAGCTGGGCTTGCCTTTTACGAGGACCTCTTCAAAGAATGTCACAAGTATGGCATTGAACCTTTGGTGACAATCACGCACTTTGATTGTCCTATGCACTTGATTACAGAGTATGGGGGATGGCGTAATCGTAAGATGCTTGGTTTCTATGAAAATCTTTGCCGTACCCTTTTCACACGCTTTAAAGGCTTGGTTAAGTACTGGCTCACTTTCAATGAAATTAATATGATTCTCCATGCACCATTTATGGGAGCAGGACTCTGCTTTGAAGAGGGTGAGAATGAGGAACAGGTTAAATACCAAGCAGCTCACCATGAGTTGGTAGCTTCAGCTATGGCGACGAAGTTGGCCCATGAGATTGACCCTGAAAATAAGGTTGGTTGTATGTTGGCAGCAGGTCAGTATTATCCAAATACAGCCCACCCACGTGACTACTGGGCAGCCATGCAAGAAGATCGTAGTAGCTATTTCTTTATTGATGTTCAGGCTCGTGGAGAGTATCCAAATTATGCTAAGAAGCAGTGGGAACGTGATGGCATTGAGATTGAGATGACTGAAGAAGATTTGGCCCTTCTTAAAGAGTATACTGTAGATTTTATTTCCTTCTCTTACTATGCAAGTCGTGTGGCTTCAGGTGATCCAGAAGTTAATGAAAAGACAGCAGGAAATATCTTTGCCTCTATTAAAAATCCATATTTGGAAGCTTCAGAATGGGGTTGGCAAATTGACCCACTAGGTCTTCGTATTACCCTTAACGTTATTTGGGATCGTTACCAAAAACCGATGTTTATTGTTGAAAATGGTCTCGGTGCTGTGGATACACCAGATGAAAATGGTTATGTTGAAGATGATTACCGTATCGACTACTTGGCAGCCCACATCAAGGCCATGCGTGATGCTATCAATGAAGATGGTGTAGAGCTTTGGGGCTACACAACATGGGGTTGTATTGACCTTGTTTCTGCTGGAACTGGTGAAATGAAGAAACGTTATGGTTTTATCTATGTGGACCGTGACAACGATGGTAATGGTAGCCTTAAACGCTCTAAGAAGAAATCATTTAACTGGTACAAAGAAGTTATCGCAAGTAACGGTGCCTCTGTAGAATAGTCTATGAGTTCTCGACTAATGACATCAACGGTAAAGGTGGGGAGCAAGAGAATCTACAAGATCTGATTGATACTCTTGGGGCGAATGATTATATCAAACTTAGAGGACATGCGGATTTGCGTGACGTCTACCCACAGTACGAACTTTATGTCACTACCTCTCAGTGGGAGACCTTTGGTTTGACCCTGATGGAAGCGGTAGGAGCAGGTTTAGCCCTAGTTGGTTTTGATGCCCGTTATGGCAATCCAACCTTCATCAAAGATGGTGAGAATGGCTATCTGGTTCCTTATAGCGAGACTATGGATGAGGACCTGCTTGTTTCTCAGATGGCGGATAAAATTGTATTTGCCTTAGAGAGTGATCTTGAGTCTATGCACCAAGTCTCATACGACCTGGCAAAACAGTATTTGAAACCTGTAATTCTAGAGGCTTGGAGAAAGCTCTTGATAGCCATACGATAAGTGTTTTGAAAAAGCTCTATCTCTGTAAACTGTAGTGACAAAAAAGTTACTACAGTTTTTTTATCCTCCAAGCAAAATAGGCTAAATTATGGTAAAATAGAGGGTATTGAAAAATCATCATTTCACGAAAGGAAGCAAGATGAAAATTACGCAAGAAGAGGTAACCCACGTTGCCAATCTTTCAAAATTGAAATTCTCTCCAGAAGAGACAGCTGAGTTTGCGACAACCTTGTCTAAAATTGTCGACATGGTGGAATTGTTGGAAGAAGTGGACACAACAGGTGTTGCCCCAACAACGACCATGGCTGACCGCAAGACCGTATTGCGTCCGGATGTTGCTGAAAAAGGGACTGACCGTGACCGCTTGTTTAAAAATGTACCTGAAAAAGATAACTATTACATCAAGGTACCAGCTATCCTAGAAGATGGAGGAGATGCCTAATGTCATTCAACAATAAAACCATTGAAGAGTTGCACGACCTCCTTGTCTCTAAGGAAATTTCGGCAACGGAATTGACCCAAGCAACGCTTTACGATATCAAGGCGCGTGAAGAAGCAGTCAATGCCTTTGTGACAGTGGCAGAAGAAGTGGCTCTTGCGCAAGCCAAGGCCATTGATGAAAAGGGAATTGATGCAGATAACCTCTTGTCAGGGATTCCACTCGCTGTCAAAGACAATATCTCAACAGATGGCATCTTGACTACTGCGGCATCAAAAATGCTCTACAACTACGAGCCAATCTTTGATGCGACAGCTGTTGCCAATGCCAAAGCCAAAGATATGATTGTCATCGGGAAGACCAACATGGATGAATTTGCCATGGGTGGATCTGGAGAAACTTCTTACTATGGACCAACCAAGAATGCTTGGGACCACAGCAAGGTGCCTGGTGGATCTTCTAGTGGTTCAGCAGCTTCTGTCGCTTCAGGGCAAGTCCGTTTGTCCCTTGGTTCAGATACAGGTGGTTCTATCCGTCAACCGGCTGCCTTCAACGGGATTGTTGGTCTCAAACCAACTTATGGAACGGTTTCCCGTTTTGGTCTCATTGCCTTTGGTAGCTCACTCGACCAAATTGGTACTTTCTCACCAACGGTTAAGGAAAATGCCCAATTGCTTAATGTCATTGCCAGTGAAGATGCCAAGGATTCAACTTCAGCACCAGTACGCGTAGCCGATTTTACTTCTAAGATTGGTCAAGACATCAAAGGTATGAAGATTGCCCTTCCTAAGGAATACCTCGGTGAAGGGATTGACCCAGAAGTCAAAGAAACTATCCTCAATGCGGCTAAACACTTTGAAAAATTGGGAGCAACTGTCGAAGAAGTTAGCCTTCCACACTCTAAATACGGGGTTGCTGTTTACTACATCATCGCTTCATCTGAAGCTTCTTCAAACTTGCAACGTTTCGACGGTATTCGCTATGGTTTCCGTGCAGAAGATGCTAAAAACTTGGATGATATCTACGTGAACACTCGTAGCCAAGGCTTTGGTGATGAGGTCAAACGCCGTATCATGCTTGGTACCTTTAGTTTGTCATCTGGTTACTACGATGCTTACTACAAGAAAGCTGGCCAAGTCCGTACCCTCATTATCCAAGACTTCGAAAAAGTCTTTGCGGATTACGACCTTATCCTTGGACCAACAGCTCCAAGTGTAGCCTTTGATTTGGATTCGCTCAACCATGATCCAGTTGCCATGTACTTGGCTGACCTCTTGACCATTCCAGTCAACTTGGCAGGTCTTCCAGGGATTTCGATTCCTGCAGGTTTTGCGCAAGGTCTTCCAGTTGGTTTGCAGTTGATTGGTCCTAAGTATTCTGAAGAAACCATCTACCAAGCTGCAGCTGCCTTTGAAGCAACGACGGATTACCACAAGCAACAACCCCTTATTTTCGGAGGTGACAATTAATGAACTTTGAAACAGTCATCGGACTTGAAGTCCACGTTGAATTGAATACAAACTCAAAAATTTTCTCACCAACCTCTGCTCACTTTGGGAATGAGCAAAATGCCAACACTAATGTGATTGACTGGTCTTTCCCAGGGGTGCTTCCTGTCTTGAACAAGGGTGTTGTGGATGCTGGTATCAAGGCTGCTTTGGCGCTGAATATGGATATCCATCAGCACATGCACTTTGACCGTAAGAACTATTTTTACCCTGATAATCCAAAAGCCTACCAAATTTCGCAATTTGACGAGCCAATCGGATATAACGGTTGGATTGAAGTGCAATTGGAAGATGGCTCAACTAAGAAAATTGGGATTGAACGTGCCCACTTGGAAGAAGACGCCGGTAAGAACACGCACGGAACAGATGGATTCTCTTACGTAGACCTTAACCGTCAAGGGGTTCCATTGATTGAAATCGTATCTGAAGCAGATATGCGTTCTCCAGAAGAAGCCTACGCCTATTTGACAGCTTTGAAAGAAGTTATCCAGTACACTGGTATTTCAGACGTCAAGATGGAAGAAGGATCTATGCGTGTAGATGCCAACATTTCCCTTCGCCCATATGGTCAAGAGGAATTTGGTACCAAGACTGAGTTGAAAAACTTGAACTCTTTCTCAAACGTCCGTAAAGGTCTTGAATACGAAGTGCAACGCCAAGCGAAAATCTTGCGTTCAGGTGGTGTCATTCGTCAAGAAACACGCCGTTATGATGAAGCTAATAAGAGCACTATCCTTATGCGTGTCAAAGAAGGAGCAGCGGATTACCGTTACTTCCCAGAACCAGACCTTCCATTGTTTGAAATCTCAGATGAGTGGATCGAGGAAATGCGTACGGAGTTGCCAGAGTTTCCAAAAGACCGTCGTGCTCGCTATGTGGCAGAGCTTGGCTTGTCTGACTATGATGCCAACCAATTGACAGCGACGAAAGTTACTTCTGACTTCTTTGAAGCAGCGGTAGCCCTTGGCGGAGATGCTAAACAAGTGTCTAACTGGCTCCAAGGTGAAGTCGCGCAATTCTTGAACGCAGAAGGCAAAACGCTTGAAGAAATCAAGTTGACACCAGAAAACTTGGTCGAAATGATTGCCATCATCGAAGATGGAACCATTTCATCTAAGATTGCCAAGAAAGTCTTCGTTCACTTGGCGAAAAACGGTGGCGGTGCGCGTGAATACGTCGAAAAAGCTGGTTTGGTACAGATTTCAGATCCTGAAGTCTTGATCCCAATCATCCACCAAGTCTTTGCAGATAATGAAGCAGCCGTAGCTGACTTCAAATCAGGTAAACGTAACGCTGACAAGGCCTTCACAGGCTTCCTCATGAAAGCAACCAAAGGCCAAGCCAACCCACAAGTAGCTCTTAAACTACTTGCTCAAGAATTGGCTAAGTTGAAAGAAGAGTAATAGATAAAGAATCAGCCGAAAGGTTGGTTTTTTCTTTGCAATATTTGTGTTAGACTAGTTGGGAATATTTTTATAGAAGATTTCAGGAGCAAACCAATGAACAAATTCTTAAGAGTCTTATTTATCCTAGTCATCATCGCCATGACTGGTGCCATTATTTTTCAGCTATTCTTTCCCACCTATATGGGAAGTCATTCGGGTTACGGTATTTCAGTTGGATGGCAGAGGGAGATTGGTATTTGGAATGTGGCGGTTCTGGTCATCCTCCTTGCCGTTAACTTAAAGTACGATTGGTTTTATCTGAGAGCAGTTCTGATTGCTTTGATTCTGGGAGGCCTAGGTATTGGAACCAATCATTTCCTTAGCTATCTTCAATACCATCACTCTGTTAATGCTGTTGGAGCTTTTGAGAATTATCTTTTAGTTCTTGGCTGGATTGTCGGTTGGTGGATAGAGCATTCCTCAAGAAAAACAGTTTAATTATTCTGAAGTAATCGTCTGACATACAATTCCCTATGTTATAATAAATAGGCATTATTATAATCGAGGAAAACACATGTCTAAACAACTTAAAGGTAGTCTGATGGTCATAACTGCTGGGATTGCCTGGGGAGTCTCAGGAGTTTCTGGTCAATACCTGATGGCTCATGGGGTTAATGTCAATCTTTTGACGAGTTTACGTTTGATTCTAGCTGGTACTTTACTAACGGCTTCGGTCTTTTTTAGGCAGCGAGACAAATTAGTACAAGCCATTAAAGATAGGAAAACCTTAGTAAGTATCGCCTTATTTGCTCTCTTTGGTCTGGTCTTGAATCAGTATGCCTATCTCAGTGCTATTCACTACACCAACGCTGGAACTGCGACAGTCTTACAGTATGTCACGCCAGTTCTTATCTTGGCTTTTGTGTGTGCTAAGAACCGCAGATTTCCAACGGTCTCAGAGTTAGTGGCGATTATCATGGCTATTGCGGGAACTTTTATCATCGCAACGCATGGTCAGGTGACAGAGCTAGCCATCACACCTATTGGTTTGTTCTGGGGCCTCTTCTCGGCAGTAACCTATGCACTCTATATCCTACTGCCTGCTAAGGCTATTGAAAAGTGGGGCAGTCTGATTGTCATCGGTCTAGGAATGTTACTCGGTGGTCTGATTTTTCCAATTGCTATCCAAGCCTGGAAGTATGAGTTACCCTTGACTGGTGGCAATCTTTTAGCACTTTTTGGGTTGGTCTTCATCGGGACAGTCTTTGCCTACACCGTTTTCCTTAAGGGGACGACAATGGTTGGCGCTGTAAAAGGAAGTCTCCTGGCCTCGGTAGAACCTGTGGCATCGGTCATTTTAACGGTCTTAATCATGGGTGACCACTTCTTTGCCATTGATGTGCTTGGAATGATTTTAATTGTTCTTGCCGTTATCCTCATTTCGCTTAAGGATTTAGTAGCCCTTAAAAAACAAGAGAAAATTCAAAGATAAAGATAGAGCCCAAGTGATTGTGGCTCTTTTTCGATACCGTTGTGTCAAAGATGTTCTTAAAAAATAGGACTTAAGTCCCACACATAAACCTTAAAAATATGGTAAAATAAGAGGTAAACTAACATTTTGGAGAGAAAATGAGTATAGACGATTACAGGCCCCATTTTATGGTGGAGGCTGTTTATGATTTGAAACCTGACCAACTACGTGAACACGGTATTCGTGCCGTCTTGGTCGATTTGGACAATACCTTGATTGCTTGGAACAACCCTGATGGGACTCCTGAGCTACGTGCTTGGTTAGATGAGATGACAGAGGCTGACATTCCAGTGGTTGTGGTCTCTAACAACAAGCATGAACGTGTGGAACGTGCGGTAGCCAATTTCCATGTGGATTTCGTGAGTCGTGCCATGAAGCCTTTCACTAAAGGTATTAATGAAGCGATTGAGCGTTACCACTTTAATCGAGACGAGGTCGTTATGGTGGGAGACCAGCTAATGACTGACATCAGAGCTAGCCACAGAGCTGGAATTCGATCGATTTTGGTCAAGCCTTTGGTGAAATCAGATGCTTGGGTAACCAAGTTTAACCGTTGGCGTGAACGTCGCATGTGGAAAAAGATTGAAAAAGCATATGGTCCAATGACCTTCAACAAAGGAATTTAATGGAAGAATTATTTTGTATTGGGTGTGGAGCCCAAATTCAAACAGAAGATAAAGAAAAAGCAGGTTTCACACCTGCTAGCTCTATTAAAAAGGCCGAAGAAACAGGTGAGTTATACTGCCAACGCTGTTTCCGTCTTCGTCATTACAATGAGATTGTGGATGTCCACATCACAGATGATGAATTTTTAAAATTGCTTCATGAAGTTGGTGATAGTGATGCCCTCGTTGTCAATGTCGTTGATATTTTTGATTTTAATGGATCAATCATACCAGGCTTATCACGCTTTGTTTCGGGTAATGATGTGCTCTTGGTTGGAAATAAAAAGGATATCCTGCCTAAATCTGTTAAAGATGGTAAGGTAACCCAATGGTTGACAGAACGTGCCCACGAAGAAGGGATGCGTCCGGTGGATGTCATGTTGACGTCTGCCCAAAATCACCACGCCATTAAAGAGTTGATTCAACGTATTGAAAAACTCCGTAAGGGTCGTGATGTCTATGTTGTTGGTGTGACGAATGTTGGTAAATCAACCTTAATCAATGCCATTATCAAAGAAATTACTGGTGATAAAGATGTTATCACAACCTCTCGTTTTCCAGGAACGACCCTTGATAAGATTGAAATTCCATTGGATGACGGTAGCTATATTTTTGATACACCAGGAATTATTCACCGACACCAGATGGCACACTATCTGTCAGCGAAGGATCTCAAGTATGTTAGTCCTAAGAAGGAAATTAAGCCAAAAACTTACCAGTTAAATGCAGGACAAAGCCTATTCCTAGGCGGTCTTGGACGTTTTGACTTTATTGATGGGAATAAGCAAGGTTTTACAGCCTTCTTTGATAATAACTTGAAGCTACATCGTACCAAACTTGAAGGCGCAGATGCCTTCTATGATAAGCATGTTGGAAGTCTCCTCATGCCTCCTGGGCCAAAGGATCTTGCCGATTTTCCGAAACTTGTCCGTCACGAGTTCACTGTCAAAGATAAGACAGACATTGTCTTCTCAGGATTAGGATGGATCCGTGTCCAAGGAAAAACTGACCAACCAACCATCGTTGCTGCTTGGGCACCAGAAGGTGTTGGCGTTGTCGTACGAAAAGCGATTATTTAAACTTAGTTAAGTAGTTAAAAGGAATAAACATGTCATTAACATCAAAACAACGTGCCTTCCTCAAATCGGAAGCACACACACTTAAACCTATTGTACAAATCGGGAAAAACGGTCTTAACGACCATATCAAAACTAGCGTTCGCAACGCCCTTGATGCCCGTGAATTGATCAAAGTAACCCTACTCCAAAACACTATGGAAGATATTCATGAGGTTGCTGAAATCTTGGAAGAAGAAATTGGCTGTGATACAGTTCTTAAGATTGGACGTATCTTGATTCTCTATAAAGAGTCAGCTAAAAAAGAAAATCGTAAGTTGTCACCAAAGGTCAAAGCTATCCAAAAATAGTTGCTGACTTTGCTTGGTGAAGGATAAACTAAGGTATAGGAACACTTTTGAAGCATCAGCTAGCCTTAAGTCAGTTGTATAATGCTTGAAAAAGAGGAGGCGTACATGGCACTGGATCTCGTAACCCCATTTACAAAGGTTCAACTAGAAGAAGAAATCAAAGATACTGGCCGTAAGCAGGTGGGAATTTTAGGTGGAAATTTCAACCCTGTTCACAATGCTCACTTGGTTGTTGCGGACCAGGTGCGTCAGCAGTTAGGTCTTGACGAAGTTCTTCTCATGCCTGAGTTTGAGCCACCTCATGTCGATAAAAAAGAGACTATTGATGAACAACATCGCCTTAATATGCTTATGTTGGCTATTAACGGTATCGAGGGTTTGGATATTGAAACCATCGAGTTGGAACGCAAGGGAATCAGTTATACTTATGACACCATGAAGCTTTTGACAGAGGCCAATCCTGATACGGATTATTACTTTATTATTGGAGCGGATATGGTCGAATACTTACCAAAATGGCATCGTATTGATGAACTAATCGAGATGGTCCAATTTGTTGGTGTTCAGCGTCCTAAGTATAAGGCTGGAACCTCTTACCCAGTTATTTGGGTGGATGTGCCCCTTATGGATATTAGTTCGAGTGCAGTCAGAGCCTACATTAATAAGGACCGTACACCTAACTTTATGGTGCCGCAGTCTGTACTTGCCTACATCAAGAAAGCGGGGCTCTATAAATGACCTATGAAAAATATCTAGACTATTCTCGTGAAGAACTCCTTGAAAAAGTTCGAGCGATCATGAGTCCTAAACGCTTCAATCATGTTTTGGGTGTTGAGCGAGCTGCTATTGGTCTTGCTGAAAAGTATGGTTACGATACTAAAAAAGCTGGTTTGGCTGGCCTCCTTCATGATTATGCAAAGGAACTTCCGGATCAGGAATTCTTAGAGCTAATCGATAAGTATGAGCTCGACCCTGAATTGAAAAAATGGGGGAACAATGTCTGGCATGGCATGGTTGGGATTTACAAAATCCAAGAAGATTTGGGTTTGACTGATTCTGAGATTCTACGCAGTATTGAGATCCATACCGTCGGAAGCCATGAAATGTCAACCCTAGATAAGATTGTCTATGTAGCTGATTATATTGAGCATAACCGTAATTTCCCTTTGGTAGAGGAAGCTAGACAAGTAGCTGAGCAATCCTTGGATAAGGCAGTTGCTTTTGAGACAGTCCATACTGTAGAACACTTGGCTCATCAGGCCTTGCCGATTTTCCCGCAAACCTTGGAAACCTATAATGCTTTTGTGCATTACTTAAAAGATTAATAACAAATTACTGGAGAATATCATTGACTAAAGAAGAATTACTTGAATTGGTTGTCAAAGCTGCTGATGAAAAGCGAGCTGAAGACATTGTTGCCCTTGATTTGTACGGCCTTACAAGCCTAACAGATTACTTTGTTATTTTGAGTGCAATGAATAGCCGTCAGTTGGAAGCTATTGCTGACAACATCCGTGAGAAAGTGAAAGAAGCGGGCCTTGATGCTAGCCACATGGAAGGTGACAACAAGGGTGGTTGGATTCTTTTGGATCTTAACGACGTCGTTGTTCACATCTTTACAGAAGATGAACGTGCTCACTATAACCTTGAAAAACTCTGGCATGAAGCACCAATGGTGGATGTGTCAGCTTATTTGGCATAAAAATTGAACTCAGTTGGCGACAACTGGGTTTTGTTGCTTAAACTAAAGATTTAATAGGAAGGATAGAGCCTTGTGTTTGGTTGGTTTGTTAACTGAACACGAGCTAAAAGCAGTGAGAAAAAGATAAACTTTCTTTGTGTCAGGTGATACAGCAGAAAGCTTTCTATTTTCTCTGTACTTTTGACGCTCTTTGTATCTTGATTTATGGCTACTTATGAAACTTTTGCGGCGGTATACGACGCTGTTATGGATGATAGTCTTTACGATTTGTGGACGGATTTTTCCCTCCGTCATTTGTCAAAGACTAAGGATAAAAAGAAATTACTTGAATTGGCTTGTGGAACTGGAATTCAGTCTGTACGTTTTTCTCAAGCTGGTTTTGATGTGACTGGACTCGATTTGAGTGCTGATATGTTGAAGATTGCTGAGAAGCGAGCAGCCTCTGCCAAACAGAAAATTGCCTTTTTTGAAGGCAACATGTTGGATTTATCGCAAGCTGGTAAGTACGACTTTGTGACCTGCTACTCAGATTCAATCTGCTATATGCAGGACGAAGTAGAGGTCGGAGACGTGTTTAAAGAGGTTTACAATGCTCTCAATGAGGATGGCGTCTTCATCTTTGATGTGCACTCAACCTATCAGACGGATGAAGTGTTCCCGGGCTATTCCTACCATGAAAATGCAGAAGACTTTGCTATGCTTTGGGATACCTATGAGGATGCGGCACCACATTCTATTGTTCATGAATTGACCTTCTTTGTCCAAGAGGAAGATGGAAGCTTTAGCCGTCATGATGAGGTCCATGAGGAACGCACCTATGAGGTCTTGACTTATGATATCTTGTTGGAGCAAGCTGGCTTCAAGTCCTTCAAACTTTACGCTGATTTCGAGGATAAGGAACCGACTGAAACTAGTGCCCGTTGGTTCTTTGTGGCCCAAAAGTAAGAGACTATGACAGTTACAGGTATTATTGCTGAGTTCAATCCTTTTCATAACGGACACAAGTATCTCTTGGATCAGGCTGAAGGTGTCAAAATCGTTGCCATGTCTGGGAACTTTGTTCAGCGAGGTGAGCCAGCTATTGTGGATAAGTGGACTAGAGCTCAGATGGCTTTGGAAAATGGAGCGGACCTCGTGGTTGAGTTGCCTTTCTTGACTTCAGTCCAGTCTGCCGATTATTTTGCTGCTGGAGCTGTCGAAATCTTGTCCCGACTGGGAATTGATAGCCTTACTTTTGGCACGGAAGAAGTCCTAGACTACCAGGCTATAGCAGATGTCTATGCTGAAAATTCCGAGGAAATGGAAGCCTTTGTGGAAAGTTTGCCTAGTGATTTGTCTTATCCACAGAAGACGCAAAAAATGTGGGAAAAGTTTGCTGGTGTAGTCTTTACTGGCAATACACCCAATCATATCCTAGGCTTAGCCTATGCCAAAGCTTGTGCTGGTAAGGGCATTAAGTTGACTCCTATTCAGAGACAAGGAGCTGGCTATCATTCCTCAGACAAGGAAGTATCTTTCGCCTCAGCGACCAGTCTACGTCTCCACAAGCAAGACAGTGTTTTTGTGGATAAGTTCATGCCCAACAGCAAACTTTTTCAGACTTCTCCACAGGTCTCTTGGGATAATTATTTCCAATTGTTGGTTTATCAGATTCTTACCAACCCTGATTTGACCACTATTTTCCAGGTGAATGAAGAGATTGCCAGTCGTTTAAAAGCTGCTATCCGTGAGGTTTCTTCTGTGGAGGAACTCGTGGATAAGGTAGCAACCAAACGCTATACAAAAGCACGTGTACGTCGTATTTTGACCTATATTCTTGTCGGAGCTGTGGATAATCCTTTGCCTGAATCCATTCATGTGCTTGGATTTTCTCAAAAAGGGCAGACTCATCTCAAATCTGTGAAAAAGTCTGTGGATATAGTGGCTCGGATTGGAAGGGAGCCTTGGGATATGCTTACACAACAAGCAGATAATGTTTATCAATTAGGTAATTCCGAGCTTTCTCAACAAAACTTTGGACGCATACCAATTAGAGTAAAATAGTTTTATGAAAGGTCTACTTATGGTAGGCTTTTTTATTTGTCAAAAATTTTTTCAAAAAGGTCAAAAAAGATCAAACAAAACTATTGAGCTTTACTGACTAATAGTGTATGATAGTTTCATAAGGATTTAGCTTCCTTATAAATCTTGCAGTGCTAGCCTAAATACTTGTGAATAAAGTTATTGTGGTTTGGCTGCAAAAAAATTTATGAAAAAGGTCAAAAAAAGTCAAAAAACTATTGACTATTACTGACCAATATTGTACAATATAAACATAAGGAAATGAAATCCTTATGAAGGCTGTGTCAATAGCCCATATACCAATAAAAAGGATTGCAGCTAGTCTGCAAAAATTTTCATCTGAAAGGTCAGTGAAAGTCAAAACTAAATTCTTGACCCAATCAAATGAAAGGTATATGATAAAATTACAAGGAAAAAGGATTCCTTAATGTATAAGTTTCTTTCTGAAAAAGCTATTCATAGTTTTGAAAGAGGCTTGGAAGTTAGCTATATTGAGAGATTCACAGAAAGAAGGTGGCTCTTATGCTAAATGACAATTTATTTAAGGCTGTGAAAGTTCTCAGTCTCCTCCCAAGAGCAAAACCTGAAATTATTAGAAGAGTAGTTGAAGCTACTAAAAATTTTTAGGGTTTTGGTCAGTAAAAGTCAAAAAACACATTAACATAAAAATAACATTTAAAAAATTTCACAAGAAAACACAAAACGAGGTAATTATATGAACAACAACTTTAACAATATGGATGATCTTTTCAATCAATTGATGGGTAATATGGGTGGTTACCGTTCAGAAAACCGTCGCTACATGATTAACGGTCGTGAAGTGACACCTGAAGAATTTGCGATTTACCGTCAAACAGGTCAATTGCCTGGTAATGAAGGTGAAGCAGTGAACCCAACTCAACAACAAGGTAAAGGACCTAAACAAGATGGTATTCTTGCTAAACTTGGTCGTAACTTGACTGAAGAAGCTCGCGAAGGTAAATTGGATCCTGTTATCGGACGTAACAAAGAAATCCAAGAAGCTTGCGAAATCTTGGCTCGTCGTACCAAGAATAACCCAGTCCTTGTCGGGGATGCTGGGGTTGGTAAAACAGCCGTAGTTGAAGGTTTGGCTCAAGCCATCGTCAATGGTGATGTCCCAGCTGCTATCAAGAATAAAGAAATCATTTCAATTGATATTTCTGGACTTGAAGCTGGTACGCAATACCGTGGTAGCTTTGAAGAAAACATTCAAAACTTGGTAAACGAAGTCAAAGAAGCTGGAAACATTATCCTCTTCTTCGATGAGATCCACCAAATTCTTGGTGCCGGAAGCACTGGTGATGGTCAAGGGTCTAAAGGTCTTGCTGATATCTTGAAACCAGCTCTTTCACGTGGTGAATTGACAGTGATTGGTGCAACAACTCAAGATGAATACCGTAACACTATCTTGAAGAACGCTGCTCTAGCTCGTCGTTTCAACGAAGTTAAGGTCAATGCTCCTTCTGCTGAAGATACTTTCAAGATTCTCCAAGGTATCCGTGATCTTTATGAAAAACACCACAATGTTATCTTGCCAGATGATGTTTTGAAGGCAGCGGTAGATTTCTCTGTACAATACATTCCACAACGTAGCTTGCCAGATAAGGCTATCGACCTTGTCGATGTAACAGCTGCTCACTTGGCTGCTCAACACCCAGTAACTGATGTGAATGCTGTTGAACATGAAATTGAAGAAGAAAAAGCTAAACAAGAAGCTGCAGCTGCCAAAGAAGACTACGAAGCAGCTCTAAACGCTAAGGTTCGTATTGAAGAACTTGAAAAGAAAATTGCTAACCACACAGCAGACCTTAAAGTCACTGCAACTGTTAACGATGTGGCTGAATCTGTAGAACGTATGACTGGTATCCCAGTATCGCAAATGGGAGCAACTGATATCGAACGTTTGAAAGATATGGGTCACCGTTTGCAAACTAAGGTTATCGGTCAAGATAAAGCCGTTGAAGCAGTGGCACGTGCCATCCGTCGTAACCGTGCAGGATTTGACGAAGGTAACCGTCCAATTGGTAGCTTCCTCTTTGTAGGACCTACTGGTGTTGGTAAAACTGAGTTGGCTAAACAATTGGCTCTTGATATGTTCGGAACTAAAGATGCTATCATCCGTTTGGATATGTCAGAATACAGCGACCGCACAGCTGTTTCTAAATTGATTGGTACAACAGCTGGTTATGTTGGTTATGACGACAATAGCAATACTTTGACAGAACGTGTTCGCCGTAACCCTTACTCAATCGTCCTTCTCGACGAAATTGAAAAGGCTGACCCTCAAGTTATCACACTTCTTCTCCAAGTTTTGGATGATGGTCGTTTGACTGATGGTCAAGGTAACACTGTAAACTTCAAGAATACTGTGATTATCGCAACTTCAAACGCAGGATTTGGCTATGAAGCTAACTTGACAGAAGATGCTGATAAACCAGAACTTATGGATCGTTTGAAACCTTACTTCCGTCCAGAATTCCTTAACCGTTTCAATGCTGTCATCGAATTCTCACACTTGAGCAAAGAAGATCTTTCTAAGATTGTAGACCTTATGTTGGTTGAAGTTAACAAGACTCTTTCTAAGAAAGACATTGACTTGGCAGTTAGCGAAGCTGCTAAAGAATACATGACTGAAGAAGGCTACGATGAAGTCATGGGTGTTCGTCCACTCCGTCGTGTGGTTGAACAACAAATCCGTGACAAAGTCACAGACTTCCACTTGGATAACCTTGATGCTAAACACCTAGAAGCTGATATGGAAGATGGTGTCTTGGTTATCAAAGAAAAAGATGCTAAATAAAAAGCATAAAACCTCCTAATCCTATTTATGAAGCAGAGATGTTAGATATCTCTGCTTTTCTTTTTTATAAATTTTTTAGACTTTCCTTGGGTGCTAGGGACGGAAGCGACTTCCTAACGGAATTCCATTCCTAAGATTTGAGCCTGAGTCTCAAATCTTCCGAGTGAGAGAAGCAATATAGCTTCTCTCACTTTTAGCACAGCGGAAAGTCTAGCTTTGGTTAGTGTGAAAATCTAGCAATTAATTTTTACCAAAATGAGATAAAACTCCTTTATTTATAATAATCTAAAAACTAACTTAAATTTAGATTCTATTTTCAAGAAAGCGTTGACAACGCATTCATATCGCTATATAATTTTTGTGTAAAATTAAATTTTGGTGAGTAATTTCTTGGGTTTAATATTACAATCTTTTGTTATTTGATAAGGAGAAATGATGTTAAAAGTAGTTTTATGGATTTTGGCTATTCTACTTCTTGTAGGAGTAGCAATGTTGAACCCCCTAATTGCAGCTGGGATTGTAATTTTAGCACTGTTGGTCCAGTTGTTTTTGAAGAAGTAGGAGAATGTGAATGAAATTAGTTAAAAAGTTTTTTAAAACAAAGATTTTACTTTGGAAAGCAGTCGGTATTGGACTTATTGCTTTACTGGGACTAGTTTTTGGATTATATATTAGTTTTTCTACAGCAAACAGTGAATCGAACCAAACTACAAATACATATTCAACTATAAAAAAAATTGAAAAAGTTCAAGAAGTGGTTTTGTTAAATGTTGGTATACAGAAAGTCAAAACAATTAAAGATAATACAAAGTTATTTGGTACTAAATTTGTAATTCCTGGTTCTGAAAAGAGAGCAATTATTATTCTTAACTATACTGCAAAATTCGGTATTAAAAAAGGTGTTTCTATTAGTAAAGAAGGTGAACACCATTATCTTGTGACTTTGTCTAAATTTGAGCCCATTGGTGTAGGACTAGATAAAGATAGTCCTTATAAATTATATGACACTAGTGGGGGAATCTTGAGTGCATCAACTCCTAATATTGATACTGGTAAAGCAGTTGCAGAAGGATTTTCTAACAAGGAGCAGGAATCTTATTTAAACGATCACAGAAGTATAATAGAGGAATCAGCAGAAAAATATTATACTTCGCTAATCAAATCAATCGATTCAGAAGCAACAGTAACATTACAAAGTAAAAAATAATTTTAGGAGAAAATACTATGAAAAAATTAATTGCATTTATTCTTTTACTATTCGTTGGTACTACATTGGTGGGGTGTCAAAGTGATAGTAAGACATCGGAGGGCAATCCTAAGGTAAAACAATCAGATGTTAAGGTTACTAAGTCAGATCCTTTCCAAAAACTTATTGATAGCTCCAAATCTACAGATGAAATTTATGTTACTGATGATATTACTGTAGGCAAAAAAGGTGATGTTGAGCCGGGAATCTATGATATCGAGGTTACGGGTGGTTCAGGGAATATTTTAGGAACAAGAAAGTCTGAAGATGGTCTTTTTATAAACTTTGTTGCAGGTGCAGTTGGAAATATTACAAATGATGCTTCAAAGATTAGACTTATTTTATTTGATGGAGACACTCTTCAGTTACAAAATATTTCAAAAGTAAAATTTAATGCAGTACCTAAGGAAGTTGAGCCAAGTAATGAACTTGGTCAGGGAGAATTTATTGTAGGTAGAGATATTAAGGAAGGAACCTACAAATTAAGTACTAACGTTAATCTTAATCCAGAATTTAGTAATCTTGGTTGGAGTATCACCATTGAAGATTTAGATTCAAACACTTCAAAAAGCCAAGAATACAATTCAGGCAATACAGATGTTGTTGTTAAATTAAAGAAAAATCAAGTTATAAGTATTAATTATAGTGGATATGACGAGTCAACAAAGGCTGATGACGCTAAATTGATTTTTACAGAATACAAGTAGTTGTCGATTTTTCATCAGCAAAAAAGGTAAGTAGCTTCATGCTACTTACCTTTATTCTTTGTCCTCACCTTGATACTTTTGCAAGCGTTCTTGGATGATGTTGAGTCGGGGTTCAAGGTCTTTCTTGAAGACACGTGTTTTATAGTTGAGGTCTTGTTTGATGTCAGCAAGTACCAGGTTCTGTTCCTTGATGATGTCAAGGTTTCGTTTGATATTATCCAAATCGTAGGAGATATTTTCTCGTGATTGGTTGAGGTCTAGGAGTTCTTCCTTGATGTCTTCACGTCGTGTGTAAGCGTAGTAGGCACCATAGGCGAGGGCTCCAAGAGCTAGATAGCGTCCGATTTTCATTCTGTTACCTCTTTAGCAATGCTGTCAGCAAGGTTGGCAAGGGCAGCAAAGTCAGGTTCGTGTTCATCAAAGCTCATGTGGATACCGTCATCTGCACCGTAACGAGGAACGAGGTGGATGTGGGCGTGGAAGACGGTTTGTCCAGCAACCTCTTCGTTGTTATTAAGGATATTCATGCCGATAGCTCCAGTTGCTTTTTGCACGGCACGGGCAATTTTTGGAACACGGCTAAAGACAGTCTCAGCAGTCGCAGCAGACATTTCTAAAATGTTGCGAACGTGTTCTTTAGGAATGACCAAGGTATGTCCTTTTGTAGCTTGTGAGATATCGAGGAAGGCTAAGACCTTGTCGTCCTCGTAGACTTTTGATGATGGGATTTCCCCAGATATAATTTTACAGAAAATACAATTATCCATAATAACGACCTTTCCATGAGTTTTTGTTATAATAGATTATATCATACCAAAGAGAGAAAAGATAATGCTTAAATTAGAAAAGGTGACGGGTGGTTACGCTAATATTCCCGTCCTAAAAGATGTGACCTTTGAGGTGGCTGATGGTGAATTAGTTGGTCTCATTGGTCTTAATGGTGCTGGGAAATCAACAACAATTAACGAGATTATTGGTCTCTTAACACCTTATGGGGGACAGATTGCCATTGATGGGTTAACTATTCAACAAGATCCAGCCAGCTATCGTCAGAAGATAGGTTATATTCCCGAAACACCAAGTCTCTATGAAGAATTGACGCTTCGTGAACATTTGGAAACTGTGCTGATGGCCTATGGTCTTGATGTGACTGAGGGTATGGCACGTGCGGACAAGTACCTCAAACTCTTTCGCTTAGATGAAAAGTTAGATTGGTTCCCGACTCAGTTTTCAAAGGGGATGAAGCAGAAGGTCATGATTATCTGTGCCTTTATTGTGAATCCAAGTCTTTTCATAGTTGATGAACCCTTCTTGGGCTTGGACCCCTTGGCAATCTCCGACTTAATTGAGCTTTTAGCTGAGGAAAAAGCTAAGGGCAAGGCAATTCTCATGTCTACACACGTTTTGGATTCAGCTGAGAAGATGTGCGACCGCTTCGTGATTTTGCATCATGGACAGGTCTTGGCACAGGGAAATCTTGAGGAGCTCCGTCAGACTTTTGGCGATGATAGTGCTAGTCTTAACGATATCTACATGCAGCTAACTAAGGGAGAATTGTCATGATAGCTAAGCTATTTATGGAGCGTAGCAAGCGATTCAATGCCCGCTGTGCTAAGTATAGCCGCTACGTCTTTAATGATCACTTTATCTTGGTTCTTCTCTTTCTGTTAGGTTTTGTCTTGGTTCAGTATAGCCAGTTGCTTCGACATTTTCCAAAGAATCCGTGGGCAATCATTCTTGGTTTGCTAGTGCTTTGTCTTCTATTGCCTTTCTGGGGGAATATTGCGACTTATTTAGAGCCAGCTGATAAGCATTACCTTTTGGTGAAGGAAGAAGAGGTGTTAGACCATGTTAAGAAGGCAACAGGGCGTGCTTTTAGATTTTGGGTAATCGTACAAACCCTGATTTTTATTTTGGTTATTCCCCTCTTTTTAGCCTTGGGACTTCCAGTTTGGGGAGTTATCCTTGTAGCTGTGGCTATGGCTATTCTTAAGTACTTTATTTTCCAGAAAAAGGCTCAACCTTTTTATAAGCAGTCTGGACTGAATTGGACTGAGGCTATTGCAGCGGAAAATAAGCGTCAACAATCGATTCTGAAGTTCTTTTCACTCTTTACCAATGTTAAAGGGATTACGTCGAGTGTTAAACGCCGTGCTTATTTGGATGCTATTCTCAAACGTACAAAGAAAGACAAGGAACATACCTGGTACAATCTTTACCTAAGGGCCTTCTTGCGTTCTGGAGATTACTTTGCCCTTAGCCTACGCCTGTTTGCCCTAACGCTTCTAGTTATCTTTTTGGTTCCTGAAAAATGGCTGGCTATGGTGCTTGTGGTTGTTTTTGACTACCTCTTGCTCTTCCAGCTCACGGCACTTAAATCGCACTTTGCTTATCAGAGAATGGCTAACCTTATGCCAGTTGGAAAAGACATGCAGGTGAGCAATCTTAAGCGCTTGATTACCCAGATTGTACTTGGGATGACTCTGGTACAGGCTGTTTGTCTCTTCGACCTTAAATTTAGCCTGATTTTGGTTGGAATGATGCTAGTTTTGAGCCTTGTTTACCTACCAGCTAAGCTTAAGAAGATGATTGACTAACACCTATTAAATAAGTTAAAATAGAAACAAATGACTAAAGAAAAAGGAGATGCCTAGGTGACATCAACAGATAAAGATTTGAGCCTGACTCCTCTCAAAGGAAATAGTGGTAAGGCCTATATGGGAACTTACCCAAACGGAGATCGCGTCTTTGTGAAGATGAATACAACACCAATCTTGGCAGCTCTTGCCAAGGAACAGATTGCGCCCCAGCTCTTGTGGGCTAAGCGTCTGGGAAATGGTGACATGATGAGTGCACAGGAGTGGCTTGATGGTCGTATTTTGACCAAACATGACATGAACAGTAAACAGATTATCCAAATTCTTGGTAATTTGCACCGCTCTAAACACTTGGTTAATCAACTCTTGCAGTTGGATTATCATATTGAAAATCCTTTCGATCTTCTACACGAGTGGGAGGAAAATGCCGCTTACCAATTGCGTGAGAATGGCTTCCTTCAAGATGTTGTTAGAGATTTGAAACGTCATCTTCCAGAGTTTCGTGCGGAAATTGCAACAATTGTTCACGGAGATGCTCGTCATAGTAACTTTGTCATCACAACCTCAGGATTGATTTATTTGGTTGATTGGGATTCTGTACGTCTAACAGATCGTATGTATGATGTGGCGCAGATCCTCAGCCATTACATTCCATTGGCACATTGGCCACAGTGGTTGTCATACTATGGCTATAAGAACAACGACCTTGTGATGGACAAGATTTACTGGTATGGGCAGTTTTCATATTTGACACAGATTTCAAAATTCTTTGATAGTCGTGATATGGAACATGCCAACCGAGAAATTTATGAACTTCGTAAATTCAGAGAGACCTTGCACAGATATTAGAAAGTAGACATGCGAGTTAGAAAACGTAAAGGTGCAGAGGAACACCTAGCTAACCATCCTCAGTACGTTATCCTTGAGCCGGAGGCTGCTAAAGGTAAGTGGCATGAGCTTTTTGGTAATGACAATCCTATCCATATCGAGGTAGGATCTGGTAAAGGGGCCTTCATTACTGGTATGGCCCAACAAAACCCTGACATCAACTACATTGGTATTGATATTCAGCTGTCTGTATTGAGCTATGCCTTGGATAAGGTTTTGGCTTCGGGTGCTGAAAATGTCAAACTCTTGCGCGTGGATGGTTCAGCCTTGACCAATTATTTTGAAGATGGCGAAGTGGATATGATGTATCTGAATTTCTCAGATCCATGGCCTAAGAGTCGCCACGAGAAACGTCGTTTGACATACAAGACTTTCCTAGATACTTATAAGCAAATTTTGCCTGAAAATGGAGAGATTCACTTTAAGACAGACAACCGTGGACTTTTCGAATACAGTTTGGCGAGCTTTTCACAGTATGGAATGGTTCTCAACAAAGTTTGGTTGGACCTTCATGCCAGTGATTATGAAGGCAACGTCATGACTGAATACGAGCGTAAGTTCTCGGAAAAAGGGCAGGTCATCTACCGAGTAGAGGCTCAGTTTAAAGATTAACTCTTGAAAACTTGATTAAAAATAACGATTAGTCTATTAATGGCTAATCGTTTGTTGTGGAGAGGTCGCATAGAGGCCGAGTGCGCACGCTTGGAAAGCGTGTAGTCCTTAACGGGGCTCGGGGGTTCGAATCCCCTCCTCTCCTTTGAGAAATAGACAAAAAATCCCTTCTATGACAGAAGGGACCTTTTTGTTGTCCTTATTTGAAAAAACTACCTAGTCTCAAGGGCTTTGAATACCTGCAACCCAACCAGTACAGAGGGCACTAGTAATGTTAAAGCCACCAGTGTGGGCGTTGATATCAAGGACCTCTCCTGCAAAGTGTAGGTGAGGGACTTTTTTACTTTCTAGGGTCTTGGGATTAATTTCCTTAAGGTCAACGCCACCTTTAGTCACAAAGGATTTAGCAAGTGACATTTTACCTGTGATTGGGATTTCCATGTCCTTAAGCTGACTGATAATGTTTTCCAAGTCTTTGGGGTGCAGTTGTTTAACCTTGCTATCAGCCTTATCTTCTGCTAGGAATTCAGCAACACGCTCAGGCACAAGCGCTTTGAGGGTGTTTTTGACAGATTTCTCGCGATTTTCCTCAAAGTAAGTCTTGAGATTTTCTAGACTTTGGTTGGGAAGAAAGTCCAGATGGGCAATCTCACCACCCTTAACAAAGCTAGAAAGACGTAGGGCAGCTGGTCCAGATAGGCCAAAATGGGTGAAAAGAAGGTCGTGGGTAATCTTGTGTTTGCCATAGGACAGAGTGACATCGTCAAGAGAAATTCCCTGTAAAGCCTTGTGAGGAAAGTCGGTTAGGAGTGGACTTTCCGCAGCTTCAAGATCAGTGACATGGAGCTTAAAATGGCGGGCAATATCATGTCCAAAACCAGTTGAACCAGTCGATGGGTAAGATTTTCCTCCAGTTGTAACGATGAGTTTATCACTGGTAAAAGTCTGGTCTGGAGACTTGACTTGGAATTGCTCATCAACTTTTTTGACGGAGACAACTTCTGTATTGGTAAGGATACTAGCACCCAGTTCCTGAATTTTATTTTCCAGAGCTTGGATAATGGTCCGTGATTTATCTGTCTTAGGGAAGACGCGTCCGTGATCCTCAACCTTGAGTTTGACACCATTGTCCTCGAAAAAAGCAATGATATCGTGGTTATCAAATTGTGAAAAGACGCTATAGAGGAAACGTCCATTACCAGGAATGCCTGCTAGAAGGTCGTCTAAAGTTCCGTTGTTAGTAACATTACAACGTCCACCACCAGTACCAGCCAGCTTCTTTCCGAGACGTTTGTTTTTTTCAATTAGGAGGGTTTGTTGGCCATAGAAGGCTGAGGCAATGGTTGCCATCATGCCAGCAGGCCCCCCACCAATAACGATAGTATCAAAATGTTTCATGCCTTTATTTTAGCATAATTTAAAAAGGGAGAATAGTTGGTAAATGGTCAGTCTTTTTAGACAATTTATGTTAGAATAGGAGTAGAAGTTTAAATTAGAATAGTTATTAACTATGGAGGAAAATATCGTGTCTGAAAATAACATGAAACACCGTTCATCTGTCTACGATAGCATGGTTAAATCACCTAACCGTGCCATGCTTCGTGCGACTGGGATGACGGATGATAGTTTTGAAAAGCCTATTGTTGGGGTTATCTCAACTTGGGCTGAGAACACACCATGTAATATCCACTTGCACGGTTTTGGTCAAATTGCCAAAGAAGGTGTTAAAGACGCGGGTGCTTGGCCAGTTCAATTTGGTACGATTACCGTTGCTGATGGTATTGCCATGGGGACACCAGGGATGCGTTTCTCATTGACATCTCGTGATATCATTGCTGACTCAATCGAAGCAGCTATGGGTGGTCACAACGTCGATGCCTTTGTTGCTATTGGTGGTTGTGATAAGAATATGCCTGGTTCTCTGATTGCTATTGCTAACATGGATATTCCAGCGATTTTTGCCTATGGTGGTACCATTGCACCAGGTAATCTTAACGGTAAGGATATCGACTTGGTTTCTGTTTTCGAAGGTATCGGTAAATGGAACCACGGTGATATGACTGCCGAAGAGGTTAAAGAACTTGAATGTAATGCCTGCCCTGGCCCTGGTGGTTGTGGTGGTATGTATACTGCCAACACAATGGCGACAGCCATCGAAGTAATGGGTATGAGTCTTCCAGGATCATCATCTCACCCTGCAGAATCGGCTGAGAAAAAAGCAGATATCGAAGAAGCAGGTCGTGCGGTTGTTAAGATGCTTGAACTAGGTCTTAAACCATCAGATATCTTGACACGTGAAGCCTTTGAAGATGCCATCACCGTCACAATGGCACTTGGTGGTTCAACCAATGCGACACTTCACTTGCTCGCTATTGCTCACGCCGCTAATGTTGATTTGACACTTGAAGATTTCAACGATTTCCAAGAGCGTGTGCCTCACTTGGCTGACTTGAAACCATCAGGTCAATATGTCTTCCAAGACCTTTACAATGTCGGTGGTGTGCCAGCCGTTATGAAATACCTTCTTAAGAATGGTTTCCTTCACGGTGATCGTATCACATGTACTGGTAAGACTGTTGCAGAAAACTTGGAGGCCTTCGATGATTTGACACCAGGTCAAAAAGTCATCATGCCACTTGAAAATCCTAAACGTGCTGATGGTCCATTGATTATCTTGAAAGGTAACTTGGCTCCAGAAGGTGCGGTTGCCAAAGTATCAGGGGTTAAAGTTCGTAACATTACTGGTCCTGCTAAAGTATTTGACTCAGAAGAAGATGCCATCGAAGCCGTTCTTTCTGATGAAATCGTTGATGGCGACGTAGTTGTTGTACGTTTTGTAGGTCCTAAGGGTGGTCCTGGTATGCCAGAAATGTTGTCATTGTCATCAATGATCGTTGGTAAAGGTCAAGGGGACAAGGTTGCCCTCTTGACAGATGGACGTTTCTCAGGTGGTACTTACGGACTCGTTGTTGGTCACATTGCTCCTGAAGCTCAGGTTGGTGGACCTATTGCCTACCTCCGTACAGGTGATATGGTTACAGTTGACCAAGATACTAAAGAAATTACTATGCACGTTTCAGACGAAGAGTTGGCGAAACGTAAAGCTGAGACTGAGTTGCCACCACTTTATAGCCGTGGTGTCCTCGGTAAGTATGCTCACATCGTTTCATCAGCATCTCGTGGTGCCGTTACCGACTTCTGGAACATGGATAAATCAGGTAAAGCCTAATTACATGATATAAAATAAAATCACACCGGACATTTTGATATGCCCCCTGTCAAGTAGACAGGTTAAATATCTAAAAAAGTGTCTGTTTTTGAAGGTCAGTCGTACAAAATAAATGTACGGCTGTTTTTTTATGCAGACCACTTTGACTTGTACTTTTCAATTTTGTTATTCTTAGCGATTGGGTATGACAAAGGATGTTCTGATGTTAAGGCAGCGTTTCTGACTTCCAAAGGCGTTCTACAGTCATATCTGCTTTGTGGACGCTCTTGACAGTAAAATCGGATATAGTCTTTGATGGCATATCGGAGGGAGGCCTCATCTGAAATCTCATACATCTGATACATTTCCGATTTTATAATTCCCCAAAAACCTTCTATTGGTCCGTTATCAATACAATGGCCTACTCTTGACATGGATTGAATCATATCAGTATCTTTCAGCTTTTTTTGAAAGTTTTTATTGGTATATTGAAACCCTCTATCGCTGTGAAATATAGGCTTAGCTGTGGGATTTTTTTCAATAGCTTTGTCAAATGTTTTGAAGACTAGCCGATTGTCATTTCGACCACTTATGACAAAAGCAATAGGATAGCGGTCATATAAATCAAGTATGGCACTCAGATAAAGTTTCTTATGAGAGTTAGGAATCTTAAACTCTGTAACATCTGTTACCCATTTTTTGTTCGGAGCAGTCGTATAGAAGTTTCTTGATAACTTATTTTCTGCAGTTTCTTCAGACTTGGCAGTCTTGTATTTTTTCCTTTTCTTACGGATAAAAGCGTGAATATCGAGTATTTTCATAATTCGGTGAATTCTCTTTCTTGAGTAATTCGTATGATTGAAATGATTGATCCAATCGGTCATTCTTCGGTATCCCAAGATGTGTGAAAAACGTTCGTCATATTCTTTAATTAATTCCGCAATTTCGCTGTTTAATTGTTCTTGTTCTGGAACTATTCTATGTTTCCATTTATAAAATGCAGACCTCGTAATGCCGAGCTGATGACACATCCAGCTAATGCTCCACCCTTTATTTGTGTTGAAGTCTTCAATCGCTAAGTATTTTGATTCGTGGCGCTGTTTCCCTAGCCTCACATCCTTCCGAATTCTTTCACTTTTTTTAAGAGTTCAACAGCCATATCCTTTTCTTCTAACTGACGTTTTAAGCGCACATTTTCTCTTCGTAAACGTTCTAATTCATCAACCTCATCATCTAGTTTGTGATGACCCCTTTTGTCAACTAAACCTTCTTCACCATCACTATCATACTTTTTCACCCACGAATACACTTGGCTATAAGAAACATCATAAAGTGACGCCGTTTCCTTATAATTGCGATTGTGTTCAATACAATAATTGACAATCTCTTTACGCTCATCAATAGTAGTTTTACGTCTTGCTTTTGCCATATAGACCCCCTGTTTTGGATTGTAATCCTTAAGTTCTATATTGGCATTATACATCCTAATCCACTTTCTTAAAAGTCCTGAAGAAATATCATACTGATGACCTAAATCAATAGATGAAGCCTCACCACTAATACATTTTTCTACAAGTTCCATTTTAAATTCTTTTGAATAGGAACTGTTTTTTGTTTTCTTTGTGAATCCTAAAATCCCATATTTTTTATAGATGGCGGCCCAATCTTGAATCGTCCTTGTGGAAATATGGAGACAGTTACATATTTCAGATCTGGAACGATTTCCATTAATATAATCGAGACAAGCTTGTTCTTTCTCGTATGGGGTGAATCTTTCTCTTCTAGACATAAAAATACCTCTTAAGTAGATTTTAGGTATTTACCTTGTCTACTTAAGAGGTATCATATCATTTGTTCGATGTGATTTTTTGGTGTTAAATCCTGAGACAGTTGATGGCAGCATCATGAAAAAGTGATCGTCTATCTGCTGTTAGCCTCAAAAAAACCGGTTGGAAATGTCCAATCGGTTTTCCTTTTATTTTCCGCCTCGAGGTGAGATACCAAGGGCAATGCGTCCATAACGACTGATACGTGTCATCTTCCAGACTGGTGAATAAGTGGTTTCCACCTTGACAGAGTTAATGCCGTCAATGGATTTTAGCTTTTCAGCGATTTCATAAGGCATAGTCTCTTCACAGCCACAACCAGTATCAGTAAAGGTCATAAGGAAGTAGCAGTGGCCATTTTCATCGACGGTGATTTCATAAATCAAACCAAGGTTGTAAATGTCTAGCTCAATCTCAGGGTCGAATACAGTGGTCATTTGTTCAACGATTGGCTCTAAGAAGGGCTGGGCCAAATAATTGACCTTAATATCATCACGGAAGTTTTTCATAGGACTCATTCTTTCTATTTTGCTTTTGTTTATTATGGCATAATTTAGGGCTTTTTTCAATCTCGGATGGCAATATGAGACTTTAGTGAGCGAGTGGATTGACAATAAAAAAACTCCAACAGTCAAACCGTTGAAGATAATGTGATTTATGCTTCAATATCAAGCAGTTTTGCAACCAAGGTTGCTCGAATGCCACCCATAATTGGAGCAAGAATGAAAATCCCAAACCTTGTGGAATTGTTCCCACCATTCCTAGATACAACAGATCTGATACCGGCCAAACCTAATTTGGAAGTACCGATTGTTTAAGTCAAAGACTTTCCTTCTATATACATTTATACCCACACATAGTTTACCAAAAGCTTAGCTTCCTATCAAGTAAATTGTTTGAAGAGTGAAAGGAAAAAGGAACTTAAAAAGAGTCCTTCAGATATCCAGAATAACTAGTCAAATTGACAGAAAGGAGTGATTGTGATATTCTCATAGTAAGACATTTCAAGAGAAAATGAGGCTATTATGAGTATTGAAAAGACAGTCAGCGAGATTGCTGAAATCCTTGGCGTTAGTCGTCAAGCAGTCAATAATCGTGTCAAACAACTTCCAGAAGAAGATCTAGAAAAAAATGCTAAAGGGGTTACTGTCGTTAAACGCAGCGGCTTGATTAAGTTGGAGGAAATCTACAAGAAAACCATCTTTGACGATGAGCCAATCGATGAAGAAACAAAGCAACGTGAGTTGTTAGAGATTCTTGTAGACGAGAAAAACTCTGAGATTGCCCGTCTTTATGCTCAGTTGAAGGCTAAGGATGAGCAGTTGTCTAACATGGATGATCAATTGCGTGTCAAAGACGTTCAAATCGCTGAAAAGGACAAGCAAATCGATCAACAGCAACAATTGACCTTGACTGCTATGAAGGACAAGGAAGAGCTTAAACTGGAACTCGATGAGGCTAAGGTTGAGGTTGACGAAGCCAAGGCCCAAGTGGAAGAAATCCAGACCAAACAAGAAGAAGCTTCTAAAAAAGGTTTCTTTGGACGTCTATTTGGAAAATAAAAAAGAAGCTGGGACTCAGTCTCAGCTTTAACTATTATAGGAGATAAAATGGAAAATTTAGAAACTTATATTGCCTTTGATTTGGAGTTCAACACAGTGGATGGTGTTAGCCATATTATCCAAGTATCTGCCATTAAGATGGATCAGCATGAGGAAGTGGATCAGTTTGACTCTTTTGTCTATTCGGACGTTCCTTTACAGTCCTTTATCAATGGTTTGACGGGAATTACAGCGGATAAGATTGCCAAGGCACCAAAGCTAGAGTCCGTTCTGGCGGATTTTAAATCATTTGTTGGCGACACTCCACTTATCGGCTACAATGCCCTTAAGTCGGACTTGCCTATTTTGTTGGAAAATGGTTTAGACTTGGAAGAGCAATATGCTTTAGATGTTTTTGATGAGGCCTTTGACCGTCGTGCTTCGGATTTGAATGGTATTGTCAATCTCAAGCTAACCAGTGTGGCAGATTTCTTCGGAATCAAGGGACACGGGCATAACAGCTTGGAGGATGCTCGGATGACCGCTCAGATTTACGAGAAGTTTCTCGAATTAGATGAGAATGCCAAACTTTTGGAGCAACAGGAAGAAGTCAGTAACAATCCTTTTGCAGCCTTAGGTTTGGGCGGTCTTTTCGACTAAAGCTTTACAAGAACTGTAAAGGCTGTAAAGAGTGATAGCTAACTTTTTCTGTAAGAAAAGAAAATCCTCTAGGGTGATAGCTTGCATATTACCTTACGTTATAAGGTGGAATCTAGGTATCAAAGGTGGTGAAAGACCTCCTTTGATAGAAAATCTTAAAAGGAGGTGACTGAGATGTCGCAGTTTTCAACAGGAGAGTTGGCTAAAGCAGCAGAAGTGTCTGTTAGGACTGTCCAGTACTATGATCAACGAGGGATCTTGACGCCATCTGAAGTCACAGAGGGTGGTCGGAGAATCTATCACGAATCAGACTTGGAACGACTGCAAGTCATTTGTTTCTTAAGAGATTTGGATTTCTCAATCAAACAAATCCAAAAACTCTTGCAAGAGGAGAATAGGGAACAGGTTTTAGAGCTGTTGTTGACAGACCAAATCGAAAGCTTGGAAAAGTCTTCAGAGGAAATAGAGGTCAGACTAAAACGTGCCCGTCACTTGCAAAAAGCCACTGCTAAGCGGCGTCAACTTTCGTTGGAAGATTTGTCAGACATTTCACGTCTTATGGAAAATCAAAAATCATGGCGTCATTTGCAGTTGAGAATGTATGGGAGTGTCATTCTAACCTCCCTTCTTTATCTGATGGGCCTACTGGTTGTCATTTATTATTTTAAGGATCCCAGAGGTTTGTTTGTTGTCTGTCCGACATTTTTAATAGCCATAAATCTATTGGTATATCATTATAGAAAGCAGGTTGAATACCTCTGTCCTAATTGTCATAGGATCTTTGATCCAAGTTTTAAAGAATTTGCCATTGCTGGACATACACCAAGGACTCGTAAGCTGACTTGTCCTCATTGTCATGTGAAAACCTACTGTCTGGAGTTGGCTAAGACTAAAACAAAATAGGTTATCGAACATAAAAAACGCTTGAGAATTACTTCTCAGGCGTTTTTAGCTTATTCAACTGAGCTTAGGGCTTCAAGCATATTAAGTTTGGCAAGACGTTTGTTGATGACGAAGCCAAGGATAATAAGGATTATGCCGATAAGGACAGCTGGTAAAAGGTAGGTAGCCAATCCGAGAGATGGATCAAACATGATACGATCTGGAGGAATGATGCTTACCATATAATGGTGAAGTGCCTGTCCAAGACCGAACCCTACGAAGATACCGATGATTGAAAGGTAAATGGTTTCACGATAGATGTAGAGGGATACTTCGTTATTGTAGAAACCAAGAACCTTAACGGTTGAAAGCTCGTGGATACGTTCTGAAACGTTGATGTTAGTGAGGTTATGGAGAACAACCACAGCAAGGAGAATGGAAACCGTAATCAAGATACCAATAACTTGTGTCAATGAATTGACCATAGTGCTGATTTGCAGTTTAAGGTTGTTGTTTTGAACAACGCCATAAACATTAGGTAAGTTGATGAATTTGGCTGCCATATTTTCAACATTTTGCTTAGTTGGTTCAGCGAGAGTAATAAGGTTGGCATTATTCACTGAAGGTGTCCCAAAAGCTTTTTGGTAGTAGCTAGCATTCATAAAGAGGAAATGCCCCATGTACATTTCAGTGATACCAGCTATCTTAATCTTGACAGACTCATCCTGACTGTTTTGCACAGTAATGGTATCTCCAACCTTGAGGTTTAGGAGTTTTGCCATTTTTTCAGAGATAATAGCTCCGTCATTAGATAGCTTGAGAGTCTTATTACGGTCTCGGTCATGCAAGCTAACGTAACTATCAACGAGTTTATCGTCACGGTCATTAAAGACAAGGGTTGAGATTTCCTGAGTGTCCTTGTTGCTACCGGCAATTTTTTGCAAGGTTTCAAAATGGACATTCAAGTATTCTTTAACGTCTTTACTATCGAGGAGTTTGGTGAGTTCCTCATCCAAAGCACTTGACGTATTTGGTTGCTTGGCAACAATCATATCATAGTGAATGATGTCTTCAAACTGTTGCTGGTTAAGGTTAGATACAGAAGATCGAATGCCTAAACCTGCGAAGAGCAGTGCAATAGAACCTGCGACACCAAAGAGGGTCATAAACATCCGTTGCTTATAGCGGAAAATATTACGCATGGTAACTTTTTCCGTAAAGCTGAGACGTTTCCAAAGAGGTGTGATGCGTTCTAGGACAATCTTAGCTCCTGCACGAGGTGGTTTTGGAAGGAGGAGTTGGGAAGGTTTTTCCCAGAGCTCTTTCTTGGCAACCGCAAAGGCAGGTAGCACAGCAGATAAGAGACCTAAAAGGAAGGCCACAAGAGTAAGTCCTAGGTAGAAGTGCAATTCGAAAGCAGGAAGTTGCAAATCGCTCTTATAAGTGTTGTGGATTAGAAGCGGAAGTAGTGTATGACCGGTAATAACACCTGCAGTTGTACCAGTAATACTCGTTATCAAACCATAAATGACGAATTTATGGATAATTCGCGAATTACTGTAGCCTAGGGCGTTGAAAATACCAGCCTTACCACGTTCTTCTTCAACAAAGCGTCCCATGGTTACAAAGGTAACCAAAGCTGCCATAAAGTAGAGAGCGACAGGGAAGATATTACTCACATCGTGAATGATGTTAATATTACTTTCATAAGCAACATATCCCTCAGAACCCGGAATCTCTCGACGAGAGTAGAATTGATAGCTAGGCGCTGGTAAATTATCAACCATTGCTTGACTTTCTTCGAGTTCTTTTTGTTTGGCTTCAATCTTGGCAGTAGCTTCTTTGACGCTAGCAGCTTCAGCAGGGTTGCTTGTAGCCATTTGCTGGGTCTGTGCGAGTGCTGTTTCAAGCTCTTGTTTAGCTTGAGTAATTTGAGCTTGAGACTGTGACTTGATTTCAGCGAGGCGTTTCTCAGGTTCGTCTTTAAAGAGTTCTTTGAGTTCAGCCTTTCGTTCAGAAATCTTATTTGCGTATTCCTTGCTAAAAGGACTAACATTTTCCAAATCCTTGTAGCGGATGCGGGCAATCATATAATCATTAGAGGTGAAGTCCGTCTCTGGAACAATGGCATAGCCATCCAGTTTCCCCGTACCAGCGCTGGCATTACCAAGGCGGTTCCTAGAGAGAAGTTCAGAGGAATTAACAAAACCAGTAATGGTATATGTTTGTTCCTTTAACTGTTTTTGCCCTGAGCTATCTACTGGCTCAGAAAAGTTAATCTTATCTCCGACGCTATATTCTTCTTTATAAGTTGAGGAAAGAGCGATTTCCCCGTCCTTAGTAGGAAGTTTCCCCTCAATAAGGTCGTAAGTAGAGATTTTATTAGGTTTAGAGAAAATACGAAATGCCGTATTCTTCCCCTTGATGACAGCATCTTTGAAATAACCATACTCGATATCTACATTCTTCTTTTTAATCGTATTGAGAAGGTCCTGATCGGTTTGGTTGATACTGTAAGTACTGATTAAGGTCAAGTCAGCTGTTTGATGCGTCTTGAAGAAGTGTTCCCCAGTTTTTTTCATATTAGGAGAAGTTACTTTAAGACCAATCAAGGCAAAGGATCCCAGTGCCATAAGCAAGGCAATAGAGAGCATACGCCCTTTAGAAGCTACAAAGGTTCGCCAAACATCTTTCCAATAAGTTGTTTTTTTCATGACGGTGCTCCTTTCTAGTATTCCAAGTCCTCGATTTTTTGTGGATTAGGATTAAGTTCCACACTCTTAATCTTGGCATCGTGCATTCGAATGACACGATCGGCGATTGGAGCTAGAGAAGCATTATGGGTCACGATAATAACAGTTGTTTCCTGTTTGCGAGCCATTTCTTGAAGGAGGGTCAGGATTTGTTTCCCTGTTTGATAATCCAGAGCCCCCGTTGGTTCATCACAAAGAAGGATCTTTGGATTTTTGGCAACGGCGCGTGCAATGGCAACACGCTGTTGCTCCCCACCAGATAGTTGTGATGGGAAGTTGTCTAAGCGGTCTCCCAAACCGACTTCGACGAGTGTTTGAGTAGCATCTTTAGCGTTTGGAACGATTTCGGATGCTAGTTCGACGTTTTCCCTGGCCGTAAGGTTTGAAACTAAGTTGTAAAATTGGAACACAAAGCCAACGTCCTCACGACGATAGGTTGTCAGTTCTTTAGCTGTGTATTCAGAGATATCCTTACCATCAATAATGACGCGGCCTTCGTCATTGGTGTCCATACCACCCAAGATGTTAAGAACGGTTGATTTCCCGGCACCAGAGGCACCGAGAATAACGACAAGCTCCCCTTTTTCAATATCAAAGCTTACGTCGTTGTTTGCGATAATTTCCAGATCACCGGTTTTATAGCGTTTATAGCTATGCTTCATTTGAATATAAGCCATGAATTTCCCTTTCATACGAAAATAATGATGCTGATAATTACCTATCTTTCCGTACTCTATTGTAACGGATTTTCCTTGGAATATCTAGGTTTTGAAGCAAAAAAAGGTTCAAAAGACGATAAGATTTTCTTACATGTGACAGAAATTTGAGTGAAGCGTTTACACATGAGAAAAACCTATTCTAGATGAGCTTTGAGTGAGGTGAAAATTTGGTGGAATAGTTATAAAGTTAGGTTATTTTTAGTCTTTTACTGAGTGGATTTCCCATTTTTCCAAATTTCCATCATTGTCGGAGGCTTTAGGTCGGTAAATGTTTCACCATAGGGGTGTCAGAGGGAATCTACTTTTGCGTCAGAGTTGATGATGGATAAAGAGTTTTTTCATAGTTTCGAGCATGGATATATCCAGAATACCGCCATTTTTTTGCATTTGGAAGATACATTTTCTATATGGGTTAATTTATTCATGGGGAAATAGCGGCCTTTTCGTAATCATTTTTTGTGTGTTAGTTATTTTTAAAGAAGTTGTAAATACTTTAAAATTAGATATCTAAATGAGAGGTGCGCATTTTTAGAATGAGTTGTTTATTGGGATGCGTTTTATAAATACTTTTGTTGTAGCTTTCTTTGGTCTAATTGAGGGGTTTTAGTTTCTAATAGTATTTTAGGATGTTGAAAACTCCACTTCCTGAATCAAGAATTCTTTTTATAGTTGCATTTAAAGTGTTTGGACAGAATTTTGCTATCCGATAAATTTTTGGAGGAGGTAAGTCAGCAAAAGTGGTTTCTGAAGAATCTGTCTAAAAAACAAGTATTATTTCCCTAAGTACCATTTAAAGAAATTACCATTTGCATAGCGTAAAAAAGCTAATCAGATAATAGATTGTCATCAATTTTAAGACATGAAGTTGTCATTTATTTAAAATGCTTAAAAATTAAAGAAATGCTTGAAATCAAGGTTTTTGCATGCTAAGATTGTTATCTGGGTGAAGGGTTGGTCAAACAGCTCAACCAACCTTTTACCACCTACAGCAGCAAATTGGACTCGTTGTTAGCCAGTTAGAGCTAACCAAACAAATAGTGAGGGATTTATGATTAAAAACAAAGATAATGGTTTTATCGGCAAAGCAGTAATCAGCTTGATTGCTACTTTGGGGACTCTAGCTCTATTCATGGGTACCAGTGGAGCTTCAGCTGATGTCAAAGAAGCTCCAAAACTTGATTTAGATGCTAATCAAACTAAAGTTCAAACCGTTAGTGATGAGGAATTGAAGACCCATGATGGACAAGCTCAAGAGACGAAGAAGCAAGAAACACCTGGACAAAAACAGCCAGAAACTGAAGGAACTAAAGTTTCAGATGAGGAAACTCCTGACTACATCGTTATCACTGAAGTAGTGGACTCATCGGAGCATAAGCAGGACGCTAATCAAGTGGTTGATGGTGTCGCTCAAACGCTTAACCCAGACTTGTTGAATGAGATTTTAGCTCAAACTAGCGAAGTTGGAGAATACCAGATTTATGTCAAGAATGCTGATGAGCTATTAATTTCAGGACCGGTACCTATCCAAACAGCGAATGAAGATGTGAATTACCCTAATTTAGAAAGTTCATTAAATTCAGCGAGCATCTACTTAGGTCAAAAGAATCGCTATAAATTGGCCAACGAAGAAGACGCACAGTCAGGTCTTGCTTTGGTTGAAGAATAAAATTTTTATATGACTATCTTAAAAAGACTTGGATTTCTTGTCCAAGTCTTTTGTATGTTATGACTGAATTGTTAATAGAAAAAAGGAACTGCGAGATTCCTTTTCATTTTTTAGAATGGCAATTTACCGGCAAAGGCACCCATTGATTTTTTAGTCGCTTCGTCAATTTGTCCAAGAGCATCGTTAAGTGCTTGAACAGTCATATCTTGAAGTGTTTCCACATCATCAGGATCCACGACAGCATCAGCAAAAGTGATGTTGACCACTTTTTTGTCACCAGTCAATTCAGCAACAACCAAGTCTTGTGCTGATTTTCCAGTGAAGGTTGTAGCAGCCAACTCAGCTTGGCTTTTTTCCATTTGTTTCTGAAGCTTTTGAGCTTGCTTCATCATGTTCTGCATGTTCATCATAATAGTTTCTAGATTCCTTTCATATCAAGGGGTTAGCCCTTGTTTGTTAAAATTTACTGCCCACTTCTACCCAGAAATAAGTAGTATAAAAATCTTAACTATTATACCATGTTTAGCTTGATTGACAAAGTGGGGAGGAGTATTGAAGAAATTTGTAAAGACTTGATTTTTTCTTATTCATAACAAATGTTAGAGCAATTACAAATCATTAAATTGTAAGACCTATGATAAATACTGTACAATGGTTTATTGTTAATCCAGTCAAAATTCGATTGGAGATAAAAAAGAAAGAGAAGTGACAATGCAAAAAAGAAATTTTTTAGGGATTCTTGTAGGACTAGTTATAGGGCTGTATACAGTCTTGGGAATGAGTCTATTTACTTTTATTAATATAAAATTTAACTCTGTTTATTATGCTCAGCATATTCCTCATAAAGAGGGAACAGAACCGGACATCATTATGCTGATGGAGAATATGGGTTGGGCCTATACACCGGAAATAGATGGTATTAGCTATGATGATGACGGATCGTATGCTATAACTAGAGAAAAAGGAACGAAAACGTCTGTATTAGATCTTACAGGTGATACTCTATTTTTTCATTCGGAGTCAGATGATATGTATCTTCTTAATCGTAATTTTTCTATCCAACATGCTTTTGACAAACGTTATCACAAGATTAAATATAATCAACGAAAAGTCCTAAAAGAAATTAGAGAAACCGTCCAACCAGTGATTGATGAGCAACCAAAACCATTAATTAATCTTCAATGGTTGTTTAATTTAATTTATCAAAGTAGGTTTAATTAGAGAATAAGATAGCATAGAAGTGTTTTGTAGGAACTCTTGCCTTTGCTATTTGAAAGTAGTTTAGGTTGAGTGAAATAGTTGGGAGAGTGGTTCGATATAATAGGTCTATTTCCTGGCTATCCATGACGGCTAACCTTTGAAAACACCTCATTTTTATGCTACTATGAAAGTTATGAAAAAACAGTTACAAGGCTTGACGCAGGTGGAGGTCAAGCGGCGGATAGATGCCGGTAAAACAAATCATTTTAAAGCAAAAACTGGCTCCAGCAACTGGGAGATTTTTAGGCGTAATGTCTTTAACTCCTTTAATATGCTCAATTTTGCTATTTTTGTGGCCTTGATTGCTGTTCAGGCTTGGTCGAATCTTTTTTTCTTCGGAATCATTGTGCTTAATGCCTTTACGGGGATGATGACAGAGTTGCGTGCCCGTCGCATGATTGATAAGCTCAATCTCATGAATAAGGATCAGATCCGTGTGGTGCGTGATGGTGAGGTGACTTCTATTGATCCTCAGGATATTGTCTTGGATGATATCATGCTCTTGTCTGCGGGTGAACAGGTGCCTAGTGATGCCGTGGTTGTTGATGGAATGGCTGAGCTCAACGAGGCTATGCTGACGGGTGAGAGTGATCTTATTCTCAAGAAGGATGGGAAGGAGTTGCTCTCGGGTTCTTACCTTGTAAGTGGTCAGGTTTATGCTAAGGTTATTAACGTAGCCGAGGACAATTACGCCAATAAACTCATGCTAGAGGCCAAGACGCATAAGCCAATCGTGTCACGTATCCTCTATAATATGGATAAGATTGCCAAGTTTACGGGCAAGATTGTGATACCGTTTGGGCTTGCGCTCTTTTTTGAGGCTTACTTGATTAAACAGCTTTCTCTTCAAGAGTCGGTAGTTACCAGTTCGACAGCCCTTCTGGGAATGTTGCCTAAGGGGATTGCCCTTTTGACAATCACCTCTCTTTTAACGGCTGTTATTAAGCTTGGAATGAAGCATATCCTGGTGCAAGAGATGTACTCTGTCGAAACCTTGGCGCGTGTCGATGTGCTTTGTTTAGATAAGACAGGGACGATTACACAAGGAAAGATGACCGTTAAGGGTCTGGAACTACTATCAGAGCGTTTTACGAAAGAGGAGTTGGAGCGCTTGCTTGCGGCCTATATGCAGCATAGCAAGGATAACAATGCAACGGCTCAGGCGATTCGAAATGCCTATGAAGGTCTGGAGCATCACTATCAGGTAGGGGATGTTATCCCATTTTCAAGTGATCGTAAATGGGGTGCTATGAGCATTGACGGGGTCGGAACTCTCTTTTTGGGAGCACCTGAGATGCTTCTTAAGGAAAACCCAAAAGCAGTCGATCAGGCGCAGGCTCGTGGTTCTCGTGTTTTGATTTTGGCATGGAGTCAGTCAGCGGTTGATACAGAGACTATGAGTTTGCCGAATGATGTTGAAGGCTTGACCTTGCTCGAAATTGCCGATCCTATTCGTGAGGATGCTGCAGAAACTTTGGAATACCTACGTTCAGAAGATGTGACGCTTAAGATTATTTCTGGTGACAATCCTGTGAGGGTTTCTCATATTGCCCACCAGGCTGGTTTTGCGGATTATCAAAGTTATATTGACTGTTCTAAGGTCAGTGATGAGGAGTTGGAGGCTTTGGCTGAAGATACGGCAATCTTTGGTCGCGTATCTCCACATCAGAAGAAGTTGTTAATCCAAACCCTTAATGCCAATGGGCATACCACAGCTATGACTGGTGACGGTGTCAACGATATCTTGGCACTACGTGAGGCGGACTGTTCGATTGTTATGGCTGAAGGGGATCCCGCTACACGTCAGATTGCCAACTTGGTGCTTATGGATTCAGAGTTTAAGGATATTCCTGAAATTCTATTTGAGGGACGTCGTGTGGTTAATAATATTGCCCACATTGCACCTATTTTCCTCATCAAAACGGTCTATTCCTTCCTTTTGGGGCTTATCTGTATTGCCAGTATTGTTTTTGGAAAGGCAGAGTACCTCTTGGTCTTCCCATTCATTCAGGTTCAGATGACATTAGCGGGGCAATTTATCGAGGGTCTTCCACCATTTATTTTGACCTTCGAACGTAATATACGACCTGTTGAGAAACATTTCCTCAGACGTTCGCTTCAGTTGTCTATTCCTAATGCCTTGATGCTGGTTATCAGTGTTCTTATTTTCCATCTATCTCAGGTCTATCTTGGTATGAGCAATACGGACATGCTGACGCTGTCTTACTATATGATGGGATCAACGGGTGTTCTTGCCGTTATTCGTGCTTGTATCCCGTTGAACAAGGGACGTGTGGCCTTGATTATTTACTCAGTCTTTGGTTTCTTAATTAGCTCTTACTATCTTCGAGATGTGATTGAAATTTCGACACTTAATAGCTACACCTTGCCAATCTATCTGGTAGCAATGGCTATCTGTATACCACTTTTCTTTTGGATTAGCTATAAACAAGGTGCTTTCCAAAAAACATAAGTCAAAACTCGAGCTTGGTAACAGGCTTGAGTTTTTTTGATACCTCAACAGTAGGAAAGATCTTGATGTGTATGAGGTATGGTACAATAGAGGCATGAAAACAGTAGGGCACTTGACGCCAAAAGTCATTAAAGCTTTTGATTTGGACTACAAGCCTGGTGAAGAAATCACGCTGTCTGCACAACGTAAGAAGCATATGGAAAAACACCGCCAGGAATTCAGTGATTTTGATGCTACCTATGAACGTATTCCAGAGATTATTGCTCATCCGGACTATATCGGTCGCCATCCTAATGGCCAGTCCTTGGAATATATCAAACGTATTGATGGTAATGTTCTGGTAGCGGTCAGATTATGTGATAAACTTAATGTCCGTACCATGTTTGTGATTAAAGATTCTAAGCTGAAAAACTATCTAAATGCTGGTAGAGCTAAGAAAATGTGATATAATATAGGTAAGAAATAACAACGAGGGCGGAAGAGGCAGCCGCCGCACCTTCGGGTCTGAAAGAGATGCAGGACTGTCACCCTGCCGTTGTTTATCAATCCAAGAAGTCCCTTTGGGGGCTTTTTTATTTTGTAAAGTGTGGTGACAAGACTATCTCACTCTCTGAATGAGGTATGGACGAATCTTATAAGGGAGGAATTGTCAAAATTAACAGAAAATTCTTGACATCTCTCTAAAAAGGAGTACAATAGTTGGTAAATCAGAAAGTAACTGGTCTTAGATTTTCAGGGAGCCTGCGGTGATTGTGAGTAGGTAATCGAGATGAGCGAACATTGGGCTGATTGGATGATAATGAGAAGGTAATACATATTCTTCTCGGTTGGCACCCCTTACCGTGCAACTCCTTGTTAGAGGAGATAGAGATGATGGTCGTTTTTTTGGAGACCATTAACTGAGGTGGTACCGTGTTAAACTAGATTTAATGCCCTCACAGAGTTTTTCTCTGTGAGGTTTTTTGTTTACTTTTATCTTTAAAGAAGTATTATTTCATTATTCAATGAAAGGTTGGGTATTTATGGATGCATTAAGCGATATTCGAATTGATATTGATAATATTGATAGACAGTTGCTTCGACTACTGGCCCAACGTCAAATACTTGTGGAAAAGGCAGGACGGCTTAAACCCAAGGGAGACAAGGTTGCTGTCCAGGCTAGTGATCGTGTTGCCCAAGTGATAGCAAACCGTCGTAAGGAGGCACTAGAGCTTGGCTTATCGCCAGATGTGGCTGAAAGTGTTTGGAGAAGCATGATTCAAGCATTTATTGCTTTGGAAGAGAAAGTGAACAAAGAATAATATGGTGCCGATACATCCTATAAAGGAGCCTTGTATCAGTCTTATTACTCTCGATAAACCAGTTTGAAAGGAAATATTATGAGAAAAATTTTACCAGCCGATACCTTAACACCAATCTTGGCTTATATGCGTGTTCAAGGGGAACACAAGGTTATCCTTGAATCTATTCCTCGTGAGAAGGAAAATGCACGTTTTTCTATTGTTGCCTACAATCCGGTCTTTGAAGTAACCTTCAAGGATGGTGTTCTTTATGAAAATGGTAAGGCGATTGATCAAGATCCTTTCGAATACTTGGACCAAGTAACAGTCAAGGGCATCAAGTCTGACCTACCTTTCGCAGGTGGTGCTATCGGGTTTGCAGGCTATGACATGATTGGTCTCTATGAAAATATCGGTGAGATTCCTGAAGATACGATTGGGACACCTGATATGCATTTCTTCATCTATGAGTCTTATTTGATTTTTGACCACAAGAAGGAAAAGGTCTATGTGGTTGAGGACAATATCTACTCTGGTCGTGACAACGATGCGGTGCGTCAAGCTCTTGGTCAGGTGGTAACCAACCTCCAGACTCAGGCGCCAAACGAGTTTACGCCTCAAGCCTTGCAAGCCTTGCAATTTTCAAATCATATCGAAAAAGAAGTCTTCATGGATATGGTGGCTAAGGCCAAGAAACTCATTCGTGAGGGAGATATGTTCCAATGTGTGCTTAGCCAACGCTTTTCAGCGGACTTTGAGGGAGATCCTTTAGATTACTACCGTAACTTGCGTGTGACCAACCCATCAAACTATCTTTATTTCTACGATTTTGGAGATTATCAGGTGATTGGTGCGAGCCCAGAGAGTTTGGTTTCAGTGAAGAATGGAGAGGTGGTAACCAATCCGATTGCTGGAACTCGCCCTCGTGGTGCCAATGAGGCGGAAGACGCGGCTTTGGCAGATGAACTCTCACATGATGTCAAAGAAACTGCGGAACACCGTATGTTGGTTGACTTGGGACGTAATGATATTGGTAAGATTGCTAAAAATGGTACGGTCAAGGTGACCAAGTATATGGAGGTTGAGTATTTCCGCTATGTGATGCACCTTACCAGTGTGGTTAAGGGACAACTCTTACCGGAATTGACAGCACTAGACGCACTAAAATCAACCCTTCCAGCTGGAACCGTATCAGGAGCACCTAAGATTCGTGCCATGCGTCGTATATATGAGCTTGAGCAGGAAAAACGTGGTATTTATGCGGGAGCTATTGGTTATCTGTCTGCGACAGGAGATATGGACTTTGCCATTGCCATCCGTACTATGATTCTCAAAAATCAAAAAGCCTATGTTCAAGCAGGTGCTGGTGTTGTTTACGATAGTGTTCCTGAAAATGAATTTTACGAAACGATTAACAAGGCGAAAGCTATGACAAGAATAGGAGATGCCCAATGATTTTATTAGTTGATAACTATGACTCTTTTACCTATAATTTGGCACAATACCTAGGGACATTTACAGAGGTAAAGGTCTTGCGTAACGATGATGAGACCCTCTATGAAGAGGCGGAAAAAGCTGACGGGCTTGTCTTTTCACCGGGTCCAGGTTGGCCAGCTGATGCGGGTAAAATGGAAGCCTTAATCAAGGATTTCGCTGGTAAAAAACCGATGATGGGAATTTGCTTGGGGCATCAAGCTATTGCGGAAACTTTTGGTGGTAAACTTGGCTTGGCTAAGAATGTCATGCATGGGAAACAAAGTAACATCACTTTTGAAACGCCATCACCTATTTTCAAGGATATCGACAATGATGTCCCAATCATGCGTTACCATTCCATCGTTGTTGACCAAATGCCAGAGGGCTTTGATGTGACAGCTATCACAACTGATGATCAAGAAATTATGGCCATTCAACATAAGGAGCTACCTATTTACGGTTTGCAATATCACCCAGAAAGCATCGGAAGTCCAGATGGACTTAAGATGGTTGAAAATTTCGTAAAAATTGTTGCAGGCTAGTTGGACAGTCTTTGGACTAGATTTTTCTACGCTCAAAATCTCTCGCGTGCATCAGAAAACATTGAACAGTTTTTAAAAGGAAAACAGATATGAAAGAAATATTCCTACAAATCTCAAACCGCCAAGACTTGTCTCAAGACCAAGTCCAAGCAGTCTTTGACCGTATTCTTAAAAATGAGGTCTCAGAAAGCCAGATTTCTGCCTTCCTTATGGGGCTTAAGACGAAGGGGGAAACAGCAGATGAAATCACAGGTATCGTGCGTGCCCTCAAATCACATGCGACTGTCTTGCCTGAGACTTTCACAGATGCTATGTGTAACTGTGGAACTGGTGGGGACCAGTCTTATAGCTTCAACATTTCGACTACTGTTTGCTTTATCCTAGCAGCAGGCGGTATTCGTATGGCCAAGGCTGGTAACCGTTCGATTTCCTCTAAATCTGGTTCGGCAGACGTTCTTGAAGCCCTTGGAATCAACGTTGCAGCATCACCAGAAACCCTATCTAAAGCACTTGACGAGGTTGGTTTGGCCTTTATCTTTGCCCAAACCATGCACCCAGCTATGCGTTTTATCGGTCCAGCTCGCCAAGCTCTTGGGATTCCAACGATTATGAACTTGGTTGGGCCACTGGCTAATCCGCTTGACCTTGAGACGCAACTCATGGGGCTCTATCGTGTGGAATTACAAGAAATTGTTGCTAATGCTATTCAACAGTTGGGACGTAAACGTGCGGTTATTATCACAGGTCCTGACAATATGGACGAAGCTGCCCTCTATGGCACCAACACCTACACCCTTTTGGAAGATGGTCACATTAGTCGGCACACTTTCACTTATGAAGATTTGGGTATGGAAAAGGTTGAGTTGTCTGACATCACAGGTGGCGATGCCAAGGAAAATGCAGAGATTCTCCTTAGTGTCTTGAAAAATGAAGCTAGTCCTTATCTTGAAACAACAGTGCTTAATGCAGGTCTCGGCTTCTTTGCCAATGGTAAGGTTGAGACTATTAAGGAAGGTGTTGAGCTTGCTCGTCAATTGATTGCGGACGGCTCAGCCCTAGAGAAACTTCGCCAACTCCAAGAGGTACAAGTATGAGTAAAGCCTTTCTTCCAACAATCTTAGAACAAAAAGAAAAAGAAGTGGCTCAGTTGGTCATGGAAGACTTGCAGCCCTTACGTCAGACCTATCGTCTTTATGATTTTCTCAAGTCAAATCAAAACAAGCTTCAAATTATTTCTGAAGTGAAAAAAGCCAGTCCAAGCATGGGTGATATTAACCTAGATGTGGATATTGTGGCTCAGGCCAAGACCTATGAGGAAAATGGGGCAGCTATGATTTCTGTTTTGACGGATGAGGTTTTCTTCAAGGGTGACATTTCCTATTTGAAAGAAATTTCGTCACAGGTGGCTATTCCAACCTTGGCTAAGGACTTCATTATTGATGAGAAACAGATTGTACGTAGTCGTAATGCGGGTGCGACAGTCATTCTCTTGATTGTAGCGGCCTTGCCAGAGGTTCGCCTCAAGGAGCTCTACGATTTTGCGACAAGCCTTGGCTTGGAAGTCTTGGTTGAAACGCATAATCTACCAGAATTGGAAGTGGCTCATCGTATTGGTGCTGAGATTATCGGTGTTAACAACCGTAATTTGGTTACTTTTGAGACAGACATCAATACCAGTCTTGAGTTATCAACGCATTTCAAGGATAAGCCTGTTTATATTTCTGAGTCGGCTATTTTTACAGGTCAGGATGCTGCCTTAGTTGCCCCATATTTTAATGGGATTCTAGTAGGAACTGCCCTTATGACGGCTGACAATGTGGCTGAAAAGGTCAAGGAGTTGCAAATTGACAAAGGTTAAAATTTGTGGACTATCGACACCAGAAGCGGTAGCAACTGCGGTTGAAGCAGGTGCTGACTACATTGGCTTTGTGTTCGCCAAGAGCAAGCGTCAAGTGAGTCTTGAACAAGCTCACGAGCTGGCTAAAGGGGTGACAGGCCAGACAAAAATCGTCGGTGTCTTTGTTTCACCCAGTCTTGAAGAACTGGAAGAAGCGATTGATCAGGTTCCCTTAGATATCGTTCAGATTCATGGAACTTTTGATGAAGCTCTGATTCCAAAGATTTCAGTACCAGTTATTCGAGCTATTCAGATTTCGGATAGCGATTCTCAAGTCAAGAGCCAGGCGGATTATCTTCTCTTTGATGCTCCCATTGCTGGTAGTGGCCAGACCTTTGACTGGCAGCTTTTGGCTGACAAGCAGATTGAGCAGGACTATTTCATCGCTGGTGGCTTGACTGTGGACAATGTGGCAGAGGCCAAGGAAACTTTTCATCCCTATGCCTTAGATGTGTCCTCAGGTGTCGAGACAGATGGTCACAAAGATTTAGACAAGATTAAAGCATTTATAGAAAGAGTGAAAGCATGACATATCAACAACCTGATGCAAAAGGATTTTACGGAAAATTCGGTGGTCAGTTCGTTCCAGAAACGCTGATGACAGCCGTTATTGAATTGGACAAGGCTTATCGTGAAGCCAAGGAAGATCCAAGTTTCCAAGTGGAATTGGATGACCTCCTCAAAAACTATGTGGGACGTGAGACACCTCTTTACCACGCCAAACGTTTGACTGACCATATTGGTGGAGCACAAATTTATCTTAAACGTGAGGATCTTAACCATACAGGTGCCCACAAGATTAACAATGCCCTTGGTCAAGTCTTGCTTGCCAAACGTATGGGCAAGAAGAAAATCATCGCCGAAACAGGTGCAGGTCAACACGGTGTTGCAACAGCGACAGCCGCAGCCCTTTTCGACATGGATTGTACAATCTATATGGGTGAAGAAGATGTTAAACGTCAGGCGCTTAACGTTTTCCGTATGGAATTGCTTGGTGCCAAGGTATTTAGCGTAACAGATGGTTCGCGAGTGCTTAAGGATGCCGTAAATGCAGCCCTTCGTGCTTGGGTTGCAGGTATCGAGGATACGCACTATATCATGGGATCTGCCCTTGGTCCTGCACCGTTCCCAGAAATTGTTCGTGACTTCCAATCTGTTATCGGTCGTGAAGCCAAACGCCAATATGCAGAGATTTCTGGCGGTAAATTGCCTGATGCTGTAATGGCTTGTATCGGTGGTGGTTCAAATGCTATCGGTATGTTCTACCCATTTGTTAATGATAAATCAGTAGCCATGTATGGTGCTGAGGCTTCAGGTTTGGGTCTTGATACTGAAAAACACGCCGCAACCTTTGCCAAAGGCCGTCCAGGTATTCTTCACGGAGCGCTTATGGATGTTCTCCAAGATGCTCATGGTCAAATCATGGAAGCCTTCTCTATCTCAGCTGGTCTGGACTACCCAGGGGTTGGTCCTGAGCACTGTTATTTCAACGAAATTGGCCGTGCGACTTACGACTCTATCACAGATGAAGAAGCTCTTGAAGGCTTCAAACTTCTGTCACGTTTGGAAGGTATTATCCCTGCTCTTGAGTCTAGTCATGCCATTGCGCTTGCGCAAAAAGTGGCAGCTAAGATGTCGCCAGACCAAAGCCTCATCGTCTGCCTCTCAGGTCGTGGGGACAAGGACGTTATGCAGGTTAAAGAACGTTTCGAAGCTGAAGCAGAAGGGAAATAAACCATGACAAAAACATTAACAAAACACCTACAAGCTATCAAAGACAGTAAACGCGGTATTTTCGTACCTTATATCATGGCTGGTGACCACGCTAAAGGTCTAGACGGACTCTTTGAGACTATCGCTCTCTTGGAAAAAAGTGGTGTCTCAGCTATTGAGGTGGGTATTCCATGGTCAGACCCTGTGGCCGATGGTCCCGTTATTGAACTAGCAGGACAACGTAGTTTGGCTAAAGATGTGACTTTAACAGCTATCATCAAGAAGCTTCAAGAACAAAAAACACAGGTACCTTTGGTTATCATGACCTACATCAATCCAGTTTATCAATATGGTATTGAAGCCTTTGTTAAGGACTTGGCAGAGACATCTGTCAAGGGGCTCATTATTCCTGATTTGCCAGATGAACACGCTGACTTTATTACCCCATATTTGAAAGACAGTGATATTGCTCTCGTGCCTTTGGTAAGCTTGACTACAGGTATTGACCGTCAGAAACAGTTGATTGATGGTGCAGAAGGCTTTATCTACGCCGTTGCCATCAATGGTGTTACTGGTAAGACTGGCAATTACCGTGATGACCTTGATAAACACTTGGCTAACTTGACAGCTCATGCAGATATTCCAGTTCTCACAGGTTTCGGTGTGTCAACAGAGGAAGACATCAAACGCTTTAACGCTGTGTCAGACGGTGTTATTGTGGGATCAAAAATTGTCCGTGACCTCCACGACGGTAAGGAAGAAGAAGTCGCTGAATTTGTTACATTCGGTTCACACTTTGAAAAATAGCAGATGCTACTCTCCAGAAATGGGGAGTATTTTTTATCAAATCATTCTTTGGAGCAATTTGATTTTCTTAGTTATCAAGCTTATAATATGGGTGGATTGTAGCGAATTAAATGTATCTCTTGTTTTTATTTTCGTCTTACTTATAGAAAGAAGGTAGACAAATGAAAGTATCATTGAGGGTAATACTAGGGGTCTGTTTCTTAATAGGAGCCTTACTCTTTTTCTATCGAGGAGAAAATCACTATGCCCTTATTTTCCTTTTAGTTGGTGTCTTGTATCTCTACAAGGGCTTGAGTTGAGAGTTAAATCTCGTAATCAGCTTTTGTATATCTCGTATCGAATGAATAAGCTTTTTTAGTGACATTTATGTCACTATTTTTTTCTTTTCGAAAACTATAGAATGATTTAATAGCTAAAAAAGAAGAGAAGGTATCAGTAAAGATGATTAATCATATTTTTTCATTCTTTGTATCACACAAGAAAGCTCTAGTAATAATCTTTATGATTATTTGTTTGGCTGTTATTTACCCTGGCATGTTTACATTTTTGTATATAGAAGGTAGGGATTTTGGACGTAGCCTTGTCAACTCAATCTTATCTTAGTAAAGTGTGACACCTCTTAGGAGGTGTTTTTCTAATGCGCTGAACTATTGAAGGCTAGTATGTTCAGTGTTACAATAAGGGCAATGAAAAAGAAAAGGTTTAGAAATCGTTAATGTTTACCAACAATTCCAGAATTATTTTCCTTAATAGGTTTTTGTCGCTGATTATCGAGTACGGTTATGCGATAGCACTGAGTATTATCTTCTCTAAAATCTCGGTGGACTATGTCTTAGGGCTATGGATTGCCAAATTCTTAGGAGGGATTCTTGCCAATGTGGGACATCAATTTGTAGGAAAAATCACAAATAAAAAATATGTTTTGATTGGTATTGAATTACTTAAGGCAGTCTGTCTTGCTTTGATCTATCTTGCCATGGGCAGTGTTTTTGTATTTGCTTTGGTGGTTCTGACTGAAGTGTTGACAACCTACTTTAACAGTTTGTTGTCCTCAGCGGTGCCTGTGCTTGTTAAAAAAGCCAACTTGCAAAAATTTAACAGTACCTATACCATGATTGGGTCAGCTTCCTATTTCTTAGCACCTATGATAGTTGGTCTCTGGGGTAGCCTTGATTTAGGGAGCTTATTTTTGGTCTACAGTGTGCTAACGCTACTAGCAACCCTCTTATTGTTTAAACTGGGACCGATTATTTTTGACCGTGAGAATGATTCAGAAGAGGAGGTTTCTTCCGGTCAAGGTAGTCCTATTTTTGGAAGGCAGAGTATCGTCCTTAAGATGGTTATGATGACTATACTCTTACAGTCAGTGGGTGTCTTATATGATGCTTATGAGGTTATCTTCCTGACCAAAGATGTCGGTATTTCTAGTCAGGCCTATTCTTTCTCTCTGTCCTTCTTAGCCATTGCCTTTCTAGCAACGAGTTCAATTCTATCTTTCAAAAGTCTCACTAAATACTCCCCTATGACCGTTTACTTGTTAGGGTCTCTTGTCTATTTGGGTTACGTTGTCGTCTTTCCATTCGTACCTAACCTACCGACTGTTTTGCTTAGCTATATCTTTTTAGCAGTTGGTCAAACTATTTCCGGAATCTCACAAAATGTTTACCTGCAGGAGAAGTTGAATCCCTTACAACTTAACAATCTTTATTTGAAAATTGAAGTCTTGAATCAGGTTTTGACAGGGATTGTTGTATTTGTCAGTGGTATGCTTATCAAGAGAGGTCTGCAGGTCACTACGATTTATTTGGGATACAGTCTTCCAGTCATTATACTCGTCTTGGGAATAATGCTTATGACTAAACTGTATCAGAAAAATCTAAAGTCATAATTTTTTGCCTAAGATAATGAAAGCGTTCCAAGGTCCTTGAAGTGGTCTTGGAAATTTTTTAAAAAATAAATCTACAAATGTAAACAAAACCCTTGACACGTTTTCACGATAGCGTTAAAATAAATCTACAAACGTAAACAAATAACAACATTCAGAAAGGAGCTATCATGCTGACAATTTCATCTGCGGAATGGGAAGTCATGCGAGTGCTCTGGGCTAAGGGGCAAGCGACTTCTTCAGAGATTATAGCGATTCTAGCTAAGAAGCTAGACTGGTCGGCTTCGACAGTTAAGACCTTGCTTGGGCGTTTGGCGGACAAGGGTTACCTAACTAGTCAGCGTCAAGGACGAGGGTTTATCTATCAAGCCAGCTTGGGTGAGGATGAAGCGAATTTTCAAGCTTTAGAGGCAGTTTTTGACAAGATTTGTTTGACCAAACACAGCGACTTGTTGGGTCAACTCATCGAGAAGACGCCGATGACACAAGCTGATGTGGACAAGTTACAGGCCTTGCTTTTAGCAAAAGAACCTGTGGATCAGGTGGTTTGTGACTGTGTGCCTGGCCAATGTGCTTGTGGGCATCATATGGAGGTGATATAGGAAATGGCAAAAGAAACCTTTGTGGTTAATGGGATGACCTGTGCATCCTGTGTAGCCAACGTTGAAAATGCTGTTAATAAGTTGGATGGTGTGGACAAGGCTGTGGTTAACCTAACCACCGAAAAAATGTCTGTAGATTATGCTGGGGATAAGGTTAGTCCAGAAACTATTGAAAAGGCTGTAGCTGACGCTGGTTATGCGGCTGAAGTCTACAACCCAGATACAGCTAAAAGTCAGGAAGAACGTGAAGAAGACAAGATTCACAAGGTGCGTGAGCGCCTCATTTGGTCATCGGTCTTCACCATTCCTCTCTTTTATCTAGCTATGGGGCCAATGGTCGGTCTACCTGTGCCAAACTTCTTGTCTCCTCATCATGCAGCTTTGACTTATGCCTTGGTGTTGCTAGTTTTGACAGTGCCCGTCATGTGGTTAGGCCGTTCTTTCTATAGTAATGGTTTTCGTACCTTGGCCAAGGGTCATCCTAACATGGATGCCTTGGTAGCCTTGGCAACGTCGGCAGCCTTTCTTTATAGTCTCTATGGTACTTACCACATTTCATTGGGGCATGCCCATCACGCCCACCAACTTTATTTTGAGTCAGTGGCTGTTATCTTGACCCTGATTACTCTAGGGAAGTACTTTGAAACCCTCTCTAAGGGTCGAACTTCAGAAGCTATTAAGAAACTTATGCACTTGTCAGCCAAGGAAGCAACTGTCCTTCGTGATGGTAAGGAAGTCAAGCTTCCTGTGGATAAGGTTGTTCTTGGTGACCATATTGTGGTCAAACCTGGGGAAAAGATAGCCGTGGATGGTCGAGTGATTTCTGGTAGCTCTGCTATTGATGAGAGTATGCTTACAGGTGAGTCACTCCCTATTGAAAAATCAGCTGGTAAACCAGTTTTTGCAGGTTCTATTAATGGTCAGGGTAGCTTGATTTATGAAGCTGAAAAGATTGGTAAGGACACCTTGCTTTCCCAAATCATCAAATTGGTTGAGGATGCCCAACAAACCAAGGCACCGATTGCTAAGATTGCCGATCAGGTGTCAGCGGTCTTTGTTCCCGTTGTCATGGCTATCGCCCTTGTTTCAGGTCTCTTCTGGTACTTTATCATGGGACAAACCTTTACCTTCGCTATGACTGTAGCAGTCAGCGTCTTGGTTATTGCTTGTCCATGTGCATTGGGACTTGCGACACCGACAGCCATCATGGTTGGTACAGGGCTTGGTGCCGAGCATGGTATTCTCTATAAGCGTGGAGATGTGCTCGAGTTAGCTCACAAGGCTGATGTTCTCGTTTTTGACAAGACAGGAACCATTACTCAGGGTAAACCTCAGCTCGCTTCTAGCTATACTTATGACAATAGCGGAGCAGCCTTGCAACTTTTGGCATCCTTGGAAGCCAAGTCCGAACACCCTTTGGGTCAAGCCATCCTTGTGGCAGCAGAAAATGCTAACTTGGACTTGTTAGAGATGGACAATTTCTTAAGTTTGACTGGACGAGGACTAACTGCAAGCTATGCAGGCAAAACTTATCTAGCTGGGAATCAAACTCTTATGGCTGAGGAAAAAGTCGACTTGACTTCAGCACAAGCTGATTTCCAAAGCTTGACAGCGGATGGTCAGACACCTATTTTCTTGGCTGAAGATGGTAAGTTAATCGGACTCTTTGGTGTAGCTGATCAGGTTAAAGCAGATAGCGCCGATATGGTGGCCGCTCTTCATCAAATGAGCAAAGAAGTCATCATGTTGACTGGTGATAATGACCAAACAGCTCAAGCCATCGCTCAAAAGGTTGGTATCAAGCGTGTTATCAGTCAAGTGCTTCCGCAAGAGAAATCTAGGGTGATTAGCGACCTTCAAGCAGAAGGAAAATCAGTCATCATGGTTGGTGATGGTATCAATGATGCCCCAGCCCTTGCGACTGCAGATATCGGTATTGCCATGGGTTCTGGGACAGATATTGCCATGGAAAGTGCCGATATGGTCCTTATGAAACCCAACCTCATGGATGTCGTTAAGGCCTTGAAAATTAGTCAGGCGACAATCACAACGATTAAAGAGAACCTCTTCTGGGCCTTTATCTACAATATCCTGTCTATCCCAGTGGCCATGGGTGTCCTCCACCTCTTTGGTGGCCCGCTTCTTGACCCAATGATAGCAGGACTGGCTATGAGCTTTAGCTCTGTCTCAGTCGTCCTCAATGCTCTGCGTCTCAAACGTCGCAAAGTCTAAGTGTCGATTGCTTATGCCCTCTATCAATTAAGACGTGTATCAAAAAAACAATTTAAAGAAAAGGAAGAAAGAAAAATGACAAAAACATATAACATTACAGGAATGAAATGCCAAGGTTGTGTCAACACCGTTACCGAAAAACTCTCTGCTGTTAAAGGCGTTGAGAATGTTAAAGTTGACCTCGAAAACAAACAAGTCACTATTGAAGGGAAACCATGGAAGTGGTCTCTCAAACGTGCCCTCAAAGGTACTAAGTTCGAACTTGGTGATGAAATTTAAGACAGGAATGAAACAGCTCTTAGGCTGTTTTTCTCTACCCATAATCTTTTTGAAAATCCCTTCCTTTTGTGATATGATTAAGGTAATTATGTTCTCAAAATTGAGACTAGAAAATCAAGAAAAGAAAACGGTATACCTATGTCTAAACAAACTCTTATCCTTCTCTACGGTGGACGTTCAGCAGAACGTGAAGTGTCTGTGCTCTCAGCTGAGAGTGTTATGCGTGCGGTGGATTACAGCGCATTTGAGGTTAAAACCTACTTTATCACTCAGTCTGGTGATTTTATCAAAACACAAGAATTTACAGAAACACCAGGTGATGACGAGAAGCTTATGACTAATGACACAGTTGTGGCTAGTCAGGCTATCAAACCAAGCGATATTTATGAAGAAGGCGCTGTAGTATTCCCGGTTCTTCATGGTCCAATGGGTGAGGATGGTTCTATCCAAGGTTTCCTCGAAACCCTCAAATTGCCATATGTGGGTACTAATGTTCTTTCTTCAAGTGTGGCTATGGACAAGATTATGACCAAACACATTCTTGAAGTTGCTGGTGTACCTCAGGTTGCCTACACAGTCTTCATCGAGGGTGAAGATTTGGAAGCAGCAGTAGCAGAGACGCTTGAAAAATTGACCTTCCCAGTGTTTGTCAAACCTGCTAACATGGGGTCATCTGTTGGGATTTCTAAAGCTGAAAATGAATCAGAGCTTCGTGCAGCGATTGATCTGGCTCTCAAATATGATAGCCGTATCTTAATCGAGCAAGGTGTGGTTGCCCGTGAAATCGAAGTTGGTATCCTTGGTAATACAAATATCAAAACGACAGATCCAGGTGAAGTAGTCAAAGACGTGGCTTTCTATGATTACCAAGCCAAGTACATTGACAATAAAATCACCATGGACATCCCAGCTCACGTGCCTGCAGAAGTCATGACGCAAATGCGTGCCTATGCGGCCAAGGCCTTCCGTGCCCTTGGTGGTTGCGGTCTTGCTCGCTGTGATTTCTTCCTGACAGAGGATGGAGCCATCTACCTTAACGAGCTTAACACTATGCCAGGTTTCACCCAATGGTCAATGTATCCACTTCTTTGGGAAAATATGGGACTTTCTTACTCAGACCTTATCAAGGAATTGGTAGCCTTGGGACAAGAAATGTTCGACAAACGTGAAAGCCATTTGATTTAAGAAATAGTATCTAAAACACAGACATCTTAGTCTCGGAGAAATCTCTGAGACTGAGGTGTTTTTTTCTTTACAGAAATCCAGATTTTATTTATATCTTTTCTTTATCACCTCGATAAAAAATACATATTATCCAAATAATCTAACAGGTGGTAGAATAAATCTAACGTTTCAAATGAAATAAAGCAATTCGTTCGTGTTTGATGAAGATTTGCGTACCGCAATGATTATCAGGGGCGAGTGAAGGTCAAAGGGCTAGAAGTAGATGGCAGTGAATGCTCACGGAATTTTACACGCCCTTTGTATCTTATGGAATTGAACACAGGCTAAATTCCTAGAGCAAAAGATAAACTTCCTAGTGTGCCAGCACACGTCGTCAGTTTCCTATTTGCCTTACGGAATTTTCTACGCCCTTTGTATCTTAAATGAGGAGGTAAGTTTTGGACTGGTCCATTGTTCAACAGTATTTGCCCTTTTATCAGAAGGCATTCTTTTTAACCTTACATATTGCCGTTCTGGGGATTCTTGGTTCCTTCCTTTTGGGCTTGGTGGTGAGTGTTATTCGTCATTATCGAGTACCGATTTTGAGTCAGCTTTCGACGGCTTATATTGAGTTATCTCGTAATACGCCGCTCTTGATTCAGCTTTTCTTTCTCTACTTTGGCTTGCCTCGTATAGGTTTGGTTCTATCCTCAGAGGCTTGTGCTGTGGTAGGTTTGATTTTCTTGGGTGGTTCCTATATGGCGGAGTCCTTCCGAAGTGGCCTAGAGGCTGTTAGTCAGACCCAGCATGAAGTGGGTTTGTCTATTGGTTTGACGCCATTCCAAGTCTTTCGCTATGTGGTCCTTCCTCAGGCAGTGGCTGTGGCGCTTCCGTCATTTAGTGCTAACGTCATTTTCCTTATCAAGGAAACGTCAGTATTCTCAGCGGTAGCCTTGGCGGATCTGATGTATGTGGCCAAGGATTTGATTGGTCTTTACTACGAAACCGATGTGGCTCTAGGCATGTTGGTGGTGGCTTATCTCTTGATGTTGCTGCCGATTTCTCTAGTCTTTAGTTGGATTGAAAGGAGGTTACGCTATGCAGGATTCGGGCTTTCAGGTTCTTCTTCAGGGGAATAATTTCCTACGTATCTTACAAGGTTTAGGCGTAACTATTGGAATTTCCATCGTCTCGGTTCTTCTGTCCCTCTTACTAGGAACACTTTTTGGGATTGTCATGACTTCGAAGTCTAGGATTGTTCGTTTCTTGTCACGTATTTATCTGGAATTTATTCGTATCATGCCCCAGTTGGTCTTGCTCTTTATTGTTTATTTTGGTCTGGCTAGGAACTTTAACATCAATATCTCAGGTGAGTTATCGGCTATTATCGTCTTTACCCTTTGGGGAACAGCTGAGATGGGTGATTTGGTGCGTGGGTCAATCACGTCGCTACCTAGACACCAGTTTGAGAGTGGAAGAGCCCTTGGATTGACCAATGGGCAACTCTATACCTATGTGATTATCCCACAAGTCTTGCGTCGCTTGTTGCCTCAGGCTATTAACCTTGTGACACGGATGATTAAAACGACGTCCTTGGTGGTTTTGATTGGCGTGGTTGAGGTGACCAAGGTTGGTCAGCAGATTATCGATAGTAACCGCCTGACTATTCCAACAGCTTCTTTCTGGATTTATGGCACGATTTTGATTCTTTATTTTGCCATTTGTTACCCAGTATCTAAGCTGTCTACTTATCTTGAAAATCGTTGGAGGAATTAAGATGGCAGAAAGCATTTTACAAATCAAGGATTTGAAAAAGTCCTTTGGGGACAATGAGATTCTCAAAGGCATCTCCTTGGATGTTAAACAAGGTGAAGTCGTTGTTATCCTGGGTTCCTCAGGTTGTGGAAAATCGACCTTGCTACGTTGCATCAATGGCTTGGAGACCATTCAAGGAGGCGATATTCTCCTGGATGGCAAGTCTATCACTGGCAGTAAGAAGGATTTCCACTTGATTCGTCAGAAAATCGGAATGGTCTTTCAAAGTTATGACCTCTTTCCACATTTGGACATCCTGCAAAATCTGATTTTGGGGCCGGTCAAAGCTCAAGGTCGTAACAAGGAAGAAGTCATTGCGGAGGCTGAGAAACTTTTGGACCGTGTGGGACTTCTGGACAAGAAGCATAGCTTCGCACGACAACTGTCAGGTGGTCAAAAGCAGCGTGTGGCCATTGTCCGCTCTCTGCTCATGCATCCTGAAGTTATCCTCTTTGACGAGGTGACGGCTTCGCTTGACCCTGAGATGGTTCGTGAGGTTCTGGAATTGATCAATGACCTCGCTCAAGAAGGGCGTACCATGTTGATTGTGACCCATGAGCTTCAGTTTGCGCGTGCCATCGCTGACCGTATTATCTTTATGGATAAGGGAGTCATCGCTGAGGAAGGTACTGCTGAAGAATTCTTCAATCATCCAAAGACACAACGGGCTCAAGAGTTCCTCAATGTCTTTGATTTCAGTCAGTTTGGTGCCTATTTGTAACCCATTGTTTTTAGTAAAATATAATATTTTAGGAGATATTTATGAAATTAACAAAGAAAATTTTTGCCCTATTAGCCCTCGTCTTTGCCTTGGTGGCAGTGACTGCTTGCTCAAGTAACAGTAGCTCTGGTAAATCAACAGCCAAAGCACGTACCATTGAAGAAATTAAGAAGAGTGGTGAACTCCGTATCGCCGTCTTTGCGGACAAGAAACCTTTCGGTTATGTAGATAACAAGGGTGCTTACCAAGGTTACGATATTGAACTTGGGAACCGTTTGGCCAAAGACTTGGGTGTTAAACCTAAATACGTTTCAGTAGATGCGGCCAACCGTGCAGAATTCTTGATTTCAAACAAGGTAGATATTACCCTTGCTAACTTTACAGTAACTGATGAACGTAAGAAACAAGTGGACTTCGCCCTTCCTTACATGAAAGTCTCAATCGGTGTGGTGTCACCTAAAGACAAGGTCATTAAGGATGTTAAAGAGCTTGAAGGTAAGACTTTGATTGTTACTAAGGGAACAACTGCTGAAACTTACTTTGAAAAGAACTACCCAAATATCAAATTGCAAAAGTATGACCAATATAGCGATGCTTACCAAGCCCTCCTTGATGGTCGTGGTGATGCCTTCTCAACTGATAATACAGAAGTTCTTGCTTGGGCTCTAGAAAATAAAGGTTATGAAGTAGGAATCACATCACTTGGTAACCCAGATACCATTGCCCCAGCCGTTCAAAAAGGTAACAAAGAACTCCTTGACTTTATCAATAAAGACATTAAGAAACTTGGTAAAGAGAATTTCTTCCACAAAGATTATGAAAAAACACTTCGTCCAACTTACGGTGATGCAGCTAAAGCTGATGACCTCGTGGTTGAAGGTGGCGAAGTGAAATAAGACTGACAGCCTTCGTAAGAGGTAAGTCTTGCTTAATTAGAATAAAACAACCACCCCGTGGCTATCTAGCTCAGCTGATATGATACCTCTTAAGTAGACAAGGTAAATACCTAAAATCTACTTAAGAGGTATTTTTATGTCTAGAAGAGAAAGATTCACCCCATACGAGAAAGAACAAGCTTGTCTCGATTATATTAATGGAAATCGTTCCAGATCTGAAATATGTAACTGTCTCCATATTTCCACAAGGACGATTCAAGATTGGGCCGCCATCTATAAAAAATATGGGATTTTAGGATTCACAAAGAAAACAAAAAACAGTTCCTATTCAAAAGAATTTAAAATGGAACTTGTAGAAAAATGTATTAGTGGTGAGGCTTCATCTATTGATTTAGGTCATCAGTATGATATTTCTTCAGGACTTTTAAGAAAGTGGATTAGGATGTATAATGCCAATATAGAACTTAAGGATTACAATCCAAAACAGGGGGTCTATATGGCAAAAGCAAGACGTAAAACTACTATTGATGAGCGTAAAGAGATTGTCAATTATTGTATTGAACACAATCGCAATTATAAGGAAACGGCGTCACTTTATGATGTTTCTTATAGCCAAGTGTATTCGTGGGTGAAAAAGTATGATAGTGATGGTGAAGAAGGTTTAGTTGACAAAAGGGGTCATCACAAACTAGATGATGAGGTTGATGAATTAGAACGTTTACGAAGAGAAAATGTGCGCTTAAAACGTCAGTTAGAAGAAAAGGATATGGCTGTTGAACTCTTAAAAAAAGTGAAAGAATTCGGAAGGATGTGAGGCTAGGGAAACAGCGCCACGAATCAAAATACTTAGCGATTGAAGACTTCAACACAAATAAAGGGTGGAGCATTAGCTGGATGTGTCATCAGCTCGGCATTACGAGGTCTGCATTTTATAAATGGAAACATAGAATAGTTCCAGAACAAGAACAATTAAACAGCGAAATTGCGGAATTAATTAAAGAATATGACGAACGTTTTTCACACATCTTGGGATACCGAAGAATGACCGATTGGATCAATCATTTCAATCATACGAATTACTCAAGAAAGAGAATTCACCGAATTATGAAAATACTCGATATTCACGCTTTTATCCGTAAGAAAAGGAAAAAATACAAGACTGCCAAGTCTGAAGAAACTGCAGAAAATAAGTTATCAAGAAACTTCTATACGACTGCTCCGAACAAAAAATGGGTAACAGATGTTACAGAGTTTAAGATTCCTAACTCTCATAAGAAACTTTATCTGAGTGCCATACTTGATTTATATGACCGCTATCCTATTGCTTTTGTCATAAGTGGTCGAAATGACAATCGGCTAGTCTTCAAAACATTTGACAAAGCTATTGAAAAAAATCCCACAGCTAAGCCTATATTTCACAGCGATAGAGGGTTTCAATATACCAATAAAAACTTTCAAAAAAAGCTGAAAGATACTGATATGATTCAATCCATGTCAAGAGTAGGCCATTGTATTGATAACGGACCAATAGAAGGTTTTTGGGGAATTATAAAATCGGAAATGTATCAGATGTATGAGATTTCAGATGAGGCCTCCCTCCGATATGCCATCAAAGACTATATCCGATTTTACTGTCAAGAGCGTCCACAAAGCAGATATGACTGTAGAACGCCTTTGGAAGTCAGAAACGCTGCCTTAACATCAGAACATCCTTTGTCATACCCAATCGCTAAGAATAACAAAATTGAAAAGTACAAGTCAAAGTGGTCTGCATAAAAAAACAGCCGTACATTTATTTTGTACGACTGACCTTCAAAAACAGACACTTTTTTAGATATTTAACCTGTCTACTTGACAGGGGGCATATCAAGCTAGAAGCAGGGGTGGTTTTTCTTGTTTTAGGGTGATTTTTTTCTTACCTTTTTGTTTTTTCTATCTCCCCACTCGATGAAAATAATTGACAAGAAAAGGGCTCCCATCATTCCCCAAAAAAGAAATGGTTCAATATAATCAAAAAAAGTTTTGCGTTCACCATAGACCGAGGTAGAGCCATCTTTCCAAGTAATGGTTTTGTCCCTATCATCAATCCTTTTGTAGGACTCCCCATTATAAGTCAAATAATGATCCTTCCGCACATACATATTCAAATAGTTATGGCCGTTCTTTGTGGGAAGGTCTGAGAACAGACTTTCCTTGGCGTAAACTTCAATGTAGATGGTTCCATCTTTAAGACCTTTAATTTTCTGAGTTCGAGCATTTTTGATAAGGAGTTTTCCATCTTGTACAATCTCCCAATCGTACTTACGACTTCTTCCTCCTTCGTTATAGGAAATAGCAAGCTTGTGATTTTCAGACTGCCATAGCCCGTAGATACTATTTTCACTGATACCATCATAAAAGAAAACAATATAGATATTGAGTATAGGTACCATGAATAGAAAACAAATCCTCAAAATCTTGACTAAACGGTCTTTGAATTCACCCCAACGTGCTCGCCATCCAGTTTTGTACTTTTGTGTTCTTCGATATTCATTTTGTGAATAATCTTTTCTATCAATTTCCTGTTGATTACTATATTTTTTCTTTATTTGATGCCTCATTTAGCCTATTTTTCCTTTTTAGATTTCTTTTTATTCTCCAATCGACAAAAATGGCATACAAAATCATAGAACCAATAATTCCAAATACGATATAAGGTTTCAGACGATCAAACAAGGTTATTCGTTGACCATAAAGGGATTTTGAACCATCTTTCCAGGTAATGCTCTTGTTTTCATCATCAATCCGTTTGTAGGATTCGCCATCATAGGTCAAGTAATCGTCTTTACGGACATACATATTCAAATAGTTGTAGCCGTTCTTTGTGGGAAGGTCTGAAAACAGACTTTCCTTAGCATAAACTTCAATGTAGAGGGTCCCATCCTCTAAGCGTTTAATATCATCGATACGTGCATTTTTGATGAGGACATTTCCATCTTGAACAATATCCCAATCACGCTTACTTCCCTTTGAACCATCTTCATATGATATGGCAAGCTTATGATTTTCAGATTGCCACAGACCGTAGATACCATCTTTATAAACCCCATCGTCAAAGAAAATCATATGGACGATGAAAATCGGTATCATGAGTAGGAAACATATCATAAACACATTGACTAGACGGTCTGTAAATTTATCCCAGAGTGCTCGCCATCCCGTTTTACGTTTTTGTTCTTTTCGATATGCTTTTTGTGAATGATATTTTCGGTTGAGTTTCTTTCGGTCAGCGTATTTTCTTTTTGATTGGTGTCTCACTTAGTTTTTCTCTCCTCTTTTGCCAAGCTCTAAAAATAACAAGAAATGCGCCCAATCCTAGGATTCCACGGTAGATAGTTTGAACAATTGTAGAGAGGTTCTTTTTCCGTTCACCATAAGGGCTAGTGGAACCATCTTTCCAAGTGATGGACTTGTTTCCGGAATCTATTCGCTTGTAGGACTCGCCGTCATAAGTTAGGAGATTCCCCTTTCGCACATACATATCCAAATAATTATAACCACCTTTTTGAGGGAGTTTTGAGAGGATATTTTCTGGAGCATAGACCTCAATATGGAGTGTTCCATCGTTCATCTTTTTGATGGCACGAGTATCTGCTGCATAGATTATCGCTTTTCCATCCTGGATGATTCGCCAATTCGTATCACCATGTCTACGGATGTGTTCATAGGAAATGGCTAGCGTGTGGTTTTCGGATTGCCAAAGTCCGTAGATATTGCTTTCATTGACCGTATAGTGCTTGTAATAATAAAAGCCACCATACAGCAGTGCCATTAGCACTAAGATAATCAATTCAGCTGTTGGCTCTAGTGGGATAACCTTTTTCCAATTAAAGCGCCATCCTTTAGGTTCTTCGATACTTTGACAGTCGCTATTTATATTTTCCTCTCCTTTAGAGAGGTTGATTAATTTTTTCTTTGTCATGCCTAATCCTTTCATCAACCATTGTAACAAATTCGTCTCCCAAGCAAAAGCTAGCCTGATTTGTGATATAATTGGGAGTGATTGTAGACAAGGAAATCTTATTTCTTGCCAGACTTGTAAAAATAAAACAGAGGATTTTAAGATGAAACTGACACTCCATGAAATTGCCAAGGTTGTTGGCGCTAAAAATGATGTCACAGCCTATGAAGATGTTGCCATTAACCAGATTGAGTTTGATAGCCGTAAGATTACAGCGGGCGACCTCTTTTTGCCACTAAAAGGTGCGCGTGATGGGCATGATTTTATCCAAACAGCCTTTGACAATGGTGCCCTAGCGACATTCACAGAAAAAGAATTACCAGCTGATCAAGTCCACATCCTAGTTGATGACGCTCTTGAAGCTTTCCAAAAGCTAGCTGCTTACTATCTTGAAAAGACTGAGGTTGATGTCATTGCTGTGACTGGTTCTAATGGTAAGACAACAACCAAGGACATGATTCATGATATCTTGGCAACGACCTATCGTACTTACAAAACCCAAGGCAATTACAACAACGAGATTGGTCTTCCTTATACAGCCCTCCACATGCCTGATGATACAGAGAAAATCGTCCTTGAGATGGGACAAGACCACATGGGAGACATTCATCTCTTGTCAACCTTGGCTAAGCCAAAAACAGCCGTTGTTACCTTAATCGGAGAGGCTCATTTGGAATTCTTCGGTAGCCGTGACAAGATTGCCCAAGGTAAAATGCAAATGCAAGACGGTATGCCTGATGGTAGCCTCTTGCTTGTACCTAGTGATCCTATCGTCAATCCATTCTTGCCAAGCAATCTTGAAGTGGTACGCTTTGGAGATGGTGCAGAGCTTACAGTCTCTGACTTGACAGAATTCAAGGACCATCTCACCTTTTCAACAAACTTCCTAGACGGACAAGTTACCTTGCCAGTCACAGGAAAATACAATGCTACAAATGCCATGGTTGCTGCCTATGTGGCTAAACACTTGGGTGTAACTGAGGAAAATATCCTCTCAGCTCTTGCTAACTTACAGCTTACAAAGAACCGTACTGAATGGAAAAAAGCAGCCAATGGTGCTGATATTCTTTCCGACGTCTACAATGCCAATCCAACAGCCATGAAGCTCATTTTGGAGACCTTCTCAGCCATTCCTAAGAATGAAGGAGGCAAGAAAATCGCTGTCCTAGCTGATATGAAAGAACTCGGTGAACAGTCTGTGCAACTTCACACACAGATGATTCTAAGCCTGACACCAGATGCTATTGATATGGTAATTTTCTATGGTGAAGACATTGCAGAATTGTCACAACTTGCTAGCCAAATGTTCCCACTTGGTCATGTCTATTATTTCAAGAAAACAGCTGACGAAGACCAATTTGATGCTATGGTTAAGCAAATCAAAGAAAGCCTAGGCGAGCACGATCAAATCTTGCTCAAGGGCTCTAACTCTATGAACCTAGCCAAGGTCGTGGAAGAACTCCAAGCTAAGAATTAAGTTCTCTAACCTGCTCTCTAAGCAGGTTTTTGCTTTACCCTGAAATTTGATATAATAGCAGGCATAGTAATTTCAGCAGGAGAAGAGAATGAAGGATTTTTTGACAACCACCCAAACTCATCCACCCCAGATACCTTTGCCCTATTATTTGCTTATGCTTTTGGCGATGGTAGTCTTGAGTTACTTGAGTTGGCGATGGTATAAGAATAATATATGGCGTTGGACCTTTCTTACTATCCAAGCCATTCAACTCTTTGCCCTCTATACCTGGTATCTCTGGCAGGGCTTTCCTCTTTATATTAGTCTTCCCCTTTACCATTGCCGCATGGCCATGTTTGCTGTTCTCCTCTTGAAAAATAGTAGAATAAAGAGCTATTTTGCTATTATGGGAGTTGTCGGGACCTACTGTGCATTGATTTATCCAGTATTTGATCCCTATGAGTTTCCTCATATCACAGGCTTTTCTTTCCTAATTGGCCACTATGCCCTACTGGTCAATAGCCTGAATGTAATTTTTAATAGTTTTAAAACGCATCCCATCAGCCAGCGGCTGATTGTGGTGGCTACCCTGCTACTGAATCTAGCTTTGGTAATAGTTAATCAGACTATCGGTGGAAACTATGGCATGCTTAAACACACGCCATTTATTATGGGAACTCCCTTATTTGTCAAATACCTTGCTGTTTCAGGGTCCCTGATTATTCTCATGATAATCATGAAAAAAGGTCTGGAGCATTTTGAAGACAAATATTAAATAAATGAAGAAACACGCTATCAGAAAGTTGATAGCGTGTTTTTTCATTTTATTTGTTTTATTCTAACACAAAACGCTTTCAGAATTGCTTTCACACTGTAATTTGGATATAATAAAGGAGCTGTGCCTGCGAGATTATCGCAAGCCTCGACAACAAATGTAGCTCTTAAGAGACAAAGATTTTCTGAAAGAAGCGCTACAACTATCTTACTTTTCGATCTGGTAAAAACCTATGGTTGTCGTAGTTCTGGAACATGGAAATATTGAGATTCCTAAGGAAGCTACTGACGTCCGATACCGCTAAGGAAAAGTATCAAAAAGATTATTTTTAAAGAAGAAAGAAAACTATGAGTATCCAAGACGAAATCAAAAAACGCCGTACTTTTGCCATCATCTCTCACCCCGATGCTGGTAAAACAACAATCACTGAACAATTGCTTTACTTTGGGGGTGAAATCCGTGAAGCTGGTACCGTAAAAGGTAAGAAAACCGGAAACTTCGCTAAATCAGACTGGATGGATATCGAGAAACAACGTGGTATCTCAGTAACTTCATCTGTGATGCAGTTTGACTATGCCGGTAAACGTGTCAATATCCTTGATACCCCAGGGCACGAGGACTTCTCAGAGGATACCTACCGTACCCTTATGGCGGTTGACGCTGCCGTCATGGTTGTTGACTCAGCCAAAGGTATCGAGGCCCAAACTAAAAAACTTTTCGAAGTTGTCAAACACCGTGGGATTCCTGTCTTCACCTTCATGAACAAATTGGACCGTGATGGACGTGAGCCACTTGACCTCTTGGAAGAGTTGGAAGAAGTGCTTGGTATTGCTAGCTACCCAATGAACTGGCCTATCGGTATGGGGAAAGCCTTCGAAGGACTTTATGACCTCTATAACGAACGCTTGGAGCTTTACAAGGGTGACGAGCGCTTTGCCAAGATTGAAGATGGTGATACCCTTTTTGCCAACAACCCATTCTATGAGCAAGCTAAAGAAGATATCGAACTCTTGACAGAAGCGGGTAATGAATTCTCTGAAGAAGCTATTTTAGCTGGTGAATTGACGCCGGTCTTCTTCGGTTCTGCCCTTACAAACTTTGGAGTTCAAACCTTCCTCGATACCTTCCTTAAATTTGCGCCAGAACCACATGGCCACAAGACAGTTGATGGTGATGAGATTGATCCTCTTAACAAGGATTTCTCTGGTTTTGTTTTCAAAATCCAAGCCAACATGGACCCACGTCACCGTGACCGTATTGCCTTTGTTCGTATCGTGTCTGGTGAATTCGAGCGTGGTATGAGTGTTAACTTAACCCGTACTGGTAAAGGAGCTAAGCTCTCTAACGTCACTCAGTTTATGGCCGAGTCTCGTGAAAATGTCGAAAATGCCGTGGCAGGAGACATTATCGGGGTTTACGATACAGGAACTTACCAGGTTGGTGATACCCTTACTGTAGGTAAAAACAAATTTGAATTTGAGCCACTACCAACCTTTACGCCAGAGTTGTTCATGAAAGTTTCTGCTAAAAACGTTATGAAACAGAAGTCCTTCCACAAAGGAATTGAACAATTGGTGCAAGAAGGAGCCATCCAGCTCTACACCAACTACCAAACAGGTGAATACATGCTTGGTGCCGTTGGTCAACTTCAGTTTGAAGTTTTCAAACATCGTATGGAAAATGAATACAATGCCGAAGTCGTTATGACACCAATGGGTAAAAAGACTGTGCGTTGGATCCAACCTGAGGACCTTGATGAACGCATGTCATCAAGCCGAAATATCTTGGCTAAAGACCGCTTTGACCAACCAGTCTTCCTCTTTGAAAATGACTTTGCCCTTCGTTGGTTTGCGGATAAATATCCAGATGTAACATTGGAAGAGAAGATGTAATGTACTAAGATTGCTTGGCTATATCATAGCCTAAGCAATCTACGCCACGTCCTATAGGACCGTGACTAAGTCCTTTACTAACTCGAAAACGGAAAATTATCGTTTCCGTTTTCTCATGTCGTAATACTATGTATAGTTTATGTAAATCGTTCATCTTTTGAAGCTAGCCACTATCTTGTGGCTAGCTAGCCGTCTCACTAACTACGTCACGTCTCTAAAACAACACAAAAAAATATAGGACTATCTAATCAGATAGCCCTATATTTTTTATAAACCTAATAGTTATCAAGTATACCATTAATTACTTTAGATAATTACGATTATGATAAATTAAGCTAGCTTCTAAAAGTATGCAAATTGTTGATAGCCAGAAACTTGTTGTAATTCCAAATTTTTCAGTAATAGAACTCATCAGAAAGACGAAAACTGAAAAAGCAAGGGTTGAAATGACTTCAAATACAGAATAAACATGTACTAACTGATTTTCATTGACAGTTTCTTGAAGAAAGACACTTTCAGGGACTTCTTTTAACTGAGAAAAGAAGCCGATTAAACTTGAGAAAATTAAAAATGTTTGTGTGTTTGAGAAAAAGAGGATACTGGCTGTGATGGTCGCCATTGCTAAGAGTGAAAAGAGAATACTTTTCCACTTATGGGCTAAAAACTTTTCGGATAGTTTGTAGACAATTATTCCACCTAAAATGATACCAAGGGAATAGGCTGTATTTGAGTAGCCCCAGTAACTTTCAGTTTGTTTTAACGCCTCGGTTACAAAAACAAGGATTACAGACGATACCCAGATTGTATTTGAGAAGTCCTCTAATAAATTTGCTTGAACAAATAACTTTAATTTAGGATTTTTTGCAACTAACTTCCATCCTTTTACTAGAGTATCAAGATTTGTCTCCGCTTCTAACTGCTCTATTTTGGCCTGAGGAAGAAAGAGCATTACAAAAGTGGAAAGGAGATAAAGGAGTAAGATTATCAACAGTGTGGGAAAAAGACCAAGCGAAGTATATAAGAGACCGCCCAGTCCCCAACCAATCAATTGTACTCCCTCACCACTCATTGATAAGGCAGCATTTGCCTTTCCCAAATTTGTGGCATATCTAGGAATCATGGCATAAGATACGGGTGACGCAAAGCCATCTAAGATAGAAATAGCGACAACAAAGATATACAATCCTAAGGCTGGAACAAATTGAGCCTTAATGAGCATTACAAGGAGTATTGCTAATAAAAAAGTCTTTCCACATTGAGTGAAAGAAAGCACTCTATTTAGGGATAGTTTTTTAGTCACCAATGGCACTAGAAGGCTTGCCACGAAAGCTGACAATCCGATTAGAATCGGAACCATTGAGGTTGCAATAACGGATTTTGTAATGACGTAGATATTTGCAATGAGGGATACCCTGAGAAAAATGTCAGCTAAGTTAGCAAATAACTGAGAGATAAGTAATTTCAGAAAGGATTTAGACATATCGTTTCTCCATATTGGTTACCAAATCTGGAAATGAAATTGGATTCACACATATTTTTAAATAATTTTACAAGAATAATAAGCTTATTTAATAAATTCCCATATATGCTTGCTAACTATTTTTATCTATCAATTTTTTCAAATGCGCTTCATAAGTCTTTGCAATATTCTTGCTCCCTGCCAATTTCATGGCATCAATACATTTCTTCATTTCGATAATAGACTGATTGCTTCCTTCTTTTTTATATTGATAATAATTTTGTGCATATTGAAAAACCAATCGTTCATAGATTTCAGTCTCGATAAAAAAGCATTGGTTTAATTGTTTTTCGAAATACAGTGCATCAATGAGCTCTCCTCTTTCTATACATGTAATATAAACATTTAATAACATGGTTGATATCATGCGTCGATTATTAGGAATCTCTTTGTAAAAATCAGACCTTCTAACCATCTCCTTTGCCAAAACCATAAGAGTCTCATGGTTCAACACATCTAAGGTATTTGCAAAAAGCAATAATTCATAATAACCCCAGTACTCAACACTAAATAGATAATCGGTTAAATCGGTTAGATCCTGCTTTGTATAATAGCTTTCTCCCGATAAATCCTGCAAGCGAATTTTTAATAAAATAGTATTAATGTGATGAAACTTTTCTCGTTTAGGTTCTGATTTTAGTTGGGAATTAAGTAGTTTCTTTAATCCATTAATATCATGAGTCGATACAAAAAGCTGAATCTTTGCTAATAGTTCATTCAGTTCATCACGATGAAAATCATGGACAGCATACATGAATTCGTCAATAGGCATGTTAATCTCGTCCAATATCAACATAAACTTTGTAATGGTTAAGTCTGTCTGACCTTTTTCAAAACGAGACAGTTGAGATGTCGAGATACCAGCTTTTGCGACATCTTTTAATCGTATCCCTCTTGATTCGCGAAATTTTTTAAAAATTTCTCCAAATTTTTGCATGGGAAACCTCCAGTTTGCATATATGGGAACATATATTTTTTTGTATCTTAACATAAAAAACAGTAAAACAAAAGTGAGGTTATTACTGTGAATAGGCAATAATTGCTATTTTTTATATAAACAAGAAAAACCATAGGACTGTCACTTAAGACTGTCCTATGGTTTCTTTTATTTTTCTGTATTTAGTAACCTGCCTAGGAATCGTTGTAGGGCGAAGAAAACGATGAGGCTGGCCAATGTTTCTCCAAGGAAGGATGAGCTATTGACAATAAATGAATAGAGATAAGGGCTTTGTCCTTTAGGGGCATAGCTTCCCCAAAAGATGACACCGGCTATAAAGTGAATGAGGTAACGAGCGAAGCTACCAAGAAGAATCCCCTCAGTAATCACCATCAGAGACTTGACTTTATTGCCTTGTTTAATGGCTTTATCAAGGGCTGGTTTGACCACACCACTGATACCAATCAGACTAAAGGCGACAAAGTACTCCAGAAACCCTTGTGTCAAGGTCAGCCAACCACCGGCTGCCTGTCCTGTCACCACTTGAAGTAGCCCCCAGATAAGACCGCCCATAGCACCAGCTTTAACCCCCCAGCGAAAACTGAGGAGAAAGATAGGTACCATCTTAAAGGAAAGGGAAATCCAAGGGCCTAGTGACATGGGCTGGGTAACTAGGTCCAGGATATAAGCAATGGTTGCAAAAAGGGCAACCTCAATCATTGGTCGAATATTTGTTTTCGACATAAAAAAACCTCCTATACCAATCGTCTTGATTGGCTGTTTTTTGCCACATCAAAACGACGTCATAGAAGTTCCTCTATTTCAATCTATTTTGAGACACATCCCTACGCAGGTCCTAACCTGATCAGGTGGTAAGAGTTTAGGCATGTCTTGAAGAAATAATCAAGCTAGCCATTCTCAGCAATTGCTCCTCTTGTGACTCCTTAATTGTACTACTAGAAACCCATTTCTGCAAGTGTCTGAAATCCTAAAATTGTGGTATAGTTAAAGCAAGGATTATCTTTACAATAAAAAGGAGAAACAACTATGGGACTTTTTTCAGGACTGCTTGGTAACGCATCTAAAAAAGATAATGATAAAGTTGAGCGCCAATTGGAGGGCATCTTAATTCCAGGTGAACAGGTGGAGTTAGCCTATGTCCTTATTCGTGACTTGATTGTCTTTACAGAGAAGCGCTTGATTTTAGTCGATAAGCAAGGTGTTACAGGGAAGAAGACTTCCTACAAGTCTATCCCTTATCACTCGATTTCTCGTTTTACTGTAGAAAGTTCAGGGCACTTTGACCTAGATGCTGAACTTAAGATTTGGATTTCATCAGCATTGGAGCCCGCAGAGGTCCTTCAATTTAAGAGTGATAATAATGTCTTTGAAATTCAACAAGCTTTGGCAGCAGCAGTGCTAAAGTAATGAGGAAGAAAAATGTTTATTGAAAAAGAACTGGGTTATAAGCGTCACTGGATTAATATTGACTCAGATATTATTTCTGAGCAATCCTACCTTTATACCAAGTATGATATTGATCAGGAAACCATAGAGTATGCCTTGGATAAAAATGAACGAGCCCACATGGACTACAACCGTGAGAATGGAACAATCACCTTTATCTATAATGTTCTGGCTCTTGAGAAGGACAAGGAATACTATGAAACCATTCCTCTGACCTTTATTGTACAAGATACGCGTTTGGTGACCATTAGTAATGAGGATAATGCTTATGTGATCAGCAAAATGCAAGACTATGTGGATAACCATGAAGATTTATCTATTTATAAATTGCTTTTTGCAGGACTTGAGATGATTTCAAATGCCTACTATCCCGTCATTGAACGTTTGGATCAGCAAAAAGATGAGGTTAGTCGACGTCTAAGGCAGACTACGACAAGTAAGAATCTTTACGACCTTTCAGATTTGGAAACAGGCATGGTCTATTTGGTGGCTGCCGCTACACAAAACCGTCTCCTTTTGGAGCACATCAAGGGGCACGCCATTTATCGTCGTCTCAACGAGGTTGAAAAAGAACAGTTTGATGATGCCATGATTGAAGCCAGACAGTTAGTAGCCATGACGGACCTCATTTCTAAGGTCTTACAGCAATTATCAGGTTCTTATAATAATATCCTAAACAACAACCTGAACAACAACTTGAGTAATTTGACTATTATTGAGGTGCTCTTGGGAGTGCTTGCCGTCATTACCGGTTTCTTTGGGATGAATGTTCCTCTACCTTTTATGACTGTCAGTCCAGCCTGGATTTTCATCATTATCGGTAGTGCGATTCTTTGTTTGGTCTTGGCCCGCTACTTGCGTTGGTTGGTCCATAAATAATAATTAGTGAGTGAAACCGTCTTCTCAAATTGGAGGCGGTTTTAAAACGTTATTTTCTGTCTTTTTATTTCTAAATATGATAGACTAGATGAGTTGTTAAAATAAACGACTATTAAATACAGGTAGTTAATCTACTACACAACCAAGTCTCATAAGGTGGCTTCGCACCGCCTTCAAATAGAAAGAAGAATACTTTGAAATTTACAGATTTAAACCTATCAGAAGACATCCAATCAGCTGTTGTAGCTGCCGGTTTTGAAAAACCATCACCTATCCAAGAGTTGACAATTCCACTCGCTCTTGAAGGTAAGGATGTTATCGGTCAGGCCCAAACTGGTACTGGTAAAACAGCTGCCTTTGGTTTGCCTACCCTAGATAAAATTCGTACAGAAGAAAATACAATCCAAGCCCTTGTTATTGCCCCAACACGTGAGTTGGCAGTGCAATCTCAAGAAGAGCTTTTCCGTTTTGGTCGTGACAAAGGCGTTAAAGTTCGCTCAGTCTACGGTGGTTCTAGCATTGAAAAACAAATCAAGGCCCTCCGTTCAGGTGCTCACATCGTTGTAGGAACACCAGGTCGTCTCCTTGACCTTATCAAACGTAAGGCTCTTAAACTCAATAACATCGAGACTTTGATTTTGGATGAAGCGGATGAAATGCTTAACATGGGCTTCCTTGAAGATATTGAAGCTATCATTAGCCGAGTACCAGAAGAACGTCAAACTCTCCTTTTCTCAGCAACTATGCCTGATGCCATCAAACGTATTGGTGTGCAGTTCATGAAGGACCCTGAGCATGTGAAAATCAAGGCTAAAGAATTGACCAATGTTAACGTTGACCAATACTTTATCCGAGTGAAGGAACAAGAGAAGTTTGATACCATGACTCGCCTTATGGACGTTGACCAACCAGAATTGTCAATTGTCTTTGGTCGTACCAAACGTCGTGTGGATGAGTTGACACGTGGTTTGAAACTTCGTGGTTTCCGTGCAGAAGGTATCCACGGTGACCTTGACCAAAACAAGCGTCTTCGTGTTATCCGTGACTTCAAGAACGACCAAATCGATATCTTGGTTGCGACAGACGTTGCGGCGCGTGGTCTTGACATTTCGGGTGTCACTCACGTTTACAACTACGATATTCCACAAGATCCAGAAAGCTACGTTCACCGTATTGGACGTACAGGACGTGCAGGCCAATCAGGTCAATCTATTACTTTCGTAGCACCAAATGAAATGGGTTACTTGGGAATTATCGAAAACTTGACTAAGAAACGCATGAAAGGTCTTAAGCCACCAACAGCTCAAGAAGCCTTCCAAGCTAAGAAGAAAGTTGCTCTTAAGAAAATTGAACGCGACTTTGCGGATGAAGCTATCCGTTCTAACTTTGACAAGTTCAAGGGTGATGCGGTTAAATTGGCTCAAGAATTCACTCCTGAAGAATTGGCACTTTACATCTTGAGCTTGACCGTTCAAGACCCAGAGACAATGCCAGAAGTGGAAATTGCCCGTGAAAAACCATTGCCATTCAAACCATCAGGTGGTGGCTTTGGTGGTAAAGGCGGCAAAGGTGGCCGTGGCAACCGTGGTCGCGATAACAACCGTCGTGGTGGATACCGTGGCGACCGTAACCGCGATGACCGAGACGGTGGTCGTCGTGACTTCAAACGCAAGTCTAAGAAGAATAGCCGTGACTTCGAAAACCGTGGCAACAAACGCCCACACCGTACCTCAAGCGAAAAGAAAAACGGCTTTGTTATCCGTAACAAGGGTGATAAATAAACAATGAAAACGCTCTATGAAAATAGAGCGTTTTCCAATATCAAAAACTCTAAGCAGGCTTAGCCTGCTAACTCATGACAGAAAAGAAAGTTCGGCTTATAATGAAGGTGAACAATACCAATCCGTTGTCTTTAATAGGGCTTTGCCTAGCCTGTATCAAAAACTGGATGAACAAGAGTCATGAGATAACTCGAATATGCCTTGAGCATGAAAATAAAATTACTAATATCCTCTTGTTCTATTGTTCAATAGTTAACAGGAGGTTTTTGTAATGGAAGTTATGATTGAAACTTGTTGTGGAATTGATGTCCACCAAAAGTCTATCGTTTGTTGTATTCTAGATGGTCCACTAGAAAGCAATAAACCTAAAAAGATTCAGAAAAAATTTGGTACAACAACTATAGCTCTCCAAAACGCCTTAGATTGGTTATTGGAAAATCACGTCACACATGTCTTTTTTGAAAGCACTGGCCAATATTGGGTACCACTCTTTAATATATTCTCAGACTCAGAACTCAATTTGATATTAGCTAACCCCCAACATATTAAGAATGTGCCTGGTCGAAAAACAGACATGAAAGATGCCGAATGGATTGCACAGCTCGGACGTTGTGGACTTATTGAGCCATCTTACATTCCAAGCCCTGAAGTGATGCAGTTACGTTTACTCACTCGTAGGTTACGTTCTTACAAACAACGTCAAACTCAAATAAAGAATGAGATTCATAACCTCTTACAACGTGCTAATATCAAACTAACCAGCTATCTTTCTGATATCTTCTCTAAGACAGGACAGTCTCTTTTAACGCTCTTTATCAATGGGGAACTCATTGATTATGACAATGTGACAGCTTGTATTCACAAGCATGTCAAAGCAAGTCCCGAAGAATTAATGGAGGCCATGAATGGGAAGTTGTCACTGGAGGATCGATTTCTCTTGGAGCAAAGCCTAGAAGAATATCAATTGTATCAAAAACTCATGAATAAATTAAGGAGTGAAATAATAGCTTATATCGAAAAGGAGTTTCCCTGAAGAAAATAGATTACTTCAAATGATTCCTGGTGTGAGTGAAACTTGTGCAGCCACTATTTTAGCTGAGATTGGACCAGATGTGAAGGCTTTTCAATCGGACGCACACTTAGCTTCTTGGGCTGGGCTCTGCCCAGGATCTTATGAAAGTGCTGGCATTAAAAAATCCTCACATATCACGCAAGGAAATCGATATATCAAACAGGCTTTGACCATGTCGGGATTGATTGCGGCTCACTCTAAAGACAATGCGTTTTCATCTTTTTATAGCAAAATTTCCCAAAGAGGAAGTAAGATGAAAGCCGTCATTGATTGCGCACATAAGCTACTTCGTATCATTTACAAAATTCTCGCAACACACCAAGAATACGACAAAGAAAAAGTGCTAGGACTGAGGCAACAGTTCTAACACCAAAAATTTAAAAAATCTCAATTACAGTATAACACAAGAAGAGTTTTTTGCGCTATTTTTGATGTTTTTTTCAAATAAAAACACACGGTTATTTTTCCGTGTGTTCTTTGATATAGGCTAGTTTTTTCTCTCGGCTTTTTCTCTTAAAGAGTGCTTCGGCGCTCATGGCTTCAGGCTTGCTGTCAAAGACTTCTGAATAGAGGAGTTTAACTGGTAGGCGGGCTCTGGTATACTTGGCGCCTTTGCCTGCATTATGGGTTTTGAGGCGGCGTTCGACGTCTGTGGTATAGCCTGTATAGAGGGTGCCATCGGCACACTCAACCACATACATGTAGGCCTTGTTATCCTTTTCTGTCATCGTCTAGGACTCACCCTCAGTCTTTTTTCCAAAGTAAATCTCAAAGATTTCGTCGGTATAGTCGCCATTTTCCTTATGCACAAAGAGAGGCGGAAGGATTTTCAAGCCATCTGTCGAGCCGTCTTTAATGGCTTCAATCAGGAGCATATTTGCCTCACGTCCCATCTTAGGATAAATAAACTGGATGCGTTTAGGCGCTAGATTATACTGGCGCATAGTATCGATGATATCCAAAAAGCGGTCAGGACGATGCACCATGGCAATACGTCCGTTAGATTTGAGGGCATGACGAGCGACCTGGCAAATTTCCTCTAGATTGGTTGTGATTTCGTGACGGGCCAAGAGGTAGTGCTCGGACAGATTCTTCTTGGATGTTTCTGTCGCCTTAAAGTAAGGTGGGTTACAGAGAATAAGGTCCACCTGAGATCGTGGAGCATGGTCAAGCAAATTTTTCAGGTCGTCATTAACCACAGTCACCTGGTCCTCTAGTTGGTTGAGAGTGACGGAACGTTTGGCCATGTCAGCCAGACGTTCTTGTAGCTCAACCAAGGTAATTGGTGCCTCAGTGCGTGTACTAGCAAAGAGGCCAACGGCACCATTTCCCGAACAGAGGTCGACGATTAACCCCTTCTTTGGAATTTTTGGGAATCGCGAGAGGAGGACACTGTCGATAGAATAGCTGAAAACCTCCTTATTTTGAATGATTTTTACATCTGTGGAGAAGAGTTGGTCAATGCGTTCTCCATCTTTTAAAATTGGATTTGTCATAGCTTTTATTGTAACAAAAAACAGCTCCCAAAGGAACTGTTGTGAGTGATTACTCCAGGACACCAAAGGTGTAGCCTTGATCTTTGAAGTATTCGATGATTTGTGGAAGGGTCTGAACTGTGAGTTCCTTACCAGCAGTGTCGTGCATAAGGACAACCTTAACATGACTCTCAGGGAAATATTTTTGTGAACCATCCAAGTAGGCCATCATGCTTTCAGATGTCGTTGGGCGAACAGAGGCTGGTTCTGCATCACCACAAAGCATGTTCCAATCAATCCACTGGACACCTTCCTTGGCGAGAGCTTGGTCAGTACTTTCTAGACCTTGCCATGACATATGACCACCAGGATAACGGAAGATTCTTGTCTTGAAGTCTTTACCTAGGATGGCTTGGAAATTAGCCATGGTTTGGTTAACCTCAGAAACAATCTGACTTTGATTAGGAACACGTCCTGGATAAAGGAGATTAAAGTTATGGCTGAGGCTATGGTTGGCAATCGCATGTCCTTCTGTAATTTGGCGTTTGAGGATGTCCGCATTTTCTTGTGTAATGGTGTAACCAATGTGGAAGAATGTGGCATGAACACCATATTCTTTCAAAATACTCATGACTTGTGGGGTCAGTGTTGGATCAATCCCATCGTCAAACGTTAAAAAGACTACCTTGTCGTCGATATCCTGAGACTTGCCTCGAATAGTATTATTCACAGCAGTAACATCGTAAGCATAGTCAGAAGCTGCAATGCTGTGGTTACTACCTTTCTTGAGTTGTGTTTTATCTTCTTCCTTAGGTTTTTCTGAAGCTGAACTTGCGCTATTAGCGACTTGTTCAGTCTTTTCAGCCTTGGCTACTTGTTCAGATTTCGTGTTATGGCGTTGGAATAGGACAAAGCCTAGGATAGCCAAAACAGCCAAGTTTGCAATAATGAGGCAAATATTAAGTGCCTTTCGATTTTCCCCTGTAATCTTAATACTTTTTATCATAGCTACATTATAGCTCAAACCATTGGAAAGTGCCACACCATTTTCAATAGTTTACAAAGAAATTCGATGAAAAAAGATCTCCTTTTTTTGGTATAATAGTAAAAAACTTGTAGAAAAAGAGGTAAAAACGTGTTTTACGCTTATTTACGTGGGCTTGTTGTCTTCCTTCTATGGATTATCAATGGTAATGCCCATTATCACAATCGCGATAAATTATTGAACAAGGATGAAAACTATATCTTGGTTGCTCCGCACCGAACTTGGTGGGACCCTGTTTATATGGCTTTTTCAGCCCGTCCTAAGCAGTTTATTTTCATGGCTAAGAAAGAACTCTTTAAGAGCCGTATCTTTGGTTGGTGGATCCGCATGTGTGGTGCCTTTCCAATTGACCGTGAAAATCCTGGTCAAGAAGCTATCAAGTACCCTGTTAACATGCTTAAGAAGAGTAATCGTAGTTTGATTATGTTCCCAAGTGGTAGCCGTCATTCTTCTGATGTTAAGGGTGGGGTTGCGGTTATCGCTAAAATGGCCAAGGTTAAGATTATGCCAGTTGTCTATCAAGGCCCTCGTGAGCTCAAGGGTCTCTTAACGGGTGAACGTGTGGATATGAACTATGGTAATCCTATTGATATTTCAGATTTGAAGCGTTTGAATGACGAAAATATTCAAGAGGTTGCTCGTCGTATCCAGTCTGAATTTGCTCGTCTCGATGAAGAAGCTTTGAGCTATCAAACAGGCAAGAAACCAAACCCATTCACTTATATTTACCGTGTACCTCTCGGTCTTGTGGCTATTATTGCAGTGCTTTTGACCATGGCTTTCTCATATGTAGCTAGCTTTGTTTGGAACCCTGAAAAACACCGTGCCAAAGAAACGCAGAAATAAGCTAATAACTCTGTCAGACATAGATCTGATGGAGTTTTTTTACTTTTTGATATATTTTTCAAATTTTTTACGAATAAGAAAGAAAATATATCAATTAAGGAGAATAGCGTGAAGGAAAAGATTCTAGCCTATGTCAAAGATAATTGTCTGTTTGTGAGTGTTATTGCTGTACTGATGGTGATTTTTTGCTTCTTCCTATGGATGACTTATGGTGCCGGCAACAGCATGGAGGCGGAGACGTCTTATACAGATGTGACAGCTTTGTCAACCTCCTCCTCCTCCAAACAAAGCTCACAGTCTCTTTCTGAGGCGTCTTCCCAGTCAAAGACTGAAGGAAGTGAAAAGGATAAGTTAAAAGTAACGGTAGATGTTAAGGGGGCTGTGGCTAATCCAGGTGTTTATACCTTAAAAGCAAGCGCTAGGGTGACTGATGCCATCAAAGCTGCTGGGGGAATGACTGAGGATGCGGATGCTAAGAGTGTTAATTTAGCCGCAAGTCTGTCGGACGAAGAGGTTATCTATGTGGCAACTAAGGATGAAAACCTCTCTGTTCTTGGTCAATCAGGAACTGGTCAGGTCTCTGACAAAGGAGGGCAAACTAGTGCTAAGGATGGCAAAATTAACTTAAATACAGCAACCTCAGAGGAGTTGCAAACTATTTCTGGAATTGGAGCTAAGCGGGCAGAGGATATCATTGCCTATCGTGAAAGTCATGGAGGCTTTCAATCCGTAGATGACTTGAAAAATGTCTCAGGAATTGGTGATAAAACTTTAGATAAAATCAGAGAGTCCCTCTATGTGGCTTAAAAAAGCTCCAATCAATCTTTTTTCCTTGGCTCTGTTAATAGCTGCTCTTTATTTTACGATTTTTGTCACTAATGTTTATGCTATGGGGGCTTTTGCTTTTCTTTTAGTATGTTTTTTGAAGCATCATTGGAAGAATAAGGCAGCCCTAAAGTTGGTGGGGCTTGTAGGTGGGTTCTTTTTGATTTATTTTTTATTCTTGCATCACAGAGCTAGCATACAAGATAAACAAGCTCCTGCTGAAATCAATCAGGTGACTCTGGTTGCTGATACGCTATCGGTTAATGGTGAGCAATTATCAGCTATTGGAAAGGCAAAGGGACAAACTTATCAGGTCTTTTACCGACTCAAATATGAGAAGGAGCAGCATTTTTTTAAGACTACTAGTCAAACGCTAGTACTAAAAGGAAAAATAAAGTTATCCCCAGCAACTGGTCAACGTAATTTTCAAGGGTTTAATTATCAGTCTTATCTAGCCAGTCAAGGCATTTATCGAATGGCTCAGATTGAGCACTTGGACCATGTGGTGCCTCAAAAATCTCTATCTCCCCTAGCTTTTTTCCATCAACTGAGGAGGAGGGCATTGGTTCATATCCAGACGCACTTTCCTAATCCTATGAGACACTATATGACAGGCCTGCTCTTTGGGTATTTGGATAAGGAGTTTGATGAGCAGAGTCAGCTTTACACAAGCTTAGGTATTATTCATCTATTCGCACTTTCAGGGATGCAAGTCGGCTTTTTTCTGGGATGGTTTCGCTATGGACTCCTACGCTTGGGCCTTCCTAAAGATTATCTATTAATTATCTTGCTGCCTTTTTCCTTATGCTATGGCTTAATGACAGGTTGGACAGCTTCAGTCCTACGTTCCTTGATTCAAAGTTTGTTGGCGGAGTTTGGTATTAAAAAACTGGATAATATGGGTATAACCTTGCTTTTATTGTTTCTCTTTTTACCTCATTTTCTTTTGACAGTGGGAGGTGTTTTAAGTTGTTCCTATGCCTTCTTGTTGTGTTTGTTTGATTTTGAGGAGATGTCATCTCTTAAAAAGTCAATCTGTACGAGCTTGGTATTGAGTCTTGGGATTTTGCCCTTTCTAACTTACTATTATGGGACCTTTCAACCGGTGAGTTTAATTCTGACGGCGATGTTTTCGATAGTCTTTGATAGCTTTCTCTTACCTGTCTTGACGGTCTTCTTTGTCCTTTCAGGACTAGTAATCTTTTCTCAAATCAACCCACTTTTTGAATGGATGGAGACCTTTTTGACTTGGATACAATCCTGGATAGGCCAGCCTTTGATTTTAGGGAAACCTAGTTTGTTTCAGTTTGGCTTGATGATAGCTGTATTGGTTATGCTCTTTGATTTTTGGAAAAAGCCCCAGTTTAGGGTTTGTCTTTTGATGATTTTTAGTCTTTTGATGGTCTGGGTCAAACATCCTTTAACCAATGAGGTGACTATGGTTGACGTTGGTCAGGGAGATAGTATTTTTCTGAGGAGTATGAAAGGCGATACCATCCTAATTGATGTGGGTGGCAAGGTGACTTTCGGCTCAAAGGAAAAATGGCAAGAGGCTAGTCAGACGAGCAATGCGGAGAAAGCCTTGATTCCCTATCTACAGGCTAGGGGAGTGTCTCAAATTGACCATCTGGTCCTGACTCATACGGACACAGACCATATTGGTGATTTGGAAGAAGTGACCAAGCGGTTTAAGATTAAGGAAATCTGTGTCAGTCAAGGAGCTTTGACTAAGCCTAGTTTTGTGAAACGACTTCGAACTTTAAAACGCCCAGTTCGCACTCTAAAGGCTGGAGACAACTTACCCATGATGGGAAGTAAGCTACAGGTTCTTTATCCAAATAAAATTGGTGATGGTGGTAACAATGATTCGATAGTTCTTTACGGAAAACTATTAGGAAGCAGTTTTCTGTTTACTGGTGATTTGGAAAAAGAAGGAGAGGAGGAACTGATGGTCAGCTATCCTAATTTAAAGGCCAGTGTCCTCAAAGCCGGACACCACGGTTCAAAAGGGTCATCGTCTGAAGCTTTTTTGGACCAGCTGCATCCCTCCCTTGCACTTGTTTCAGCCGGTGAGAACAATCGTTATAAACATCCAAATGATGAAACTTTGAAGCGTTTTAAGAAACGTCACATTAAGGTTTTACGAACAGACCAGAACGGCGCTATCCGTTTTAAGGGGTGGTTTAAGTGGTCAAGTGAAACTGTCCGATAATTGTTAGAGTTCTTAATTTGTCATGCACCTCAATCTATGGTAGAATGTAAAGGCTAATATTCCAGTATAAGAAAGATTGAACAGTATGCGTAAAATTATCATCAATGGTGGTAAGAAACTTCAGGGAGAAGTTACAGTATCAGGGGCTAAAAATTCAGTTGTTGCATTGATTCCAGCCATCATTTTATCTGATGGGGTGGTTACTCTTGATGGGGTACCAGCAATCAGCGACGTCGATAACCTCATTGAAATTATAGAAGTAATGGGTGGTTCTGTTAAGCGTGATGGCGAAACACTTGAAATTGATCCACGAGGCGTTAAGGATATGCCAATGCCATTTGGTAAGATTAACAGCCTTCGTGCTTCTTACTATTTCTACGGTAGCTTGCTTGGACGTTACGGACAGGCAACAGTAGGTTTGCCAGGTGGCTGTGATTTGGGACCACGTCCTATTGACCTTCACCTTAAGGCGTTTGAAGCGATGGGTGCTAGCATTTCCTATGAAGCGGAGTCTATGCGTATTGCGACTGATGCTGGTCAATGCATTAAGGGTGCTCATATTTACATGGATACGGTCAGTGTTGGAGCGACTATCAATACCATGTTGGCAGCAGCTAAGGCTGAGGGTCGTACGGTTATTGAAAATGCGGCGCGTGAACCTGAGATTATTGATGTAGCAACTCTTCTTAACAATATGGGCGCACGTGTACGTGGCGCTGGTACAGAGGTTATCACGATTGACGGTGTAGAGAGCTTACATGGCACTCGTCACCAAGTTATTCCAGACCGTATTGAAGCGGGTTCTTACATTGCTATGGCCGCGGCTATCGGTAAGGGAGTTAAGGTTAAAAATGTTCTTTATGAACACCTTGAAAGTTTTATTGCTAAACTTGAAGCAATGGGTGTTCGTATGACAGTTGAAGAAGATGCCATCTTTGTGGAAGAGCAAGGTGATCTAAAACCTGTTGACATTAAGACGTCGCCTTATCCAGGTTTTGCAACAGATTTACAACAACCGATGACACCGTTGTTATTGAAAGCAAGTGGTCGAGGAAAAATCATAGATACAATTTATGAAAAACGTGTGAACCACGTTCCTGAATTGGCTCGTATGGGAGCTGATATTCAAGTACTCGGTGGACAGATTGTTTATAACGGTCCAACGCAACTCTCAGGTGTACCAGTAAAAGCTAGTGATTTACGTGCGGGTGCGGCGCTTGTTACGGCAGGTCTTATGGCAGAAGGTCAAACTGAAATTACCAATATTGAGTTTATCCTTCGCGGGTATTCAAATATCATTGAGAAACTTTCTGACCTTGGTGCAGATATTCGTTTGATTGAAGATTAAGTCTAAGGTTCAACCCCTAGTGGTTGAGCCTTTTTCCATTTCTAAAACTGTGTTATAATACTATCATGGATATTTGGACTAGTCTGGGTGCTTTTGCCTTTTTTGAGTCGGAGCGCCTTTCTTTTAGACCACTCATCTTTTTGGATCGTTTTGATTTACACGAAATTGTATCAAATCCTCAGAATCTACAATTTTTCTTTCCTGCCACTCAAACACAGCATGAAACGGATTGCCTTTTGGTCCATTATTTCATGAAGGAGCCTCTAGGTGTATGGGCGATTGTAGATAAAGAGTTAGATAAGATGATTGGCGTCGTTCGTTTTGAAAAGATTGATGTCCAGAAACGGACTGCAGAGCTTGGCTATTTTCTGAATGCCTCATATTGGGGTAGAGGTTTAATGACTGAGGCGGTTACCTGTCTGTCAGATTTGGCTTTGACGGCTATGGGAATGGACCGTATTATTCTTATTGCCCACTTGGAAAATAAGTCATCGATTCGTGTAGCGGAAAAATCAGGCTTTAAACTTGTGTCCCACTTTAAGGGAGCAGACCGATACACTCGTACCATGCGTGATTATCTCCGCTTTGAGAAGGAGGAGAACTGTGAGTAAACACCAAGAAATTCTAGATTATCTTGAGGCCTTGCCAATCGGTAAGCGTGTTAGTGTGCGTAGTATTTCGAATCACTTACAGGTTTCTGATGGAACTGCCTATCGAGCCATTAAAGAAGCTGAAAATCGAGGGCTAGTTGAGACTCGTCCTCGGAGTGGGACGGTTCGAATTGAAAAGAAAGTCCAAGTTCGTCTTGATAGGCTGACCTTTGCGGAGATTGCAGAGATTACGGAGTCTGAGGTTATCTCTGGTCATGAAGGTCTGGAACGTGTCTTCAGTAAGTTCTATATTGGAGCCATGACTATTGAGAATATCACCCGTTATCTAACCAAGGGAGATCTTCTTATTGTTGGGGACCGTGAGGATATTCAATTGCTTGCCCTAGAACACAATAATGCTATTCTAGTGACGGGGGGCTTTCAGGTCTCCGATAGGGTAAAAGAGCTTTCTCGTTTGAAGCAATTTCCGGTCATGGTAACAACTTACGATACTTTTACCGTGGCAACTATGATTAACCAGGCGCTTTCGAATGTCCGCATCAAAACAGACATCAAGACTGTAGCTCAAGTCTATACCAGACGAGAAGACTACAACTACATGACTCCAGAAATGACGGTCAGGGATTTTCAGAATTTGGTTAAACGGACCAACTTGGTACGTTTTCCAATTCTATCTGAGTCTGAAAAAGTGATTGGGATTGTGACCATGCGGGATGTGTCTAATCAGCAACCGACGACCATGCTTAAGGCAATCATGACCAAGCCGACGGTGACAAGACTTGAGACTAGTCTGGCAACTGTTGCCCAAAAGATGATTTTTGAAGACTTTGATATCATTCCTGTCGTGGATGAAGAAAAACACTATCTAGGTGTTATTACCCGTCGTCAGGTTTTGGAAGAACTTCAGGACAATAATCGTGGCAACTTGCATACCTTTAGCGATCAAATGATAGCTAACCTAAACCAGGACAAGCATGCTTTCAGCTTTGAAGTAGAGCCCACTATGATTGACAATTCTGGAAACCTCACTCAGGGTGTTCTTGCAGAGATGGTTAAAGAGGTTGTCTATCGTATCATGGAAAAGCAGGAGCAAAATGGTCTTGTGATTGAAGAGATGATGTTTTACTTTCTTCAGGCGGCTCAGATTGATGACAAGGTGACGATTACACCAAGTATTATCGCTGAAACCAGACGTAGAGCTCATCTGGACCTTATGGTTACTCATGGGAATCATACCGTCTGCAAATCAGTCGTTGTGGTTAAGAAAACTTAGTAACGAATAAAAAAAGATATAAAGAAAACGGAGAAAATAATGATTACATTAAAATCAGCACGTGAAATTGAAGCAATGGATAGGGCAGGGGATTTTCTTGCTAGCATTCACATTGGTCTACGTGACCTCTTGAAACCAGGAGTGGATATGTGGGAAGTAGAAGAGTATGTACGTCGTCGTTGTAAAGAAGAAAATGTTCTTCCCCTTCAGATTGGAGTTGAGGGAAGCATTATGGATTACCCTTATGCAACATGCTGTGGCCTTAATGACGAAGTGGCACATGCTTTTCCACGTCACTATATTTTGAAAGATGGTGACCTCTTGAAAGTTGATATGGTCTTGTCAGAACCTATCGATAAGTCAGTCCTTGATGTGTCAAAATTGGACTTTGACAATGTTGCTCAGGTTAAAAAATACACGGAATCATATTCTGGCGGTTTGGCTGACTCATGTTGGGCTTATGCGATTGGAACGCCGTCTGATGAAGTTAAAAAACTTATGGAAGTAACACGTGAGGCTATGTACCTTGGTATTGAACAAGCAGTAGTCGGTAACCGTATCGGTGATATCGGGGCGGCTATCCAAGAATACGCTGAAAGTCGTGGTTACGGTGTTGTTCGTGATTTGGTTGGACACGGAGTTGGGCCAACAATGCACGAAGAGCCAATGGTGCCAAACTATGGGGTAGCCGGACGAGGTCTCCGTCTCAAAGAAGGAATGGTTTTGACTATCGAGCCAATGATTAACACTGGTACTTGGGAAATTGATACGGACCTTGAAACTGGTTGGGCTCACAAAACTCTCGACGGTGGACTTTCTTGTCAATATGAACACCAATTTGTTATTACTAAGGATGGTCCAGTAATTTTGACTTCTCAAGGCGAAGAAAGAACTTACTAATATGAAACGACAAGGCTTAATGGCCCGTCTCTTGGATAAACTCCAGTGGCGCCCATTGCAGGTTTATCTTAGGCATTATCGTAGTGCAGAGATAGACATTTCAACTATCGCAGTGGCTTACTATCTCATTTTGACGGTTTTTCCGCTCATTGTCATTGCGGCCAATGTCTTTCCCTATCTGAATATTGATACGACTGATCTCTTGAAGTTTATGAATGAGCATCTTCCTAAGCAGTTTTATGCACCTGCAGCCAACGTTGTTCAGGATATCTTCTCGACACCTTCTGGACAGTTGCTAGGAGTTGCCTCTTTGACGGGATTCTGGACTATGATTAAGTCCTTGTCTTCCCTTCAAAAGGCTATTAACAAGGTGTATGGTGCTTCAGAACACCGTGATGTCTTTATTAGTCACATTATCGGTGGTTTCATGAGTCTGGTTATCTTATTCCTGCTCACCTTTGCACTAATGCTGTCTACGATTATTCAGTCGGTCCTTCGAGTTATCAATCAGACCTATCCTATTGGTTCCAAGATGACCCAGCTTATTCTAAATAGTATTCAACCTCTGAGTATTGCAGTTGTCTTCCTGGGAATGATGGTACTTTATTTCGTGCTTCCGAATGTGAAGATTCGAAAAATACGCTATGTTATGCCAGGGACTATCTTTACGACTTTAGTGATTGGTTATTTAAGCAACTTGTTTGGAACCTACGTGATTCGTACCTTGAGTCGATTGGTTGACATCAAGTTATTTGGATCCATTATGATTTTCGTCTTCATGCTTTGGTTCATCTTCTTGGCCAGAATTTTGATTTTGGGTGCCGTCTTTAATGCGACCTATCAAGAACTTAGACAAGGTGAACTAAAAAGTAGAAGAGGAGATGTGATTACTATTATTCAGAGTTTTTCTGGAGATGGTAGTGATAGCAAAAAACACAAAAAACATGAGGATGATTCCTAGATGATAAAAAGAGCTTGGTGAGATCCAGGCTCTTTTGACGGGATTATTGATTTTTCGTAGCTAATAAAAACATTGATTATGGAGGAAAAATGAAAAAACAAACTGTTCGTGATTTAACACATATTGCTATTGTGGCAGCCCTTTATGTGGTCTTGACTGTCGTGCCACCTTTTAACTTAATTTCCTATGGTCCCTACCAGTTCCGAATTGCAGAAATGTTCAATCTTTTAGGATTTTATAATCGCAAGTATATCATTGCCGTTACTTTGGGCTGCGTGATTGCTAATTTCTTTAGCTTTAACATGATTGATGTGGTTGTTGGAAGCCTATCAACATTGGTCTTTGTCGGTTCAGGTGTTTATTTCTTTGACCGTTTCAAAAACCAAGACATTTTGGGTGGCCTTTTTGACAAGGCTCATGTTTTCTTTGCCTTTTACTTCTCATTCTTCATGGTGACGATTGCGGCTGAGTTGACCCTAGTTACTCAAGCACCATTTTGGGCAACTTGGTTCACTGTTGCTATGGGAGAATTGGCTTCTCTCTTGGTTGGTGCAATTCTTATTAAGAAATTGGCCAAAGTCATTGATTTTGTTTCCTAATTAACGTCTGTAAAGGCGTTTTTTTCTGCTTTTATGTTAAAATGTTCCTATGGAAAAACGAATGAAAGAGCTGGTTGCTAAACTTAACCAGTATGCAAAAGAGTATTATACGGAAGATAATCCATCGGTGTCAGATGCAGACTATGATAAGCTCTATCGAGAGCTTGTAGCTTTGGAGGCTGAGTACCCTGAATATGTTCAAGTAGATAGTCCTACGCATCGTGTGGGAGGTCTGGTCCTTGATGGTTTTGAAAAATATCAACATGAGTATCCGCTTTATAGTTTGCAGGATGCTTTTTCACGAGAAGAACTGGATGCCTTTGATCAGAGAGTGAAGGCCGAGTTTCCTAATGCTGATTATATGGCTGAACTTAAAATTGATGGTCTCTCTATCTCGCTGACCTATGTGGATGGTGTTCTCCAGGTAGGTGCGACACGTGGTGATGGTTCTATCGGTGAAAATATCACTGAAAATGTCAAGCGTATCTCAGATATTCCTCTCAAGTTGGATCAACCGCTTAATATTACCGTTCGTGGAGAGTGTTACCTGCCACGGGCTGAGTTTGAACGCATCAACATCCAGCGTCAGGAGAACGGTGAAGCCGAATTTGCCAATCCACGTAATGCAGCAGCTGGAACCCTTCGTCAGTTGGATACCAAAGTGGTTGCAGAGCGTCGTTTAGCGACTTTCCTTTATCAGGAAGCTAGTCCAACGGAGCGTCTCACACAAAATGATGTCCTGAATGAAGTGGCAGAACTAGGTTTCTCTGTTAATCCACGACGTATTGTCACATCATCGATGGATGAGATTTGGGACTTTATTCAAGCTGTTGGACAGGATCGTGATGACTTGGCTTACGATATTGATGGCGTTGTTATCAAGGTCAATAGTTTAGCCATGCAAGAAGAGCTAGGTTTTACAGTTAAGGCACCACGTTGGGCCATTGCCTATAAATTCCCTGCTGAGGAAAAGGAAGCAGAGCTTCTCTCAGTGGACTGGCAGGTAGGTCGTACGGGTGTAGTAACGCCGACTGCTAATTTGACTCCGGTGCAATTAGCAGGAACAACGGTAAGTCGAGCTACCCTTCATAATGTGGATTATATTGCTGAAAAAGACATTCGTATCGGGGATACCGTTATTGTCTACAAAGCTGGTGATATTATCCCTGCAGTACTTCGTGTAGTGGAAAGTAAGCGTACAACACAGGAACCGATGGAAGTACCGACTCAATGTCCATCTTGTGGCAGTGGTCTCTTACATTTTGAAGATGAAGTTGCCCTACGTTGTATTAATCCTTCTTGTCCTGCTCAGATTAAGGAAGGCCTCATCCATTTTGCCTCTCGTGATGCCATGAACATCGCAGGTATGGGACCTTCAGTGGTTGAAAAGCTCTTTAAAGCTGAGTTGGTTAAAGATGTAGCTGATATCTATGGCTTGAACAGTCAGGATTTCCTCCAATTGGAAGGTTTCAAGGAAAAGTCTGCTGAAAAACTTTATGCAGCCATTCAATCCTCAAAAGAAAATTCTGCAGAGAAATTGCTCTATGGCTTGGGTATTCGTCATGTCGGTGCCAAAGTTAGTAAGCAGTTGCTAGAAGCGTTTGGAAGTATACAAGAGTTAGCAAGTGCAGATGTCGAGGCAATTGCTGCTGTAGATGGTTTAGGAGAGGTTATTGCCAAGTCCATCCAGCGCTATTTTGACAAGGAAGAAGCTCAAGTTCTTATGAAAGAACTGGAAACTTATGGGGTTAATTTGTCCTACCTTGGGCAAAAGGTAGCAGATGATGCCATCCTATCTGGTAAGACAGTTGTTTTGACAGGGAAATTGGAGCATCTTAAACGTAGTGAAGCAAAGGCAAAACTAGAAGCTCTGGGTGCTAAGGTGACAGGTTCTGTCTCTAAGAAAACAGATTTAGTAGTTGCTGGTAGTGATGCCGGAAGTAAGTTGGAAAAAGCACAAAGCCTAGAAATTGACGTAAAAGATGAGGCTTGGTTGCTGGATTTATAGGAGTTCAATATGAAACAAAAACGTGCCCGCTTAATTTATAATCCAACATCTGGACAAGAAATTATGAAAAAAAATGTTGCCGAGGTCTTGGATATTCTGGAAGGCGCTGGCTTTGAAGCATCAGCCTTTCAAACAACACCAGATGAGAACTCAGCAAAAAATGAGGCCACTCGTGCAGCCAAAGCAGGCTTTGACTTAGTTATTGCTGCAGGTGGCGATGGAACAATCAATGAGGTTGTTTCTGGGATTGCCCCACTCAAAAAGCGCCCACAAATGGCGGTTATTCCAACGGGGACAACAAATGACTTTGCACGCGCTTTGAAGATTCCAAGAGGGAATCCTGTTGAAGCAGCCAAGGTTATTGCTAAAAATCAAACCCTTCAAATGGATATTGGTCGTGCCTATGATGATAAATACTTCATCAATATTGCAGCTGCGGGTTCCTTTACGGAACTAACTTATAGTGTGCCTAGCCGCTTAAAGACAGTGCTTGGTTATTTGGCTTACCTTGTTAAGGGGGCAGAGTTGCTGCCACAAGTTAAGAAGGTTCCTGTCCGCATTACGCATGATGAGGGTGTCTTTGAAGGTGGTCTTTCCATGATTTTCGTTGCCTTGACCAATTCAGTTGGTGGCTTTGAAACGATTGCCCCAGATGCTAAACTGGATGATGGTAAATTTACACTAATCATGGTTAAGACAGCCAACCTCTTTGAATTGGTAGACCTTATTCGTCAGGTTCTCCAAGGTGGTAAACACATCTACGATAAGAGAATTTCCTATATCAAAACGAGCTCGCTGTATATTGAGCCTCTAAGTGATGATCGTATGATGATTAACCTCGATGGCGAATACGGTGGTGATGCACCTATCCGGCTTCAAAACCTTAAAAATCACATTGAATTCTATGCAAATATTGATGAGATTTCTGATGATGCCATCACTCTTCCAGATACAGATGAATTAGCTCTTGAAGCCATCGCACAAAAATTCAGTACAGAAGCTGAAAAAATTGAGAATGACTAATGTTAAACCATTAAGCAACCTAAGACAGGTTGCTTTTTAAGTATTTCTGTAGAAAATGACGCTTTCATTTGTTACAATAGAAAAAACTGGGAAATTGTTATATAGAATATTTAGAGGAGTAGATGTTTAATAAAGAAAGTGAACGTTATTTAAGTGATGATCATCGAAAGAATGGTGATCAGGCTTTCGAGTCGGCTTTTAGTAATCAAGGACCAGAGTTTGAATCTGCTTTTCAGGAGGAAAAAGCTGAAAAGCGACATTTCTTTTTGACCCTTGTTTTGCCATTGATACTCTTAAGTGTGAGCTGGATGTCGGTCTTCTTATGAGTATAACGAAAAGAAAAAGGACTATTATTTGAGTTATAATTCTGTGGATCGTGGCCACTGGTGATGACTATCTATGATAATTAATAACTAGACAGCAATTTTTTAGTAATAAGAGGTTTGATTATAAAGGGGGATTTTATAATGACAGCATCAAAAACCAAACGTCTCTTGTACTTTATGTCCGAATTGGAAAAGGGAAATGACATTTCAAAAACGGACTACCTAGCTCGCTTTGGTATCAGTGAGCGTACGCTTAAAGAGGATGTGAGTGAGCTCAAGGAGAACTTGACTGAACTCCGTCCAAATATGAAGGTTAAGTATTCCAGAAAATACGGTTCCTACCATGCTCAGTATGAACAGGGCTATGGTAACCTTAAATACAACCAGGCAGTTATCCTATCTAAGATTCTTTTAGAGAGTCGTGCCCTTCGAAAGGATGAAGTAGCAGAGATAATCAACATCTTTGTTGAGAGGGCTGTAGACGACAAGGAGCGCAGACGTATCAAGCGATTGACTGAGCTAGAATTAGATAGTTATCAAGAACTTAAGATTTATCAGGAACAAGATAAGTCACTCTTACCAGCTATTTCAGCCATTTTCGATGCCATTGTGGACCAACGTCCATTGTCATTTAGTTACCGTAAGCCAGGAGAAAAAGTGGAGGAATATAAGGTCTTTCCAATTTCAGTCATTTTTGACAACCATTATTTTTACTGTATTTCTTACAAACTGGATGATAACTTTACTTGTGATTATCAGTTCTCTGAAATCCGTTATTTCCGTGTGGATCGTTTCCAAACCATTCACAAATCTGAAAATGATTTGGCTTTCACGCTCAGTCCAGAACAAAAAGACCGTCTTATTACAGATGAGCAGGTGCGTTATCAGGCTTTCTCAATGCTTTCTGGTAACGAGTGGGCTCGAATTACCTTTGAGTATAAAGGACTTTACCGTGATGTCTTGGAATCCGATATTCCAAAACTAAAATTGCTTGAAGAAAGCACTAGTGATGGTGTTGATCAGGTCCGTTATGAGATTGAAACCTTTAGTTTATTAGGTTTTCAAAAGTACATTCAACGCTTTGATGGGGATTTTGTGTTCCTCAAGATTGAAGCAATAGATAACAAATGAAAAAGGCCTTCGGTTATCCGAATGCCTTTTTAAATCTGACAAAAATAGTACAATTGTGTTAAAATAGGAGTACGGAAACGTTATCATTTCCATAAGGAGGGAAAATATGAAAGAAAAGAAAAAAGAAATGCAAAAACAAGTCTTAACTCTTTTAGGAATCTTGATTTTTGCCTTTGTCAATGTGTTTATCTTTGATAATAAGATGGGCGCTGGTTTTTCTGCCTTCTCAACTATCACCCTGATGAGTATTGGACTCTTGTCTAAGCGCACCAGTCTGCGAGTTTTGGCCATTATTTCCTATCTCATCAATGTGGTAGCAGCCGTTTTTGGCTTCAACTACGTTGGTTTTTTAACAGCAGTTCAAGCCATTGAACTTATCTTCGTTATCTGGTATCTTTACCCACGTGACACGTTTTTGAGGCGAGATACAACTGATAAATACACTTACCGCTATCGTTGGATTCATTTGCTCTTGACGGTTTTAATCTCAATTGGAGGTTATATCGTTTTTGCAGTTGTTTCTAGTATTTGGAATGGTTCCTTCCTAGAATACGGTGGGAACACAGCTCTCATCTTTGCTATGCAATATTTGCTCTTTTTGAGCATTACCAAGTCGAGACAAGATGAACCGACCAAGGTTGCCCATTTGTTCCAAAAGGAACGCCGTACTAAGGAAATGAAAGCGGCAATAGAGGCCGAACGCCAAGCTAAAGAAAGAGCACTTGCACAAGCCTTCGAAGTACCTTTGAAGGCACCAAGTCAAACAGCTGCAAAATTTGGTAACAACATGGTCAAATTTGCATCTGTCTGGCTATTGGTAATGGACATGTCCATCTTGGCTTACTTCTTCCGTCCAAATGATGTTGGTTTCGGGTTTGGCGCCTTCTTTGTACTCTTGACTATTGTCTTGTCCTTGATTTTCAAATCTGAGGAAGACAAGGAGGACGTTTTCTCTATCATCTATCATAAGGTCCGTCCTATTCAACCTATTTTCTTCATTTTACTTTTGATCGCCCATGCGCATAAGTTCAGCTACGGGGCTGCTTACGCTCTCTTATTCTCAGCTGCTTATTTCTTCTGGGCTATCAATAAGATTAATATGAAGACCCTCTTGACCTTTACAGTCATCATTTATTTCTTCCCAGTCTTTGGTTATCTTTCTAACCCATACCGTCTGGGTGCTGAAAATCTTAATATGGTAGGTGAACTGGTGACAGATCGTGAGAAGTCTAATACCTTCTATCTCGGTCACTATTGGTCACTTCTAGGTCTACAGAGTGATGGTGAATATGAAGGAGTCCCTACTTCTTGGCAGGCTGCTAAGTTCGCTGACATTCAGACATTCTCTGATGATAGTGACATTACTTCAGGTGTTTTCCAAGTGAATAGTCACAATGATTATGATTATGATTTGCATTTAACAAATAACAAGGGCACCATTGAAGTCACAACTGGCTCTGGAAAAGATAAGAAAGAATACCAGTTCACTGACTTTGCTAGAACCTATTATCGATATGAAAAATTGAAAAAAACGGATAACCAAAAGCGTTATAAAGATTTTTATAAAGTAGGTACTGTTTCGACTGAGTTGGGAACTTATAATCTTTACCTCGAAATGAATCAAGATTGGGTTGATGAGTATCAAAAAGATCCTACTAATGTTGACTACCGTTTGCTTATCTCTGGTGACAAGCTGACACCAAGAGAAGCTTACAAGAAAGCATATCATTACTAAAAAATATCTCTGCAATGTGCAGAGATATTTTTGTTTGTCAGTCTTTATATCCTCGTTTAGCTAACTCTTGTACTAGAACTGCTCCCAAGATTGCAGGCACTAATTGTCCTAGGAGGAGATTAATAACGAGAGCAAAATAAGGAAGTTTGAGCAAAGCACTAAGCCAGATTGGTACCACTAAGGCAGGAACGAGTAGGATTGGAAGGATGATGAACCAGCTAGATAACTTAGCTTTACGGATGAGGTAGATGCTACCAGTTGTTAAAAAGCTAGCACAGAAACCACCAACCACGTCAATCAATCCCAAACCTCCAAAAGAGTTTGCGATGGCATTAGCCAGACTAATTGGGAATACCAAAAATGGGAAGATGTAGGTTAATCCATATAAAGCAGTGGCCAGACGCATCTGAACTGCACCAAAGGAAATGGCTTGAGATACAAAGAGGATAGCGATGTAAAGAGCCATCATAATAGCTGACAGAACGAGCTTTTGAGTGGTATTAAGTTTGGTTTTCATAATTTCTCCTTAATTGGGCATAGTAAAAGAGTAGCAGGTCTACTCTTTTTGTGATTTAGGTCTAGAGTTATTTTATAAATCAATCTCTAAGACGATAGGTGTGTGGTCTTGGCGATCACCAGAGTCAATCATGTCTGATTTTGTGACCTTATCGGCAATACGATTTGAAGTCAACCAGTAGTCGATTCTCCAGCCTGTATTGTTGATTTTAGATGTTTTGCTACGTTGGGCCCACCAAGTGTAAGCTCCTGTAACGTCGCCGTTGAGGTGACGGTAGGTATCTGTGAAACCTTTTGCGAGGAGGTTAGTGAAGCCAGCACGTTCTTCATCTGTAAATCCTGGTGAACGACGATTACTTGAAGGATTAGCCAAGTCGATTTCCTTGTGGGCAACATTGTAGTCACCAGTCGCAAGAACTGGTTTCTGAGCGTCCAATTCAGCTAGATAATCCGCATATTTTTCATCCCAGATTTGACGTTCAAGCAGACGTTTGAGGCCATCGCCAGCGTTTGGTGTGTAAACCTGTGTCACAAAGAAATTGTCAAATTCGAGAGTGATGATACGCCCTTCACAGTCCATGGTTGAAGGTGCCCCAATTTCAGGATAAGTAATAACTGGTGTCAATTCTTTTTTATACAAGAACATGGTTCCAGCATAACCTTTACGGGCAGGTTCAACAGATGAACGCCAAGTATTGTCATAGTCAGGGAAGTAGTCTTCCAAGATTTGCAAATGCTTTTTAGTCGGACCTTTGGCAGACAGTTTTGTCTCTTGAATAGCAATGATGTCTGCATTTTCAGCGACCAAGGTGTCGATAACAGCGCGTGATAATTGAGCGCGTGCAGAATCACTAGTAAGGGCGGCATTTAGGGAATCAATATTCCAAGAAATTAATTTCATGTGTACAGTTTCCTTTTTTGAGTCTTTCCTATCTATTGTAGCAGAAAATAAGGTGTCAGGCGAGTTATGGGCTTGATAAGGGACGCTAGGAGGAGTATACTTATCTTAGATTGAGAGGTACATATTAATGAAAAAGCAATCCTACATTTATTACTTGTTTTGGGCTCTCTTATTGATACAAATCATTCTTACAATCATGATTTGGTGGTCACAGGGAATGATTCTTCCCCTTGCCATTTTTCCAGGGATGAGTCTCTACTTTCTATTTTGCTTAAGGTATCTCTTGCATTACACCCTTAATCAATCTCCCTCAGAACCCTTATTTGTCCTTCGTAGGAGTGGTCTTGGAACTAGTTTAAATCCTCAAAATCCTCTGGGTTATAAGCTTAGTCTCCTAGTGGTCATGGGTGCTTTAGTTCTTCTTTTCTGCCTAACCCTATTAGCCTTTCTTGGAAAATAGAGTCTTAGGCTTTTTTATTTGTAATTATCACTAACTAGTGATAATGTTGTTCTCATAACAAATAAAAGAATTACTGGAGGAAAGATTTATGACGATTGAACTTGGCATTTCAACTTTTGGAGAAACAACCCTCCTAGAATCGACTGGAAAAGCTATCTCTCATGACCAACGTATTCGAGAACTCGTTGAAGAGATTGAATTGGCGGATCAAGTTGGACTAGACATTTATGCGATTGGAGAGCATCACCGTGAAGATTTTGCGGTATCGGCACCGGAAATTGTTCTTGCAGCAGGTGCTGTGAATACCAAGAAGATTCGTTTATCTAGTGCAGTAACCATTTTGTCATCTATTGACCCGGTTCGTGTCTATCAGCAGTATGCAACCATTGATGCTCTGTCAAATGGTCGTGCAGAAATCATGGCGGGTAGAGGTTCTTTTGTTGAGAGTTTTCCACTTTTTGGCTATGATCTTTCAGACTATGATGAACTTTTCAATGAAAAACTAGATATGCTTCTGGAAGTGAAAAAACAAACGAATTTAACTTGGCAAGGTAAGCATACTCAATCTGTTGACAATCGTCCTGTGTATCCGCGAGCAGTCCAAGATGATTTTCCAATATGGGTAGCGACAGGTGGTCACATTGAGTCGACCATTCAAATTGCGGAAAAAGGTCTGCCAATTGCCTATGCTACAATTGGAGGAAATCCAAAGGCCTTTGCAAAATTAGTTGAGGTTTATAAGGAGATAGGTGCTCGAAATGGTTATTCGGATGAACAACTTAAGGTGGCTGCTCATTCTTGGGGTTGGATTGAAGAAAATAATTTCCAAGCGATAGAGAATTATTTTTATCCAACAAAACAAACGGTGGATAACATTGCTAAGGATCGCCCACACTGGTCTGAAATGACTAAAGAGCAGTACTATGCTAGTGTTGGACCAAACGGAGCCATGTTCGTTGGGGACCCTGCTCACGTCGCTCAAAAAATCATTCGTATTATTGAGGATTTACAGCTAGATCGCTTCATGCTTCATCTCCCGATTGGTTCTATGCCACATGAAGACGTTCTAAAGGCCATTAAACTTTATGGTGAAGAAGTGGCGCCGATTGTTCGTCGTTATTTTGAAAATAAAGGGTAATTGGTTGAAGGTAGACCTCAAGTTCTCTCTACTATTGTCATCATCACTGTTCTATGATAGGATGGAAGATAATTGATAAAGAGAAGAGGAAAATTATGCGAAAGCTGTCAGAAGCAGAATGGATAAGTCGTTTTGAGCAAGTTCAAGGGCGGAAACCGAAACCAGATGAACTACAATTAGCTTATCAGTCTGGCCTTATTGGAATCTCGAAAAATTATAATTATATCTATATTCTTCTGGGGGCTCTAGTAGCAATCGTAGTTGGCATTGGCTTGACTCTAGTCTCTAGTTCAATGAAGAACGTCAAACAGACTAAGTCATCTGCCACAGTGCCTAGCTCGATATTTTCATCGACAGATAAGGCTAGTGCCTCATCAAGTACTTCATCGACCGGAAATACGAGGACAAGTGAATCTAGCAGTGCAAGTATTGACACACCTGATGCTAACCATGCCAAGGAAGCCTATACTGAAAATCCACGTTGGACCAATGATAAGGCTAGTCGACTTGCTAGTTTGATGGTTTCTTGGGGCAATCAGATGAATCAGCCTGGATACAAAGAAATCACCAATGAGGCTTCTTCTTTGCCTATCCGTTGGATGTCGGACCATAACCAGACTGTGGATGCTACTTATGCTGCAAATGGTAATAGCAGTTCTGAGTATACTATTGTTTCCGTTTACGAGAGATGGGAAAATGTATCAGTTCACCGTTATTTCTTTACCATTAAAAAAGATGGGACTCCCTTTGTTCTTTATTCACCAACTACCAATGGTGGTGTCTATTATGTCAAAGAAACAGAAAATGCAGACCTTAAATCAGGATATGCAGATATTGTAAACAATTAAAAACTAGGAATCCGACTGGGTTCCTAGTTTTTACTTTGAAGACAAGTCAAGCTGTGCTCAGCTCGTCTACAGTTATTCGCTCTTATTTAACCTTCTTAGCTAACATGGTTGCAAATTGAAGGGCGATGGGATTGCCATATTCATCCAGACGGTGAAGGTGACCAAGATTTTCATTATACTTGACTAACTCCCAGTCACTATAATAATTTTTCAACTCTCCCTCTTCAAACGTAAATGGGAAAGGCATGGTACAAGGGTGTTCCTCAGTATCCATGGCACAGACAATTAGATTGTAACCACCGACGACAGTACGCTCTTGCATATTCTTGATAATAGCCGGAATTTGATCCGGATCAAGGAACATAAAGACTACTGTTGAGAGGATGAAATCAAAGGTCTCAGACTCAGGAAGAGCAGCAGCATTGATATCGTAGTAGCCAGCTCTAACATTGTAATTTTCCTCATCTGCAATCATTTGGATGCGTTGTGTAGCTTCGTTATTAACATCAACGGCTGTAACATCATGCCCAAGAGATGCCAAATAAAGAGCGTTACGGCCATGACCACAGCCTAGGTCAAGGGTGCGACCAGGTTTGATATGGCCAGATTGGACAGCTTCAAGAACCTCGGAGTGGGCCCTAGTGTCATACTTTTTAGCCATGTAGTCCTCAGGCTTACAGTAAAAAGAAAGATAGCATTCCAAATCATCTGAAGCAGCAGCGATGCGATGCCAAGCTTGTGGTTCAACAAAAGGAATCTCTGTCTCGGGGGTAAAGAGGTGCTCGGCAGTAACCTCTCCCTCTTCGTCTAATTCGTAGAAGTGAAGAGATCCCGATAGAATGGTCAATTTAGCCCAAGTTCCCACCTTAGTATTGTGTTTTTGCGTCACCATTTCCGGAAGTGTTGTAGCTGTCCAGTTTGGTAAACGTTTGTAGCAAAGAAGTTGCTGATCTATAGTCATTTTATGAGTTCCTTTCAAACGGTATGGCTCTATTATAGCAAAAGTATGGAAAAAGAAAAAAAGCCTAGCCGGGTGAGCTAGACGCTTTTCTTGTGAGAGATCTGATAATCTAGGAATGGGAAAAGTGTTTGGGGAAGATAGTTATAAATGTTAAGAAGGGTTCCTAGACTATTTAGAAAATGTTTATGAGAATAATAAATTTTAAATGACAAAACGCTTATCTACAGCTCATTATATCTCTCTTTACATTATCTATTGTACCAAAAAAACCAGAGAAAACTTACATATATCAAAAATATGTAAGAAACAATCATGAACAGTCATTTTCTGGTCTTGAATGGTAATTTTGTGAGAATTATTTTGAACGATTACTAATCTAGTGAGCTAATACCAACGACTATGTGCTTTAATAGACTAAAAAACGCCTAGCTGCTGTTGCTAGACGTTCTTTATTAGGAGAGATCTGGAAATCTAGGAATGGGGGAAAAGTGTTTGGGGAAGATAGGTATAAATGTTAAGAAGGGTTCCTAGACTATGTTATTCTGTTTATGAGAATAATGAGCAAAAACTAACAAAGTTGAGTTCTATAACTCATCCGGTCTCTCTTTACATTTTCTATTTTACCAAAAAAAACGAAGAAAATCTTACGTATTTTTAAAATATGTAAGAAACAATCATGAACAGTCATTTTCTAGTCTTGAATGGTCAACTCACCTGTATAAAAAAAGCAGAACCTGATAGGTCTGCTTATGAATTGTAGTAATAGTGTAAGAACTTAGACAATCTTGCTATAGAGTTTCTTAACATTGTTAATATCAACAGGTTGGATACTTGTCTTACCACCTTTAGGTTCCATTACAGAGGCAACGGCACTGTTGTGCTCAAGTCCAATTGAGTGTCCTAATTCGTGTTGCGCAGTGTTAAGGAGTTTTCCACCATTCTTTTGATAATAATTGTTTTGAACATGGAAGGTATTCAAGTAAACAGTAGCATTACTATATTGCTTTGTTGGGAGGTAGTAAGTAGAGTAGGTAACCCCAAGAGGAGCTGCTACATTACCTTCATAACGTTCATCAGCAATGATGTTAGCTTTTTGTTTATCGTTAGTGAGCAAGAAATTAAAGGCACCAGTGTTATTCCAAGAAGTGATAGCTTGTTTGTAGGCGTTCACGATTTCAGGATTCTTAGCATTGATGAAGACTGTTGCTTCCTTACTTGACCAGTGAGGAGTGTCGTAATTCTCTTTTACCAGTTCGTTATTCTTTTGCCATACTTGAGCAACTCGGTCCACTGGTTTAGCAGGTTGGATAGGAGTGGCTTTAGGAGCTGTAGGTTTAGTGACAGTCGTTGTTGGTTTCTTAGGCTGAGTTGTAGGTGTTTTAGGTTTGTTAGCGACTGTGGCCACTTTTTTAGGTTGACTAACAGCAGGAGTTGATTGTTTAGGTTTCGGTGTAGCTGTTGTCGTTGGTTTTGTAGAAGGTGTTAATGGTTTTGGAATATAAGTAGATAGAATCTTATGAACGTTACCATTATTAATTTCTGTTGACACCCATGTAGCACCATCATTTGACCAGGTTTGTGCTTGAGCAACAGTTTCGGTCTTTGGTTCAGCTTGATTTTCTACAGCCTTCTGATTGCTATCTGTATTTGTCGGAATTCTAGTCTCATAGGTTTTGCTGCCAGTCTGGCTGTCGACAGTACTATTAGCTGTTTGACTATCTTGTTTCAATTCCTCAAAAGTCGTAGTATTTGCGGGAGTTTGTTCATAGTCATTTTCATGTGTATGAAGACCATCCACAGAGGTATGTGACACAGTAGTCACAGTAGTAGGTGTTTCACTAGATACACCTGTTTGAGCGATGATATTTGTATTTGTAGCTGTTTCAAGTTCGGAAAATGTCAGAGCCTGATTAGGATCTGAAACATAGGTTTGATCCGCAGAGGCATGCTGAGGACTTCCCACAAGAAAAGCACTAATGATACCGACAGTTGCAAGGGTCAAGATGGTCTTTGTCTTAGTCCCTTGTGTTTTAAATGAACGTAACATAACTTTCTCCTTTTTAATATCAAACAAAAACAGTTCTCATGATAACACCTAAAAATGAAGATGAAATGACAAGTAGATAACAATTGTTTTATAAATGAAATGTGGTGAGTTAAAAAGATTTTATGCTGTAAAAAAAGGAATATTATCCGATTAATTATGATAAAATGTTAGGTAGGTATATTAAAGTATATTAGAAAGAAAGAGGGAAATAAGATGCTTTCTATTATCGTCCTTGAAGATGATGCCTTGCAGCGTCATCGTGTTAGTCGTTTATTGGACGAAGCAGTTGAGGAGTCGAAGGCCGTTGTTGATGGGATTACCTTTTATGAGCAGGGTCAGGAATTGTTAGATACTGACAGGGACTCAGGTAAATCCATGGTTTATCTTTTGGATATTGACCTCAAGAATCAGACCAAGCAGGGACTAGATATTGGCTTGGAGATTCGAAAAGAAGATTTAAAGGCACAAATTGCTTTTGTAACGGCCTATTCCGAATTTATGCCTTTGACCTTTCGTTATAAGATTCAAGCCCTTGATTTTGTAGATAAATCCATGGACGATGTGGATCTTAAGAGAGCCCTAGTAGAACTATTAGATTTTGCTCAGTCACAGGTTGAACAAGAAACTAAGGCTCAGAGCCTAACTGTCAAAACAGATAAAAATGATGTCAATCTTCCTTATGAAGATATTTTATATATTGAGACAGCTCCGGTACCCCATAAGTTGATTGCCCACACCAAGTTAAACTTGGTAGAATTCTATGGAAAGATTGCAGAGGTAGCAAAGTTGGATGACATTTTCTTCCAAACGCATCGCTCCTTTGTTGTCAATGTTAGCAATGTCGCCAGCGTTGATCGTACAGCTAATATGGTATTTTTTGAGGGTGATGAGTCTTGTCTGCTCTCGCGCACACGTAAAAAGGAATTTTTGGAACGGTTGAAAAACCGTTAAAGTTTTAGCTCTCCTTTTTTCTTTAATTGTTATTGAAATTTTTCTGAAATTAGGGATAACTATTCAACTTTATCTCATTTATTATCAGGAATTATGATAGAATAGCAGTATGACCTTTTGTTGTTTATTTAGAATCTTTAGAAGGAAGTTGCTAACCATTAAATGATACTCAATTTACAAATTGCATTAGAGTTTCTTTTGCATTTCATCGTTATACAGTGGATTTACGAAAAGACTAGCCTGGTTAGGATACCACGTATGATTCTTCCTATTGCGTTCCTAGTTGAATGTATAGGGGGAATACTGGGGATGTCATATAATGTCGGTTTGTCCTTTATGACACCTTTCTACCTTCTTTTCTATGCTTATTTCTATGGCAAGGAAAGAACCACCAATATGTTGGCGTTTTATGCCTTCTATCCTCTTGTTCTTTATCTTTTGATTTTTAATGGTTATGCCTACTTTTTGATGCCGGGATTTGGTATCACATCGGATTTTCTTAACAAAAGTTATCTTTATTTTATTTTCTTTGACCTTTTAATTATTCCAACATTTGTTGCTCTTTCCAAACTTCTTAATATTGATTTTAAATATTTGAGGGTTTTGGAGCGAGATCGCAAATTTGGTCGGATAATGTTTTTCACTAACTTTGTTTTGATTAGTTATGTGATTATGAACTATTCCGTAGTTGTGGCTTCGCGTTTCTTTGATTTGTACTATGCTGGCCATATTATAACCTTGATTGGCTATATAGCGATTCTTTATGCTGTTTACAGTGTCAATAGATACGCAGATGAGTACTTTGAAAATGAGCGAAGAAAAGAAAATCGTCGTCACTTGGATGACCTAGAGAAGTATTCTGAGCAGGTTGAAAGTCTTTACGAAACGTTACGCAGTTTCCGTCACGACTATACTAATGTCATGATTTCGCTTAATGAAGCCATTCAGATGAAAGACATTGACCAGATTAAGATGATTTATGACAGTGTCCTTAAAGATTCTGCATCAGATCTGAATCAGCAAAAGTTTGATTTAGCAAAACTAACACGAGTGACCAACATGCCACTCAAGAGTCTTCTATCATCTAAATTGGCTGAAGCTTTTGATAAGGGAATTCAATGTCATGTTGAGGTTGAAGAAGGTGTTTTCTTCACGGAAGTGCGTGCTCTAGACTTGATCACAATCATATCCATTCTTTGTGACAATGCTATTGAAGCTACTGTATTGGCAGATAAACCAAAATTATCTATTGCTATCTTTAAGATGGGAAATCAATCAGTTATTGTTGTTGAAAATTCAACTAAGGAAGCTTATATTGATGTAACTCCTTTGAAACAAAGAGGATTTTCAACAAAAGGAACAGGTCGAGGGTTGGGCTTGGCAAATATCGAAGAGATTCTCTTTAGATACGATAATGTCACGCTTGAAACGGAATCAGCACAACACCGTTTTGTCCAATTATTGTCTATTACACCAAAAGAAGATTAATGGGGATTTAATAAGAATTTTTAGAATTCTTATTAATCCCTATTTTTATGTTAAAAAGTATGGTAAAATAGGGAAGTTAATCATGTGTTTTTTAATTCAGGGGGATTTATTATGTTGAAAGACGAATGGTTAGAGTACTTTGAGGCTGTGAATGGCCGAAAACCAAGACCAATCGACTTTAAAGAAGCCTTGGAACGAGGAGAGTTTGTTCTCTCTGAAGGTGCAGAGGCTAACCAAGTAGCTGATCAAGGAGAAACATCAGCTGACCAACAGTTTGAAGAAGGAACCGCAACTGCCAGAGCACTAGCCCAGTCTCAGAAAGAGCGTGACAACGCGCAAGAGGCTATGGCAAATGCGGCCCAAGAAAAGCGGAAGGCCCTATCTCAAGAGACTGTTGGTCAAGTAAGAACCATTCAGTCGGGCCGTCAGGCTGAGGATATTCAAAAAGAAGAGGAACAACGTAAACGCGTCGCAGAGGCTAAGGAGCGTTTGGCAAGTTATGCGCCAACCCGTCCAGATGCAGGAAATCATTCTGTTAATACCTCGAGTGAACCTAATCAATCTATTCCAGTTTTCAGTAACCAAGCACAGCATCTTGGATTGTCTGAGGATTTGACAAAACTTGATCATAAGGAAGAAAAAGCAGCTAAGAAGCTTGCTCGTCAAGCTGCTCGTGATAAGAAAAAGGCTGAAAAATTAGCTGCTAAAGCTAAATCTAAGGAAGAACAGACAGTTGCCAAACTAGAAAAGAGATTGGAAAGTCAGGTTCGTCTTCTCGAAACGATTCAAAACGCTAATCAAAAATCGCAAAAGGCCAAAAATTGGGGTAAAGGAGCCTTGATATCTAGTCTTGTTGCTGTTGTTTTGATGTTGCTTGTCGGTGGTGTCTACGGTTTTTGGCGTAATGCTTCGGGGAACATTGAGGGGACTTGGGAATTAAAATCGTCTAAGGTCTTGGATGAAAATTCTGGAAAGTTAACCAATGCTCTGAAAGAACATGAAGATAAAGATGAAATTTACGTCTCTTTCCTTAAAGTTGATCAGTCTAATAATTTACAAACACATTCTTACTTTTATAAAAAAGGTGAGGAGGATCAGCCTACTTTTACAGCTTCAGATTATTTGAAGGAATATCAAGTTGTTGATCAGTGGAATAAATCGATCACCTATACTAAAGAAGTTTCAGAATTTAAGCGTGAGTTAACTAAAGTTGTCTCGCAACTTTATCCAAATGCAGATAAGAATCTAGTAGATTACTATATTTCGGATAACGTAGATAACTACCGACTCTACCGTAAAGGGAAACGCACCAAGTCCTATACTGTAAATAAAGATACCTTGGTTGTTTCTACCTACAACGAGGATGGCAAGTTGACCAGTCGTGATACTTACGAGAAAGTGTCGAAGGCAGCGGCTAAGGGTTTAGAAGCTGAATATGCTGGAGCAAAGGTAGCTTATGAAAAAAATCATAAGACTACGACTAAGAAATAGTCGAAAAGGAAGTTAGAGTTTGACTCTAACTTTTTTTGTAGAAATTTTAAGTCTGTCAAGTTTTTTTCTTGACACATAAAAATGATATGGTATACTAGTTAAGGTCGAGGGGCGATAAGTGCCTCCACCATAATAAAAAACTAAAGAAAAGAGATATTAAAAATGGCAGTAAAAATCCGTTTGACTCGTATGGGTTCTAAGAAAAAACCTTTCTACCGTATTAACGTTGCAGATTCACGTGCTCCACGTGATGGACGTTTCATCGAAACAGTTGGTACTTACAACCCACTCGTTGAAGAAAACCAAGTAACACTTAAAGAAGAACGTGTTCTTGAGTGGTTGTCTAAAGGTGCACAACCTTCAGATACAGTTCGTAACATCCTTTCAAAAGAAGGCGTTATGAAGAAATTCCACGAATCAAAATTCTCAAAATAATTTTTTAGCCTATGGATACCATTGAAAATCTTATTATCGCTATCGTTAAACCTTTAATTGCTTCACCAGATCAGTTGACCATCAAAATTTTTGACGGTCCTGAGTTTTTGGAGTACCATCTTGATCTTGCCCCAGCCGATATTGGGCGAGTTATCGGGAAAAAAGGACGTACTATTACGGCGATAAGAGCGATTGTCTATTCGGTACCTACTCAAGGTAAAAAAGTTCGTCTTGTTATTGACGAAAAAGAGAAAGCTTAAGAGGTGACCCTAGGGTTGCCTTTTTTGCATATTTTGGTTATACCTAGAAGTCTTTGGTATAATAAGAGCGTCAAAGCATTAAGCTCAAGGAAAAACTAGAAATCTAGTTTAGAGGTCAGCTTAATGACTAAGTTGAAGCATTAGCCTAAAAAAGGAGTAGTTATGACTTATCAGGAAGCGTTGGATTGGATTCATGGACAATTAAAATTTGGCATCAAGCCTGGCTTGGAGCGTATGGCTTGGATGCTTAAAGAGTTGGGAAATCCACAAGATAATCTCAAGGCTGTGCATATCGTGGGAACAAACGGCAAAGGGTCTACAGTCAATGCCCTACAAACCATTTTTACCCAGGCGGGCTATGAAGTTGGAACCTTTACTTCACCCTATATTATTGACTTCAAGGAACGAATCTCTCTTAATGGTCAGATGATTTCAGAAGAGGACTTACTTGACCTGGTTAATCGTGTGAAGCCTGTGGTTGAACGGCTGCCAAAAGAGACAGAGCATGAAAATGCGACAGAGTTTGAAATTATCACAGTCTTGATGTTCCTCTATTTTGGTCAGGCCCATCCTGTGGATATCGCATTCATTGAAGCTGGAATGGGTGGTCTTCATGATTCGACTAATCTCTTTAAGCCCTTGGCAGTCCTGTGTCCATCGATTGGTTTGGATCATCAGGCTATTTTGGGAAATACCCATGCTGAAATTGCAGCAGAAAAAGCTGGTGTTTTGAAGAATGGGGCTCCCTTTATTTATGCGACTGATCGTACTGATGTTCGAGATGTTTTCGAGAAGAAGGCGCGTGAAGAAGGGTCTAAGACCTATGAGCTGGGGAGAGATTTCACAGCTGAAGGGTCAAGCCATTCCTTTGATTTTACCTATGGAGAGCAAAGGTTAGATGATATAGTTTTGGCTATGGCCGGTCAACACCAAGTAGCAAATGCTAGCATGGCTATCATGGCTTCTTTATTGCTTCAAAAAGATTATCCTAAAGTAACTCTTGAACTCATAAAGGATGCCCTGGCTCATGCCCATTGGAGAGGTCGAACAGAATTTTTAAGACCTAATCTCATGATTGATGGTGCTCATAATAATGAGAGTGTTAAAGTTTTGATTGACTTGTTGCAATCAGAATATGCAGATAAGGAGATTGAACTTCTCTTTGCAGCTATTGACACCAAGCCTATTGACGGAATGCTTGCCCAACTAAAATCGGTTGGTGACTTGACTGTAACGAGTTTTGACTATCCAAACAGTGTTAAATTAGATAAATACCCAGAGGTTTATAAGCAGGTACCAGATTTCAAAACATGGATTAAAGAACATGTAACGACTGACAATAAGAAACTTTATGTGATTACGGGATCTCTATACTTTATTTCTCAGGTCAGAAAATGGGTTTTAGAGCAGGCAAGTGATGTTTAAGACTTGAAAGATGACGTTTAGGGGCGTATAATAACCCTCGTATGTTTTAAAAGCAAGGAGATCGCAATGTTTCAACGTCTAAAAAACATTTTAATCGGTGAACCTTTAACTCATGATGATAGTGGTGATGAACACTTATTGTCCAAGATTCAGGCCTTGGCCATGTTGTCGAGTGATGCGCTATCATCTATCGCCTATGGGCCAGAGCAAGTTATCTTGGTTCTGACAGCTGTATCTAGTGCGGCTATTTGGTGGTCAATCCCTATTGGGCTTTTGGTTCTCGTCCTTTTAGCCAGCCTTACCATCTCTTATAGACAGGTTATCAAGGCCTATCCTCAAGGTGGTGGTGCCTATATGGTAACGACGGAAAATCTGTCTCCTAAGTTTGGCTTGATAGCTGGTGGCAGTCTTTTGGTCGATTACATGTTGACAGTTGCTGTTTCAGTGGCCTCAGGTGCAGATGCCATTACTTCAGCCCTTCCCTTCCTTCATCCTTTCAATCTTGAGATATCAATGATTTTGGTACTTGTTTTGATGGTTATGAATCTTAGGGGAATGCGTGAATCGGCAAAATCTTTGATGATACCGGTTTATCTCTTCATTGTTTCGACGCTGTTCTTGTTGGGATTTGGTTTCTTTCAAATTTTAACGGGTCATATGCCTTACGCAGCCACGGCACATTTAGGACAACCCATTACAGGGGTGTCATTGATTCTTATTTTAAGGGCCTTTACTTCAGGTTCTGCCTCATTGACAGGGGTAGAAGCCATCTCTAATGCGGTGCCTTTCTTTAAGAAACCTAAGGCAAAAAATGCAGCATCAACCCTCTTTATCATGTCTAGCATTTTGGGAGCTATGTTTGCGGGAATCACCTTCCTCAACTGGTGGACAGGTATTACACCTCATGCAGGAGTAACTATCTTGTCACAAATGGCTAGAGAAATTCTTGGTCAATCATGGATTGGTAGTATTCTATTTTACGTTTTCCAATTCTCTACTGCCATGATTCTTGCAGTGGCAGCTAACACAGGTTTTTCAGCCTTTCCGATGTTGTCCTTTAATATGGCGAAAAATAAATACATGCCTCACATGTACCTTGAAAAAGGTGCACGTATGGGATACTCTAATGGGATCTTGACACTTGCAATTGGTGCCATTACCCTTTTGTTTATTTTCCGAGGAAATACGGAACGGTTGATTCCGCTTTACACCATCGGTGTATTTATTCCATTTGCTCTTTCTCAAACGGGGATGGTCATCCATTGGATTCGTGAATATGGTAAGGGATTCTGGAAACACTCTTTAGCAAATATCTTAGGTGCCCTCATTTGTTATGCTATCGTTCTCATTCTCTTCCTTTTCCGTTTAGGAGATATCTGGCCATTCTTCCCGATTATTGCAATCTTGATGTGGATGTTCCTTAAGATTAAAAAACACTATAATGGTGTTGCTCAACAGTTGCGTATTGATGGAGCGGTAGAAGAACACCATTATCAAGGAAATATTGTTCTTATCCTTGTTGGGAATGTTACCAAGGCTAATATCGGAGCTATTTCCTATGCACGTTCTATTGGTGACAAGGTTATCGCCATGCATGTATCTACTAAGGATACAGAGAACAAGGACAAGGAAACTGAACAAGAGTTTAAAAAATATTTCCCTGAAATCGAGATGGTTCATATCCAATCACCGTACAGCTCAATCACTCAGTCAACCATTCAGTATGTGGACGAGGTCGCTACTCAAGCTGAGAAGGATAATGCGACTCTGACAGTCATGATTCCTCAGTTTGTGCCTAAAAAATCATGGCAAACCATGCTTCATAACCAGATGAGTTTGCGATTGAAATATTACCTCAAATGGCGTGAGAATATTGTCATTTCATCTTATTCTTACCACTTGAAAGACTAAAAAATATAAGCGATGACAGCCTTTGTGAGGAGGTGAGTCTTCGCTTTTTTTGAGAATTAGGTAGCTAGGAAATCTTATTTTTTGCAAGAAAAATCCAGCAAAATAAGGTATAATAGATAGTATTATAACGTTGCAAGAGGAAATTATGGCAAATCAAGAAAAAGTAGAACAAGCAGTCTATCAACTATTGGAAGCTCTAGGTGAAAATCCTGAGCGTGAGGGACTTTTGGACACACCAAAACGTGTGGCTAAGATGTATGCTGAAATGTTTTCAGGTCTAAATGAAGACCCTAAGGATCAATTTACAGCTGTCTTTTCAGAAGTCCATGACGAAGTTGTCCTTGTCAAGGATATTCCTTTTTACTCTATGTGTGAGCACCATTTGGTTCCATTTTATGGTAAGGCCCACGTGGCTTATTTGCCAAGTGGAGACAAGGTGACAGGACTTTCCAAATTAGCGCGTGCGGTTGAAGTAGCTGCTCGTCGTCCGCAGTTGCAAGAACGTCTTACCGATCAAGTTGCTACAGCACTTGAAGAAGCTCTGAATCCTCGAGGAGTTTTTGTCATGGTTGAAGCAGAGCACATGTGCATGACCATGCGAGGCATTAAGAAACCAGGAAGTAAGACAATCACAACTGTCGCTAAGGGCCTTTATAAAGAAGACCGTGAAGAACGCAAGGAAATTCTTTCATTGATGCGTGATTTTTAGGAGTTAAGATGTTTATTGGCAAACATGAGATTGCAGGTAAGGCCTGTATTATGGGAATCTTGAATGTCACCCCTGATTCTTTCTCAGATGGTGGCGATTTTGACACTGTAGAAGATGCTTTGGCTCAGGTTGAGCGTATGATTGCCCAAGGGGCTGCCATTATCGATGTAGGTGGCGAATCTACAAGACCAGGAGCAGAATTTGTAACTGAGGAAGAAGAGATTGCTCGTATCGTGCCAGTTATTCAGGCTATCAAGGCAAAATATGATGTGCTCATCAGTATTGATACCTATAAGACAGCCACTGCCAGAGCTGCTCTTGAAGCAGGTGCAGATATTCTAAATGATGTCTGGGCTGGACTCTATGATGGTCAGATGCTAGCTTTAGCAGCTGAAAAGAATGTGCCGATTATTCTCATGCATAATCAAAAAGAAGAAGTATACAATGATGTCACAGAAGATGTCTGTACATTCCTCAGTCAACGTGCTCAGGCCGCCTTGGAAGCAGGTGTGGTCAAGGACAATATCTGGATTGATCCAGGCTTTGGCTTTGCGAAAAATGTCCAACACAATATTGACCTGCTAAAAGGTTTGGACAAGGTCGTTGCCCTAGGCTATCCTGTTCTTTTTGGGATTTCTCGTAAGCGTGTTGTGGACTACCTACTAGGTGGAAATACCCAAGCTAAGGACCGCGATCAGGGAACGGCTGCTCTATCTGGCTATGCTGTTAGCAAGGGTTGTCAGATTGTCCGTGTACATAATGTTGACGCCAATCGTGATATTGTTAAGACCATTTCAGGAATTCTATGATACTAAAAAAAGCTCAATTGAGCTTTTTTTCTTAGTCTTGAATTGTCCAAACGCTGACAGATTTTTCAGAAACTGGGAAGTCTCCCCATCCGTCTTCGTCAATGGTTACAGTATCAGAGCAGTTTCCAAGAATGTCATAGAAGGTTTGTCCAGCCCAATCACTACCAATTTCCATAGACTTGCTGTTAGCAGCATCATTAGAGATTGTTACAGCTAATGGAGCGCCATCTTCGTTGCCAGAGCGTGTCCATCCAATACAGTTTGGATCATCAAAGTAGTCTGTTTGCTCTCCGTAAGCTAGGTCTTTACGAGCGTAGAGCAAGGTATCTAGGGTTTCTTGGAAATTTTCTTGAGCAAATTCACCTTCGATTCCATAGTAGTCACCATAAAATAGGCAAGGAAGACCGTCTTCACGGAGAAGGATGAGAGCATAAGCAGCTGGTTTAAACCATTCTTCAACAGTAGATTCTAGAGCTTGTCCGCGTTGAGTGTCGTGGTTGTCTACGAAGGTTACAGCATGTTCAGGATGATTTTTGACCAAGGAATGATCGAAAATTGTCGTCAAATCATAATCGGCACCATCTAAGCTAGCCTTGTGTAGATTGTTGTGGAGGGGAACATCGACGAGGTCAAAACGTTTTTCAATCTTTTCAAGATAGATATTATTTTCCTCTTCGTTACCATTCCAAAATTCACCAAAGACATAGAAATCCTGACCTTGTTTTTCTTTGACATCACGAATAAAGTTACGCATGAAGAATGAATCAATGTGCTTGACTGCATCCATGCGGAATCCTTGAACGCCTGTTGTTTCAACGAACCAATCTGCCCATTCGTAAATGTTTTCAATAACTTCAGGGTGTTTATAGTCTAGGTTAGCATACATAAGGTAGTCAAAGTTACCATTCTCATTGTCAACCAAGTCGTTGTCTGCCCAACCTTTGTTGTCACCTTGGATAAGATAGATGCCACTTTTATTACGTTTGGCATCGAAGTCAGTTCCGTTAAAGTGGTACCAGTGCCATTCAAAATCGTTGTAGGCTTTATTACGTCCGTCAAAGGTGAAGTGTGTCCAACCTTCGATTTCAAATGGTTCGCTGATTTCTTGGGTACGGTCCTCTGGGTCAACTTCGACCACTTCGAAGGTCTCGAGTTTATCGGCTGCTGCCTTGTGGTTAAGCACAACGTCGGCCATAGGTACAATACCAACTTCTTTGAGTTGGTTGATAGCATTGAGATACTCTTCTTTGAGGCCGTATTTGGTGCGGACTGTTCCTTTTTGGTCGAATTCTCCAAGGTCAAAGAGGTCATAGACTCCGTAACCAACATCATCTTTGTTGGTGGCCTTAAAAGCAGGTGGCATCCAAACGTGGCTGATGCCCAGGTCTGCTAAATGTTGGGCATCATCAGCCAAATTGTTCCAGTGTTGACCGTCACTTGGAAGATACCATTCAAAGTATTGCATTGCGGTTTGATTTGTCATAGTTTTTTCCTTAATTAGTTGAGATAGTCTTGCTTGTAATCAGGAATCTTTTTAACTCCTGTGCCTATATTTTACCAAATCAGAAGAATTATGCAACCGATTGCATACGCGTAAACACAATAACTTCAGATCTGTCTAAAATATCATACTAATTAGAGACCAACTTTTCAACTGTTTTGTGCTAGAATAAAGAGGAGTCTAGTCGTGTGAAGGAGAAACTATGGATAAAATTATTTTAAATGGTTGCCGTTTTTATGGCTATCACGGGGCTTTTGCTGAGGAACAGACCCTGGGACAAATTTTTGTGGTAGATTTGGAATTGGCTGTTGATCTAACCAAGGCCTCACAGAGTGACAATCTAGATGATACGGTTCACTATGGATTGGTTTTTGAAGCTGTGCAAAAACAAGTGGAAGATAAAAAGTACATTTTGATTGAGCGTTTAGCTGGTGCAATTTGCGAGGATCTATTTGCACAGTTTCCACCAATTCAATCTATTAAAGTTCGAATTACCAAGGAAAATCCCCCAATTAATGGGCATTATAAGAGTGTTGGTATCGAATTGGAGCGTAGCCGATGACAAGAGTTTATTTGAGTTTGGGATCTAATATGGGAGACCGTCAGGGCTATCTTCAAAAAGCTGTGAAGGCCTTGAATGACCTACCTGAGACGGAGGTTAAAGCGGTATCCTCTTATTATGAAACGGCTGCTTGGGGACTGACAAATCAGGCTGATTTTTTGAATCTTGCCTTGGCTTTAGAGACGAAGTTGCCAGCAGAGACCTTACTAAGGTCATGTCAGCAAATTGAAAAAGATCTTGATCGCGTTCGTCATGAGCATTGGGGGCCTCGGACAGTAGATATCGATATTCTTCTATATGGGCAGGAAATTTGGGAGACTGAGCACCTTAAAGTGCCCCACCCTTATATGAGCCAGAGAGCTTTTGTTTTGGTGCCCTTAGTAGAAATAGCAGATGATTTGGTTGACCCCAAAACTGGGCAAGCCTACAAAAATTATTTGAGTCACTTAAACACTAGTGATGTCCGTAAATTGGAACTTATGGACTAGCTTTGCGTGAAATTCCTTGTCGTCAAGATGGGGAATTTTTGCTATAATTAAACTTGGCTTTTTGCTGTATTTTTCTTCTAATTTTTAGGGAAAAATACTAACTCATTTTTAGGTAGTGATAGTAACATGGGGGAGTCTATCACGATACCTACAAAGAAATCAATGTATAGAAAAAGTATGGAAAATAACATGTTAGATGAACTTAAAGAAGATTTAGTGGAAATTGATATTCGTTTCGACGAACCCTTAAAACGTTATACATATACCAAGGTTGGTGGTCCAGCAGATTATTTGGCCTTTCCACGTAACCGCTATGAACTCTCTCGTATTGTCAAATTTGCTAATAAGCATGACATTCCTTGGTTGGTTCTTGGTAATGCTAGTAATTTGATTGTCCGTGACGGTGGTATCAGAGGTTTTGTGATTATGTTTGACAGACTTAATGGTATCGCAGTTAATGGTTATCAAATTGAAGCTGAAGCGGGAGCTAACCTGATTGCGACGACCAAGGTAGCCCGTTTTCAAAGTTTGACTGGTTTTGAATTTGCAGCGGGGATTCCAGGTAGTGTTGGTGGTGCCGTCTTTATGAATGCTGGTGCCTATGGTGGCGAGATTGCCCATATCTTGGTTTCTGCTCAGGTTCTTACAAAAGACGGTGATGTTCGTACGATTGACGCAAGAGATATGCGTTTTGGTTATCGTCGTTCAGTGCTCCAAGAAACAGGTGAAGTGGTTATTTCAGCTAAATTTAACCTCAAACCAGGAGATTACGAGCAAATCAAGAATGAGATGAATCGTCTTAATCATTTGCGAGAGCTTAAACAACCTCTTGAATACCCTTCATGTGGTTCGGTCTTTAAACGCCCACCAGGTCATTTTGCAGGTCAGCTTATTGTGGAAGCAAATCTCAAGGGACATCGTATCGGTGGTGTTGAGGTGTCAACTAAGCATGCTGGATTCATGGTCAATGTTGATCACGGAACAGCTAAAGACTATGAAGATCTTATTGCAGATGTCATCGCTAAGGTTAAGGAAAATTCAGGTGTAACACTTGAGCCTGAAGTACGTATCATTGGCGACAAATTAAACTAATAAAACCCTATCCCTATATTTGCTATCCATGGAGGATTTATGACAATTGACTAATCCGATTATTGCCTTTCGAAACGTCTCAAAAGTGTTTGAAGATAGTGGCACACAAGTTTTAAAAGACATCAACTTTGAACTAGAAGAAGGTAAGTTCTATACCCTACTCGGGGCTTCTGGTTCTGGTAAATCAACGATTTTGAACATCATTGCAGGTCTCTTAGATGCGACCAGTGGTGACGTCCTTTTGGATGGAAAGCGTATCAATGATATTCCTATTAATAAAAGGGATGTCCACACCGTTTTTCAATCTTACGCCCTCTTTCCACATATGAATGTCTTTGACAATGTGGCTTTTGCCCTTAAATTGAAAAAGGTGCCAAAAAAGGAAATCGAAGAGCGTGTAGAAGAAGCCTTAAAGATGGTTCAACTAAATGGTTATCAAAAGCGCTCAATTCAAAAATTATCAGGTGGTCAACGTCAACGTGTGGCCATTGCCCGTGCGATTATTAACCAACCACGTGTGGTCCTTTTGGATGAGCCCTTGTCAGCACTGGATTTGAAACTACGTACTGAAATGCAATACGAGTTGCGCGAATTACAGCAACGTCTAGGGATTACTTTTGTCTTTGTTACCCATGACCAAGAAGAGGCCTTGGCCATGTCGGATTGGATTTTTGTTATGAATGATGGTGAAATTGTTCAATCAGGAACTCCGGTTGATATCTATGACGAACCTATCAATCACTTTGTTGCAACCTTTATTGGAGAATCCAACATCCTTCCAGGTGTTATGATTGAGGACTATTTGGTTGAGTTCAATGGGAAACGTTTTGAATCTGTCGATGGAGGAATGCGTCCTAACGAACCTGTCGAAGTGGTTATTCGTCCTGAAGATTTGCAGATTACACTTCCTGAGGAAGGCAAATTGCAAGTTCGCGTGGAAACTCAGCTCTTCCGTGGGGTCCACTATGAAATCATTGCCTATGACAATCTTGGCAATGAATGGATGATTCATTCAACCCGTAAGGCAATTGAGGGTGAGATTATCGGTCTTGATTTTACGCCTGAGGATATTCATATCATGCGTCTTAATGAGACAGAAGAAGAGTTCGATGCACGTATTGAAGAATATGTGGAAGTGGAAGAACATGAAGATGGCTTGATTAATGCCATTGAGGAGGAGCGCTATGAAGAAAACAGCTAGCCTCTTCTCGGTACCTTACCTCCTATGGCTCTTACTCTTCGTGGTTGCTCCAGTGCTCATGCTACTCTATCAGTCTTTCTTTGATATCAGTGGCAACTTTACATTGGATAATTATGGCACCTTCTTTTCAAGTTGGACTTACTTAAGGATGAGTTTTAACTCAGTTCTTTATGCAGCCATCATTACTCTAGTAACTCTCCTCATCTCTTATCCGACGGCATATCTTTTAACCAGACTGAAGCATAAGCAACTTTGGTTAATGTTGGTCATTTTGCCAACCTGGGTCAATCTCCTTCTGAAAGCCTATGCTTTTATGGGGATTTTTGGTCAACAAGGCGGTATCAATGCCTTTCTCGGTTTCTTTGGGATTGCACCCATGCAAATTCTCTTTACGGATTTCTCCTTTATTTTCGTAGCTAGTTACATTGAAATTCCCTTTATGATTCTACCGATTTTCAATGTACTAGATGATTTGGATGAAAATATTGTGAATGCAAGTAAAGATTTGGGAGCCAATGATTGGCAGACCTTTACCAAGGTTATTTTTCCCTTATCGCTTAATGGGGTACGCTCTGGCGTCCAGTCGGTCTTTATTCCTAGTCTCAGCCTCTTTATGCTGACACGTTTGATTGGTGGTAACCGAGTTATCACCTTAGGGACAGCTATCGAACAGCACTTCCTCACGACACAAAACTGGGGAATGGGGGCAACCATTGGTGTTGTTCTTATTGCTGCTATGATTGCGACAATGTGGTTAACAAAGGAGAGACGTCAATGAAAAAATTTGCAAATCTCTATTTAGCTCTTGTCTTTGTTATCCTTTACCTGCCAATCTTCTATTTAATCGCCTATTCTTTCAATAGTGGTGGCGATATGAATAGTTTCACAGGTGTTACTCTGGATAACTACCAGAGCATGTTTTCAGATAGCCGTCTTATGTTAATTCTGGCTCAAACCTTCTTTTTAGCTTTCCTTAGCGCTCTTCTGGCAACGATTATTGGTACCTTTGGGTCTATCTTTATCTATGAGAGTAAACAGAAGCAGCAGACTGGGATTTTATCCCTAAATAACGTGCTCATGGTTGCACCGGACGTCATGATTGGTGCAAGTTTCTTGATTCTCTTCACCTTGATTGGTTTCCAACTAGGCTTTGTATCTGTCTTATTGAGTCACATTGCCTTTTCAATCCCAATCGTGGTTCTCATGGTGTTGCCACGTCTCAAGGAAATGAATCGAGATATGGTGAATGCCGCTTATGACCTAGGTGCAACTCAATGGCAGATGTTACGTGAGGTTATGTTGCCATACTTGACACCTGGTATTATTGCTGGTTATTTCATGGCCTTTACCTATTCGTTGGATGACTTTGCAGTAACCTTCTTTGTAACGGGGAATGGTTTTTCAACACTTGCTGTGGAAATTTACTCACGTGCACGTAAGGGGATTTCTCTGGAAATCAATGCCTTGTCAACCGTTGTTTTCCTATTCTCTATTCTTTTAGTGATAGGTTATTATGCGATTACCAAGGAGAAGGAGGAGCAGGATGCGTAGACTCTATCAATTTCTGGCAGGTATCTTAGCCATTATCTTCTTCCTTTGGGGCATCTCTGCCTACATGCAGAGTCGTACTGGAAATGTGTCAGACAAATTAGTTATCTATAACTGGGGTGATTATATTGACCCAGACCTTCTGACCAAGTTTACAAAAGAAACGGGCATCAAGGTCCAGTACGAAACCTTTGATTCCAATGAAGCCATGTATACCAAGATTAAGCAGGGCGGAACAACCTACGATATCGCTGTGCCGTCAGACTATACCATTGATAAAATGGTTAAGGAAGACCTTTTGGTGAAGTTGGATAAATCTAAAATCAAAGGTTTTGACCAGATTGGTTCAAGCTTTAAAGGGCTTAGTTTTGACCCTCACAATGACTATTCCATCCCTTATTTCTGGGGAACTGTCGGTATTGTTTATAATACAAAATTGGTGAAAAAAGCACCACAGCACTGGGATGATCTTTGGTCACCAGATTACAAAAACCAGATTATGCTAGTTGATGGTGCGCGTGAAGTCCTTGGTTTCTCACTCAATAGCCTGGGATATAGCTTGAATACGAAGAACATGACTGAATTACGTTTGGCTGAAACTAAACTTAATAGTCTAACACCAAAAATCAAGGCTATTGTTGGTGATGAGATGAAGGGCTACATGGTTCAAGGTGACGCAGCTATCGGAGTGACTTTCTCAGGGGAAGCTAGTGAGATGCTTGATAAAAATGAGGACCTACGTTATGTTGTCCCATCTGAAGGCTCAAACCTTTGGTTTGATAATCTGGTGATTCCTAAGACTGTAAAGCATGAAAAAGAGGCTTATGCCTTTATCAACTTCATGCTTAAACCGGAAAATGCAGCGCAAAATGCTGAATATATCGGTTATGCCACACCTAACCAAGCAGCTAAAGCCTTGCTTCCAAAGAGTATCACCGATGATAAAGCCTTTTATCCCTCAGAATCAACCATTAAAAACCTTGAAGTTTATAACAACTTAGGACAAAAATGGCTCGGAATCTATAACGATATTTACCTTCAAGTTAAGATGTATCGTAAATAAGTCATTTGAGATTTGAGTTTTAGATGCCATCTAGAATGATTCTTCAAACGATTTTATTTTCGAAAATACTAAGAGGCTGAAACGCAATCGTTTCAGCCTTTTTCTTATTTCGAAAAGTCTCGCCTGTTGCGTACAACTTTCTCGATTAGCAGGAATTTTCAAGTTTTCAGGAGTGCTGACACATCAGTGATAAAGAAAGTGTCTCTTTTACACTATTTCGAACGAGCCATGCTATTTTTCTTGAAAAATTGTATTACTGTGCTATAATAAAACAAAGAAATTTTTAATGTTTATTTTGGAGGACTTAACATGCAAGCAGCACTTCTCTTTTTACTGTTTTCCTTCCTGATTATTTTGGGAATTCTCATTAGTATGCTTTACGTTGTACGTCAACAGTCAGTGGCTATCGTTGAACGTTTTGGACGTTATCAAAAGATTGCAACGAGTGGGATTCATATGCGTTTACCATTTGGTATCGATAAAATTGCCGCTCGTATTCAACTACGTTTGCTTCAAAGTGAGATTGTGGTTGAGACTAAAACAAAGGACAATGTCTTTGTCATGATGAATGTGGCTACTCAATATCGTGTTAATGAGCAAAATGTAACAGATGCTTACTATAAACTCATGCGTCCAGAAGCTCAAATTAAATCATACATTGAGGATGCTCTCCGTTCATCAGTTCCTAAATTGACACTTGATGAGCTCTTTGAGAAGAAGGATGAAATTGCCCTTGAGGTTCAACACCAAGTGGCCGAAGAAATGACAACTTATGGGTATATCATTGTTAAGACCTTGATTACCAAAGTTGAACCAGATGCTGAAGTTAAACAGTCTATGAACGAAATCAATGCTGCTCAACGTAAGCGTGTAGCAGCTCAAGAATTGGCAGAAGCTGATAAGATTAAGATTGTCACAGCAGCCGAAGCCGAAGCTGAAAAAGATCGTCTTCACGGGGTCGGTATTGCCCAACAACGTAAGGCAATCGTTGATGGATTGGCTGAATCTATCGCAGAACTTAAAGAGGCCAATGTGGGTATGTCTGAAGAGCAGATTATGTCTATTCTCTTGACTAACCAATATCTAGATACCCTTAATACTTTTGCGGCAAAAGGCAATCAAACCTTATTCCTACCAAATAATCCAAACGGTGTGGATGATATTCGTACCCAAATTTTGTCAGCCTTAAAGACAGATAATAAAAATTAAGCACAAAAAGAAGCCAGATCTATACGATCTGACTTTTTTTGTTTTATTTTTCTAGGAATTGCGTCAAACGGATAACTTCAATCTTATAGCCATCTGGATCAGTGATAAAGTAGTACATTTTTGGTTTACCAGGAAGACCTGAGAGGTCTGTGACAGTATAGCCAGCCTCTTTGTGAGCTTGGTGTGTAGCTTCTAGGTCATCAACACCAACGGCGATATGCCCGTATCCATCTCCGAGATCATAAGCTTCATGGTCGTAGTTGTAGGTTAATTCCAACTCGTAATCAGGATCATCTTCGAGTTGCAAGTAGACAAGGGTGAACTTATATTCTGGAAAATCATTGCGACGAGCTTCTTTGAAACCAAGAGCTTCTTTATAGAATTTAAGTGAGGCTTCTAGGTCCTTGACACGGACACAAGTGTGTAGAAATTTAGTCATGTGAGATAACTCCTTTTATCTAATTCTGTAAGTTTATGATAGCATTTTGGAACCGTTTTTTCTAGTTTTTGCTCTTTTGTGTTATAATGACGAATAACAATCTGTGGAGGATGCTTATGACGATTTTAGCGATTGATTTTGGGGGAACACAGATGAAGTCAGCACTTGTTTCGGAGCAGTTCGCCATTGAAAAGAATCTGCCGACGCAGTCATCCCCACAAACCTTGGAACAAGCTATTGACGTGATTGATCAGAAAGTTACTTCAGTTGAAGTAGACTTATCAGGTTTAGCAATTAGTGTTCCAGGGACAGTTGATACTGAGGAAGGTGTGATTTATCATGGTGGCTTATTGAGGTTCTTCCACGGCTTTCGTATTAAAGAGGTCCTCGAAGCCAAGTACCATCTACCTGTAATGGCACTTAATGATGGTAAAGCAGCGGCCTTGGCAGAGCTAGCCACAGGTCATTTGCAAGGAGTGACCAATGGTGCAGCCCTTGTTTTGGGTTCAGGTCTAGGTGGTGGATTCATTATTAATGGTAAACTTTTTCAAGGAAGCCACTTTCAAGCAGGGGAGTTGACCTTTCTGTTACCAGTTCAAATGGAAAAAGTTGATCCTTCATTGATGCGAGGCATGGATTTGTCGGCTGTCGGTTTAATTACCAAGGTAAATGAAGTGCTAGGTAACTCAGATTTAAAGGATGGTTTAGCCGCGTTTAAGGCCATAAATGCAGGAGATGAAACAGTCTATTCGCTTTTTGAAAGCTATTGCCGTAATCTAGCCATTACCATTTTGAATCTTCAAACCATCTTTGATGTGGAAACCTTTGTTATTGGAGGTGGTATTTCAGCGCAACCGATTCTTATCAAGGAGGTCAATCGCCAGTTTGATAAGGTTCACCATGAGATTGACTTTATCGGTAAAATTATTAAACGTCCCGAGATTGTTGCTTGTCATCATCATAATGGAGCTAATCTAATTGGGGCAGCCTATTTTCTTAAGCAAAAATAAACGGATACTAAAATCAATTACTGATCAAAATATACATAAAATAGCTAACTTTTTTGTGGCGAGCGGTTAATCCCGTTCGTTTTTTACTGTTAACACTTTACAATATTCAGAAAATTCGCTATAATAGGACCATTAAAATTTTGGAGGTGTCTTTATGACAATTTATAATTTCTCAGCAGGACCTGCTACATTACCAAAACCAGTGCTTGAAAAAGCCCAAGCTGAATTGCTTAACTATCAAGATTCCGGTATGTCCGTGCTAGAAATGTCCCACCGTTCTCCAGAATTTGACAAAATCGTTAAAGATGCGGAAGCGACACTTCGTGAGCTCATGGCTATTCCAGATAACTATAAGGTTATTTTCTTGCAAGGTGGCGCTTCAACACAATTTACAATGGTCCCACTTAACCTCGCTCAAGGTAAGAAAGCTTACTACCTTGTAGGTGGTTCATGGGGAAAAAAAGCTTATACAGAAGCTGTTAAACTTTCAAAAACCATTCCTTTTGAACCAATTCTTTTGGCCTCTTCAGAAGAAACTGTTTACGATCATATCCCAAGTTTTGACCCAGCAACAATTGATCCAGAAGCTGCTTATGTTCACTTGACAACGAACAATACCATTGAAGGAACATCTATCTACGATTTGCCTGATACTAATGGTGTGCCAATTGTAGCTGATATGTCTTCAAATATTTTGGCTGCTCGTTACAATGTTGAGGACTTTGCCCTTATCTATGCTGGTGCTCAGAAAAATATTGGACCTGCTGGTGTTACAGTGGTTATCGTTCGTGAAGACTTCCTTAACGACCAACCACAATTGTCTGCCATGTTGGATTACCGTATTCAAGCTGAAGCAGGATCACTTTACAATACACCACCATGTTTCAACATCTATATTTCAAAACTCGTCTTTGACTGGGTTAAAAATGAAATTGGTGGCGTGGACAAGATGGCTGAAATTCAACGTGAGAAATCAGGTCTTCTCTACGATTACATTGAGTCCTCTGATTTCTATACAAATCCTGTCAAAGATGCCAAGGATCGTTCTGTCTGCAATATTCCATTTGTAACACCAAGTAAAGAGTTGGATGCTAAATTTGTAGCAGAAGCAGATGCTCTTGGTTTCAAGAATATCAAAGGACACCGTTCAGTAGGTGGTATGCGTGCTAGTGTTTATAACGCTTTCCCACGTCAGGGTGTACTTGACTTGATTGACTTTATGAAGAAATTTGAAGCCGAAAATAAATAATTAGGTAAAGAGATGGAAATTAGACAAGCCTTCCCAAATGAAATTGGGGCTATCATGACTGTGATTGAGAGTGCTAGAACTGCTTTAGCAGAAGCAGGGAGTACCCAATGGCAAGGAGCTGATGGTTACCCTACAGAAGAAACTATCTTTGACGATGTCCTTAATGGGCAGGCCTATGTAGGGATTGTTGATGGTCAAATCGTTTCTTATGCTGCGGTGATTGTTGATGGAGACCCTGCCTACGACAAAATCTATGACGGGGACTGGAAACACCACAATAAGCGCTACATTACTTTTCATAGAATTGCCGTTTTAAGTGAATTTACGGGTCAAGGCATTGCTCAAACCTTTATTCAAGGTCTTATTGAGGGGACTGATGCTCATGATTTCCGTTGCGATACGCATGAAAAGAATACTGTCATGCAGCATATTTTGGAGAAGCTTGGCTATGTCTATTGTGGCAAGGTTCCTATTGATGGTGAACGTCTTGCTTATCAGAAAATCAAAACTAAGCGGGAGAAAGCCTTTTATCAAGAACTTGATGAAGCAGCTCACCACGGGATACATTGATTTAAGAGGAATAAAATTATGGTATTTAGTGTAAAAACGTATAACAATATTAACCAGATTGGTTTGAAGGAACTTGGAAATCATTTCCAAATTGATGGTGATTTAGCGGAAAATCCGGATGCCTTTATCATTCGTAGTCAAAATCTCCATAATACTGTCTTCCCTGACAACTTGAAAGCTATTGCGCGTGCTGGTGCAGGTACTAACAATATCCCAGTTGACGAAGCAACTGAAAAAGGGATTGTTGTCTTCAATACTCCAGGTGCCAATGCTAACGCTGTTAAAGAAGCTGTTTTGGCCTCTATCTTACTCTCAGCACGTGACTATATTGCGGCCAATGCTTGGGTTAACACACTTAGTGGTGACGATGTTCCTAAACAAATTGAAGCAGGTAAGAAACAGTTTGCAGGTAGCGAGATTACTGGTAAGACATTGGGTGTTATCGGGCTTGGTGCGATTGGTGCACGTATTGCCAATTATGCTTACCGTTTGGGAATGAAGGTCTATGGTTACGACCCATATGTTTCTATTGAAGCTGCCTGGAATATCTCTCACCATGTAAAACGTGTTTCTGATCTTAAAGAGATTTTTGAAAACTGTGACTATATCACTGTTCACGTTCCATTGACACCAGATACAAAAGGTACTTTCAATGCGGATGCCTTTAACCTCATGCAAAAAGGGACAACTATCATTAACTTTGCTCGTGCAGAGTTGGTAGATAACGATGCCCTCTTTGATGCTTTGGAAACAGGTGTGGTTAAACGCTATATCACAGACTTTGGTACAGAAGATCTCCTTAACAAACCTAATGTGACTGTCTTCCCACACGTTGGTGGATCAACAGGTGAAGCAGAACTTAACTGTGCGATTATGGCAGGTCAAACCATTCGTCGTTTCATGGAAACAGGTGAAATTGTTAACTCTGTCAACTTCCCACGTGTTCAACAGGCCTTAAGTGCCCCATACCGTATCACTTTGATTAATAAAAACGTGCCTAATATTGTGGCTCGTATCTCTACAGCGGTTTCTGATTTTAATATCAATATTGATAATATCATCAACCGTTCTAAGGGTGACTATGCCTATACACTTCTTGACCTTGATGAAACAGACAAGTCTAAGATTGATGAATTGGTTGCCAAGTTTGAAGCTAGTGAAAATATCGTTCGTGTGCGTTTGATTAAAGGTAAATCATAAGAGTTAATTGACAGGAACAAGAGATTCCTGTCTTTTTTGTTATAATAAAGATATGCTTTATCGTCAGTATTATTTATCTCCTATTGGACGCTTGTGCTTGGTGGCAAGTGACCAAGCGCTTTATGGTGTTTGGTTGGAGGGGCAAAAACATTTTCAGGCAGGGATCAAGGAAGAGGAGCTAGTAGACACCTCAAATTCTATCTTGAAAAAGACCAAGCATTGGTTAGAGGCTTATTTTAAGGGGGATAATCCAAGTCCAGATATCCTACCTCTAGCTGATAGAGGGACAGATTTTCAACAAAAAGTCTGGTCAGTTTTAGGGGAGATACCTTATGGACGGACCATTAGCTATGGACAGATTAGCCAGCAAATCTCCTGCAAATCCGCACAGGCTGTGGGAACTGCTGTTGGTAAAAATCCTTGGTTGATTCTGGTCCCTTGTCATCGTGTCTTGCCTAGTAGTGGTCAGATAGGTAATTATGCAGCAGGAGAAGAAGCTAAGTGTTTTCTACTGCATTTAGAAGACATCAGGTTTGACAGTCCCAGAGAGATAGCTTATGCTAGAAAAAAGGAGAAAAACATGTACACTTTTTATGAATATCCAAAATGTAGCACTTGCCGTAAGGCAAAGGCAGAACTCAATCAATTAGGTTTAGATGTTGAATCTATTAATATTAAGGAAAATCCACCTTCAGCTCAATTTTTAAAAGAGCTTTTGGAAGGGTCAGATTTAGAACTTAAGAAATTCTTCAATACGAGTGGTCAATCCTACCGCTCTCTAGGTTTAAAGGATAAGCTACCGACACTATCTCTTGATGAAGCTGTTGAACTCTTGGCTTCAGATGGTATGTTGATTAAACGTCCTATCTTGATTAAAGATGGTAAGGTTTTACAGGTTGGTTACCGTACGCCTTACCAAGACTTAAATTTATAAAAAATAAGCAAAAAATCTTGCCACAGTAAATAGAAGTATGGTAAGATTAAAACAGTTGCCGCTATAGTTAAATGGTATAATAGAGCAATGGTAATGCTCCGTTCCGAGTTCAATTCTCGGTGGTGGCATCTGTGATAGCGTCCAGCCTTAGGGTTGGATTTTTTTTATGTGAGTTTAAGCTTGTCTCGCTTCGAAGGTATGAGACAAATAAATCACCTATTATGCGAGAGTGTATTGAAAGCTTTACTGATAATACTAAGTACTGCGAATTCTTCTTTGAGAGTTTGTGACGAGTCAAGTGCACTAAGATTTGAAGAAAATGCTTGGGCACTGGCCGGTATTTGGTTTTTTAGCGTTTAAGCAAATTAACTGTTAGACGGGTGATTATGACTATTGAGAATAGTCTCACGTCGATTCTAATACAACAAAAAGTCATCATATGATGACTTTTTGTTGTATTAGAATTTTGTGTTTATTTTCAAGGAGAGAATAGCAAACAGTATTCTTTAAACTAAGAACGTTTAAGAAGCTTTTTAAGTCCTTGGATAAGTTTGTATTTTAAAGGTTGTGGGTAATAACGGAAGGTTCCCATCTTACGAACAATATAACCGTTAAAGTTTTGTTTAAATCGTAGAACTCCATCAGAGCCGTCAAACACGCCTGTAATTCCAAGGAAATTATAACTCATAATATTTCTCTTCAAAGTGCATTTCATGGCATGATACTGAATTAAGAAAGCAGCAGAGAATTTTTGAAATTCTGTATAGGAACCTCCAAATAGATAGGTGGCCTGATCTTGTGTATATAGTATTAAAGCACAAGCAAGAAGTATCTTCTCTGTATTAATTTTTTGTTTGAGCTCTGAAATGATCTGTTTTTGTTTATTCAATTTTTGAGCTTGTTGCTCATACTGTTTGCTCTTAGGGTTCAGTGAGGTAAGTTTACTATTTATGTGATCTAAGCTTTTTTCAAAATCTAACTCTGCTACCAAGAAATCAGCGTTATCACCAAATGCATCATATAGATCTGTATAATAATCTAAACTTTTATCTTCAAACCCTTGCCTTTTTCCGGTTTCTTCTATAATCTTTTTGAATTCTGTGATTTCGCCTTTATTTATTTTGCGAACAATAACATTATAGTCGAGAGCAGTTTTGATGTTTCTGACGCTATTTTTGTTAAATGATTTTAATAAGGATGTTTCATCAAAGCCCTCAAGATTTTTCAAATAATGCCAGGTTGGTTCCCCTTCAGGATAGCCTACCTGTAAACCATCAAATTTGTAGCCAAGATCTGTTAGTGTAGAAATTAATTCTGTTTTCTCAGGTTCAGTAGGCTTTCCATCAATTTCAAATGTCTGATAAGTGTCGTCTGGCTTTACAACCAGTTCTAGAGCTCCCTGTTTCTTAGCAAAAAGTTGTAATTCATGATAAAAACTCTTTAAGTCGGATTCATCTGTATACGATGGACCACTATTAATTTCTATTCTGACTCCTCCAGTCAAATGCTTCATGAAAGCAATAGCAGCAACAGTAATTTCATTATTACTTTTCCAACCTAAAAACTTAGTCTCGAATCCTCTTTTTCTTAGGAGATTAGACATTGATACTGTTTGCATGAACGAATGTTCTTTACATTTTTCTATGAAAGATGTAAACTCTTCCTCTTTCAAAATTGTAAAACTCATTTTATTTCCTTTCGATTACAAGTAAATAGTTATATAAGATATTATAACAAAAATAAGTTCAGATGCTTCAAACTATCTATATTTCAAATTGACTATAATCACAGAATGATAAAGTCTAGGAATCTCACATTATATAAATCTAGGTACAGTGAGCTTCCAGATTCTATCGTTGACAACGAAAGGAAGATAGCAGAAGCTTTTTGAACAACAGAAGTTGTTAAATCTGACGAGTTACCGTTTTATACACGTCATTTTATGAAAAATACAAAGTCTCCAAGGGTTGGTATTGTTGTTCCTAGGCTATAAAAAATCAAGGCTGGGTAAGTCGTCTAACATCTGATAATATTAGTGTTTATTTTATTCAAGGAAAGAAGCAACATCAATGGTGATTATTGATAAGTTAATCATTTGATATAGATCGATACCAATATTAAAAAGTGTCGGAGTAGTGTCTCCTACGTTTGGAGTTAGCAGGACTTTTAAAAGAAATAATGGAGCAATTTGAAAAAAATAATCAGCTTTCCTTCAGCTTTCTTTAAGCAACCCAAGCTATACTATAATCATCCTAATAAGTATTGCTGAACATGGTTCGGTAGAACTCACACCTCTGACGCTGAGTCAGACAGTGAAACTTTCTTTTTTTCATAAATTTCCCAAACAAGTCTAACCTGCCATAGTTAGGCTTGTTTTTTTTTGGAATTAGCAGATCAGCCTGTTCATTAAAAGTAAACGCTTACGCAAAAATAGTGAAAACGTTAGGCAAAGTCAGTGAAAACGTCTAAAAAACCGTCAATTCGTTGACTTTCGTGGAAAATAGGACTAAAATAACAGGGTAAAAAAAAATTAAAAGGAGAATTCTACTATGAATTTAACTATCTTAGGCCTCGGTTTGGCCGTTATGGGTGTATCTATTGGTGAGGGTATCCTCGTTGCCAATGTCGCTAAAGCTGCAGCTCGCCAACCTGAGATGTTTAGCAAACTTCAAACATTGATGTTTACTGGTGTTGCCTTTATCGAAGGTACCTTCTTCGTATTGTTTGCCCTTAGCTACATTGTCTAATAGACAAATAAAAAGATGAAGGAGGGATGAGCAGTGGAAACTACAAGTAATCCAACCGTCTCATTATTTGGGATTGATTTTGACTTGACTGTCCTTGCCATGTCTCTCTTGACAGTAATTATCGTTTTTGGAGTGGTTTTCTGGTCAAGTCGTAAGATGACCATTAAACCAAAGGGAAAACAAAATGTGCTTGAGTTCATCTATGAGTTTGTGAATAGTACCATTTCTCAAAATCTTGGGAAATTCACGAAGAATTATAGTTTGCTCTTGTTTGTAATTTTCACCTTTGTTTTTACAGCAAACAACTTAGGTTTGCTTGTATCTGTAAAAAGTGAGCATTACAATTTTTGGACTTCTCCAACATCGAACTTCGGTGTTACTATCACTCTTTCTTTGATTATTACCCTCATTAGTCATATTGAGGGGATCCGTAAAAAAGGGTTTAAAGGCTATCTAAAAGGCTACCTTTCACCATACCCAGCTATGCTCCCAATGAACATTTTGGAACAAATAACCAATCTTGCTTCATTGGCCTTGCGTTTGTTTGGTAACATTTATTCTGGTGAGGTACTTACTGGCTTGATTCTTAAATTGGTGACATGGTCTGTCTTTGCAGCACCTGTATCCTTTGCTTTGAACCTTGTCTGGGTTGCCTTTTCAGCCTTTATCGGCTTCATCCAAGCCTATGTCTTTATTATCCTAAGTTCAAACTATATTGGTGATAAAGTCAACGAAGAATAATTAAGAAAGGGAGAAATGAAATGTCATTACTGATTAATAGTACGACACTTGGTAATATCATTATCACACTCGGCTCAGTTTTTCTCTTGTATTACCTCATCCGTAAATTCGCATGGGATCAAATTACAGGAATCTTTGCTGCTCGTGAAAAGAAAATTGCCACAGATATTGATAGTGCTGAAAATGCTCGTCAAGAAGCAGAAAGCTTGGCACAAAAACGTCAAGATGAGTTAGCAGGTGCTCGCACTGAGGCGGCTCAAATTATTGATGGGGCCAAGGAAACTGGTAAAACTCAAGAATCAAAAATCATTGCAGAAGCACATGATGAAGCTAAACGCTTGAAAGAAAAAGCAAATCAAGACATCGCCCAAAGCCGTGTGGAAGCACTTGCTGGAGTTAAAGGTGAAGTTGCAGACTTGACTGTCCTCTTGGCGGAAAAAGTTATGAAACAAAACCTTGATGCTAAAGCGCAATCTGACTTGATTGATAGCTATCTTGATCAATTAGGAGATGCTTAATGGATAAGAAAACACAAGCTCTTGTTGAGCAGTATGCCAGAAGCCTGGTAGAAGTCGCTTTTGAACAAGACGCCGTGTCAACAATCCAAGAAGAAGTAAGGCAAATCCTAACAGTTTTTGCTGAAACAAATCTAAAAACCTTCTTGTCGCAGGAAAATGTGACAAGTGAAGCTAAAAAAGAAAGTTTGAGCTTGTTTCAAGAGTCTTGTTCAGTGTATATGAACAATTTTCTTGAGGTAATCTTACTCAATGACCGTGCCAACATTCTCTATGATGTGTTGAAGTTGGTCCTTGAGCTCTTTGATCAAGAAGACAATACTTACGATGTCACAGTGACATCAGCAAGTCCCTTGTCTGAAGAACAAAAAGCTCGACTTTTGGCGATTGTTTCACAAAAATTTGAGATTAAGACACGTCGTTTAGTAGAAAAAATTGATGAGGACCTCATCGGAGGATTCGTCATCAAAGCAAAAAATAAGGTTGTTGACACGTCAATTCGCAGTCAATTGCAAACCTTTAAAACGAATTTGAAATAGAAAGTGGTGTGACTTTTGGCAATTAACGCACAAGAAATTAGCGCTTTAATTAAAAAGCAAATTGAAAACTTCCAGCCAAACTTTGACGTCACTGAAACTGGTGTCGTTACCTATATCGGTGACGGTATCGCACGTGCTCGTGGTCTTGATAATGCTATGAGTGGTGAGTTGCTCGAATTTGAAAATGGTGCCTATGGTATGGCCCAAAACCTTGAAACTAATGATGTCGGTATCATTATCTTGGGGGATTTCGTAGCAATTCGTGAAGGCGATATTGTTAAACGTACTGGAAAAATTATGGAAGTTCCAGTTGGTGAAGCCCTTATTGGTCGTGTAGTAAACCCACTTGGGCAACCAGTTGATGGTCTTGGTGACATCGAAACAACAGGTTTCCGTCCAGTTGAAACACCTGCTCCAGGTGTTATGCAACGTAAATCAGTTTCTGAGCCATTGCAAACTGGTCTTAAGGCCATTGATGCCTTGGTTCCAATCGGACGTGGTCAACGTGAATTGGTTATCGGAGACCGCCAAACTGGTAAAACTTCAGTAGCCATTGATGCGATCTTGAACCAAAAAGGTCAAGATATGATCTGTATCTATGTGGCTATTGGTCAAAAAGAATCAACAGTTCGTACACAAGTAGAAACTCTCCGTAAACACGGTGCTCTTGATTACACAATCGTTGTGACTGCCTCTGCATCACAACCATCACCATTGCTTTACATTGCGCCTTATGCTGGTGTTGCAATGGCTGAAGAGTTCATGTATAACGGAAAACACGTACTGATTGTTTATGATGATTTGTCTAAACAAGCCGTGGCCTACCGTGAACTTTCATTGCTTCTCCGTCGTCCACCAGGTCGTGAAGCTTACCCAGGGGATGTCTTCTATCTCCACTCACGTCTTTTGGAACGTTCAGCTAAAGTTTCGGATGATCTTGGTGGTGGTTCAATTACTGCCTTGCCAATCATCCAAACGCAAGCCGGAGATATCTCAGCATATATCGCAACAAACGTTATCTCAATCACAGATGGACAAATCTTCTTGCAAGAAAACTTGTTTAACTCAGGTATTCGTCCAGCCATTGATGCGGGTTCTTCCGTATCACGTGTAGGTGGATCAGCGCAAATTAAAGCGATGAAGAAGGTTGCTGGGACACTTCGTCTTGACTTGGCTTCATATCGTGAACTTGAAGCCTTTACGCAATTTGGTTCAGATTTGGATGCTGCGACTCAAGCGAAATTGAACCGTGGTCGTCGTACAATCGAAGTTTTGAAACAACCGCTTCATAAACCACTTCCAGTTGAGAAACAAGTTGTTATCCTTTACGCTTTGACACACGGTTTCTTGGATAGTGTTCCGGTTGATCAAATCTTGGATTTTGAAGAAGCACTCTATGACTACTTTGATGGTCACCATGAGGATATCTTTGAAACTATTCGTACAACTAAGGATCTTCCTGAGGAATCTGTACTTAATGAAGCTATCCAAGCTTTCAAAGATCAGTCAGAATATAAATAGAAATAGGGAGGACAGCATATGGCAGGCTCTCTAAGAGAAATCCAAGCAAAAATTGCTTCAACAAAGAAAACGAGTCAAATTACAGGAGCCATGCAAATGGTTTCTGCATCAAAATTGACACGTTCTGAGCAAGCTGCTAAAGATTTCCAAATCTATGCCTCAAAAATTAGACAGATCACAACAGATCTTCTACATTCAGAATTGATTAATGGTTCGTCAAATCCAATGTTGGACGCACGTCCAGTCCGTAAGACAGGTTACATTGTCATTACTTCAGATAAGGGACTAGTTGGGGGTTATAACTCAACAATTCTTAAAGCTGTGTTGGACATGATTAAACGTGACCATGATTCTGAAGATGAATATGCTATCATTTCTATTGGTGGAACAGGTTCAGATTTCTTCAAGGCTCGTAACATGAATGTTGCTTTTGAACTTCGTGGCCTTGAAGATCAACCTAGTTTTGAACAAGTCGGAAAAATCATTTCTAAAGCAGTAGGAATGTATCAAAATGAACTTTTTGATGAACTCTATGTGTGCTACAACCACCATGTCAACAGTTTGTCTAGTGAGGTTCGTGTGGAACAAATGCTTCCTATCGCTGATTTGGATCCCAATGAATCAGAAGGTCATGTGTTGACCAAGTTTGAATTGGAACCAGATCGTGACACTATTTTGGATCAACTCTTACCACAATATGCTGAGAGTCTTATCTACGGTGCTATCGTAGATGCCAAAACAGCTGAGCACGCAGCTGGTATGACTGCAATGCAGACAGCCACTGATAATGCGAAGAATGTGATTAACGATTTGACAATCCAATATAACCGTGCGCGTCAAGCTGCCATCACTCAGGAAATTACTGAAATCGTTGGCGGTGCAAGTGCACTTGAATAGCTAGAGATTTGTCTTAATTAGACACACATGAAAAAAGGATGATTGTCATCCAGAAAACTATCATAAGGAGAAAACAATGAGCTCAGGCAAAATTGCTCAGGTTGTTGGTCCTGTTGTAGACGTAGCGTTTGCAGCTGGTGATAAACTTCCTGAGATTAACAATGCATTGGTCGTTTATACTGATGAACAAAAGTCTAAACGTATCGTGCTCGAAGTAGCTCTTGAACTTGGAGAAGGTGTGGTTCGTACCATTGCCATGGAATCTACTGATGGATTGACTCGTGGACTAGAAGTTCTGGACACTGGACGTCCAATCAGCGTTCCTGTTGGTAAAGATACCCTTGGACGTGTCTTTAACGTTCTTGGTGATACCATTGACTTGGAAGCACCTTTTGCAGACGATGCAGAGCGTGAACCAATTCACAAAAAAGCACCAACTTTCGATGAATTGTCAACATCTACTGAAATCCTTGAAACAGGGATTAAAGTTATCGACTTGCTTGCCCCTTACCTTAAAGGTGGTAAAGTCGGACTCTTTGGTGGTGCCGGTGTTGGTAAAACCGTTCTTATTCAAGAGTTGATTCACAACATTGCCCAAGAGCACGGTGGTATTTCCGTGTTTACAGGTGTTGGTGAACGTACACGTGAAGGTAATGACCTTTACTGGGAAATGAAAGAATCTGGCGTTATTGAGAAAACAGCCATGGTCTTCGGTCAAATGAATGAACCACCTGGAGCACGTATGCGTGTTGCCCTTACTGGTTTGACAATTGCGGAATACTTCCGTGATGTCGAAGGTCAAGACGTGCTTCTCTTCATCGATAACATCTTCCGTTTCACTCAAGCAGGTTCTGAGGTTTCTGCCCTTCTTGGTCGTATGCCATCAGCCGTTGGTTACCAACCTACACTTGCTACTGAAATGGGTCAATTGCAAGAACGTATCACATCAACTAAAAAAGGTTCTGTTACATCAATCCAAGCCATCTACGTTCCAGCCGATGACTATACTGACCCAGCGCCAGCTACAGCATTTGCTCACTTGGATTCAACAACCAACCTTGAACGTAAGTTGACACAAATGGGTATTTACCCAGCCGTTGACCCATTGGCATCAAGCTCACGTGCCCTTTCACCTGAAATTGTTGGTGAAGAACACTATGCTGTTGCGACTGAAGTTCAACGTGTGCTTCAACGTTACCGTGAATTGCAAGATATTATCGCTATCCTTGGTATGGATGAATTGTCAGACGAAGAAAAAACATTGGTTGGACGTGCTCGTCGTATCCAATTCTTCTTGTCACAAAACTTCAACGTTGCTGAACAGTTTACAGGTCAACCAGGTTCTTATGTTCCAGTTGCTGAAACTGTTCGTAGCTTTAAAGAAATCCTTGAAGGTAAATATGACAATCTTCCAGAAGATGCCTTCCGTAGCGTAGGTCCAATTGAGGATGTAGTAGCTAAAGCTAAAGCTATGGGCTACTAATGAGGTGAATATATGGCACAAATGACCGTACAAGTGGTAACTCCGGATGGTCTTAAATATGACCACCATGCCAGCTTTATCCACGCGGTTACTAAAGATGGTCAAATTGGTATCTTGCCAGGCCATATTAACTTGATTGCGCCACTTGAAGTGGATGAACTCAAGGTTCGTCGTGTGGATGACGAGAGTCACGTCGATTGGATTGCCGTAAATGGTGGTATCATCGAAGTTAAAGATGATTTTATTACTATCGTTGCCGATTCAGCAGAACGTGAACGCGACATTGACGTTTCTCGTGCCGAACGTGCCAAGCAACGTGCCGAACGTGACTTGGAAGAAGCAACTAAATCTGACCGTATTGATGAAGTTCAACGTGCTCAGGTTGCTCTCCGTCGAGCACTTAATCGTATCAGTGTCGGTACAAAATAAGATAAACAAAAAGCGAGACTTAGGTCTTGTTTTTTGTTTGTCTTAAAAGAAAACATAAAAAGAAAACATAAAAAGAAAACATAAAAAGAAAACATAAGAAGTAGCAAGGTTATCAAAGAAAGCTCATTGTAAAACCTATCTGAAGGTAAGATAAAATAATCAGATTTTCAGTCCTGAAAACGGTTAATTTAGCTTTTGCTTTAGTTTAAGGTATCAAAGTGTTATAATATAAGCTGTTAGCTTTATATTTTAAGAGAAAATGTAGAGTAACGTAATAGAAAGTATGAGTTTTTTAAAGATATGAAAATTGAAAAGAAGCATCTTTTAGATTACACCATTTTGATACCTTATTTAATCTTATCCGTGGTTGGTTTAATAGTAGTGTATTCAACAACGAGTGCTCGTTTAGTAACCTTGGGGGCCAATCCCTTCGCATCTGTTATGAACCAAGGAGGCTTCTGGTTGCTATCCTTGTTCTCTATTTTTTTCATCTACCGACTGAAATTGAACTTTCTCAGGAAAGATAAGCTTTTGGGTGTTGTTATTGCCTTTGAGATTTTACTTTTGGTCATTGCCAAATTTTTCACCAGGGAAATCAATGGTGCCAATGGTTGGATTGTGCTAGGTCCCTTGTCTTTCCAACCAGCGGAGTACCTTAAGATCATTGTTGTTTGGTTTTTGGCACACACCTTTTCAAAAAAACAGTCTGCCATAGAACGTTATGACTACCAAGCCCTGACGAAGAATAGATGGATTCCTAGGAATGGTAAGGAACTTAATGACTGGCGTGTCTATTTGCTTGGTATGATCGGTTTGGTTGCTATCCAACCTGACTTGGGGAATGCGGCTATCATTGTATTGACTACAGTAGTGATGTTTTCAATTTCTGGTGTTGGCTACCGTTGGTTTACGGCCTTATTTGCCAGTATTGTAGGGATTTCGTCGGCCTTCCTAGGCTTAATTGCCTTGGTTGGGGTTCAAACCATGGCTAAGGTACCTATCTTTGGATATGTTGCCAAGCGTTTCGCAGCATATTTTAATCCGTTCAAGGATTTGACAGGATCTGGTCTTCAGCTATCTCATTCATACTATGCTATGAGTAATGGAGGATGGTTTGGTCTCGGGCTTGGAAATTCAATTGAGAAAACTGGTTATTTACCAGAAGCTACAACAGACTTTGTGTTTTCGATTGTTATTGAAGAATTAGGTCTTATCGGAGCCGGCTTGATTCTGGCCCTCCTCTTTTTCCTCATTCTTCGTATTATGATTGTGGGAGTTAAGGCCAGAAATCCATTTAACTCTATGATGGCGCTTGGTGTGGGAGCTCTCATGCTTATGCAGGTCTTTGTTAATATTGGGGGAATCTCAGGGCTAATCCCATCGACAGGGGTTACCTTCCCCTTCCTTTCACAAGGTGGTAACTCGCTTCTGGTAACTTCTGTTGGGATTGCTTTTGTTTTAAATATTGCTGCCAACGAAAAGCGTGATAATATTGTTCAAGCTATTGAGGACGAGTTATCTCAGACTCAAGAATTGGAAAATCAAGATGAAAAAATTGTACCTTTAAGAAGAGGTCGTTAATTCGGCTTCTTTTTTACTTGATAGCGTTTTGCATTAGTAAAGGTAATACTAAAAGCTTGTAGAAGTAGTAGAAATAGAAATACTGAAAGAAATATTTGTGATTACTCTAAAGAAAAATTGAAAACTATATAAAATACTTGCAATTCTATGACATTTTGATAGAATAGTAGAGTAAAGTTAGACTGTATTGCCTACTGTCTATCTATAAAATATATTTTATTGGAGGCTTTTCCTAAATGGCAAAAGAAAAATACGATCGTAGTAAACCACACGTTAACATTGGTACAATCGGACACGTTGACCACGGTAAAACTACTTTGACAGCTGCTATCACAACTGTATTGGCTCGTCGTCTTCCTAGCGCAGTTAACACACCAAAAGACTACGCTTCAATCGACGCTGCTCCAGAAGAACGTGAACGCGGTATCACAATCAACACTGCACACGTTGAGTATGAAACTGAAAAACGTCACTACGCTCACATCGATGCGCCAGGACACGCGGACTACGTTAAAAACATGATCACTGGTGCCGCTCAAATGGACGGTGCGATCCTTGTAGTAGCATCTACTGACGGACCAATGCCACAAACTCGTGAGCACATCCTTCTTTCACGTCAGGTTGGTGTTAAACACCTTATCGTCTTCATGAACAAAGTTGACTTGGTTGACGATGAAGAATTGCTTGAATTGGTTGAAATGGAAATCCGTGACCTTCTTTCAGAATACGATTTCCCAGGTGATGACATTCCAGTTATCCAAGGTTCAGCTCTTAAAGCTCTTGAAGGTGATTCTAAATACGAAGACATCATCATGGACTTGATGAACACTGTTGACGAATACATTCCAGAACCAGAACGTGACACTGACAAACCATTGTTGCTTCCAGTCGAAGACGTATTCTCAATCACTGGTCGTGGTACTGTTGCTTCAGGACGTATCGACCGTGGTGTTGTTCGTGTTAATGACGAAGTTGAAATCGTTGGTCTTAAAGAAGAAATCCAAAAAGCAGTTGTTACTGGTGTTGAAATGTTCCGTAAACAACTTGACGAAGGTATTGCCGGAGATAACGTCGGTGTTCTTCTTCGTGGTATCCAACGTGATGAAATCGAACGTGGTCAAGTATTGGCTGCACCTGGTTCAATCAACCCACACACTAAATTCAAAGGTGAAGTTTACATCCTTTCTAAAGAAGAAGGTGGACGTCACACTCCATTCTTCAACAACTACCGTCCACAGTTCTACTTCCGTACAACTGACGTAACAGGTTCAATCGAACTTCCTGCAGGTACTGAAATGGTTATGCCTGGTGATAACGTGACTATCGATGTTGAGTTGATCCACCCAATCGCCGTTGAACAAGGTACAACATTCTCTATCCGTGAAGGTGGACGTACTGTTGGTTCAGGTATCGTATCTGAAATTGAAGCTTAATTAATATTAAGTTCCCAATACAATTATTCGTCAGACAATAATTGAGAGAGTCGAGGTTACTCGGCTCTTTTTGGTGTTTAAAAATACTCGTAATATTATATTTTTGACGTGTTTTAGATGCTTAATCTAAGTTTTGATAGTGATAAATACACATAAAGCAGGCTGAGTTTTCGGAATTTTCCTAAAATCCTAGTAATAGTAAGGGATTTGTGATAAAATAAACGAGTAAATAAATAAAAGAAGAGGTATGTGAAATGTCACGTAAACCATTTATCGCTGGTAACTGGAAAATGAACAAAAATCCAGAAGAAGCAAAAGCATTCGTTGAAGCTGTAGCATCAAAACTTCCTTCATCAGATCTTGTTGAAGCTGGTATCGCAGCTCCTTCAGTTGACTTGACAGCTGTACTTGCTGCTGCTAAAGGTTCAGACCTTAAAGTTGCTGCACAAAACACTTACTTTGAAAATGCTGGTGCCTTCACTGGTGAAACTAGCCCACAAGTTTTGAAAGAAATCGGTACTGACTACGTTGTTATCGGTCACTCAGAACGTCGTGACTACTTCCACGAAACTGATGAAGACATCAACAAAAAAGCAAAAGCAATCTTTGCTAACGGTATGCTTCCAATCATCTGTTGTGGTGAATCACTTGAAACTTACGAAGCTGGTAAAGCAGCAGAATTCGTAGGTGCTCAAGTTTCAGCTGCTCTTGCTGGATTGACTGCAGAACAAGTAGCTTCAACAGTTATCGCATACGAACCAATCTGGGCTATCGGTACTGGTAAATCAGCTTCACAAGACGACGCACAAAAAATGTGTAAAGTTGTTCGTGACGTTGTAGCTGCTGACTTTGGTCAAGAAGTTGCTGACAAAGTACGTGTTCAATACGGTGGATCAGTTAAACCTGAAAACGTTGCTGAATACATGGCTTGTCCAGACGTTGACGGAGCTCTTGTTGGTGGTGCTTCACTTGAAGCTGAAAGCTTCTTGGCATTGCTTGACTTCGTTAAATAATTTTACATAAAGTCGGGGTTTTCCTCGGCTTTTTTGTTTTTTGATGAATAGCTTTATAAATAATTGCTTGGGATAAGACAAATGGTGCAGGTTTGTAAAAACGAACGCTTTAGGTGCTCTATTTTATAGGTTTAGGGTTTGACAAATAGAATTGGATTGCCCAAAGAGACAGATAATATGCTATAATGAAAGTAGTATAACTAGAGCTCAGATGCTAATAGTCTGTATGCTCCGTATTTTTTTCCAAAAAAGGAGAGTTAGAATCATGACTTTTGATGCAATTGACCAAATGGCGGTCAGCACTATTCGTTCGCTTTCGATCGAGGCAATTCAAGCCGCGAATTCTGGACACCCAGGTCTTCCTATGGGTGCAGCGCCAATGGCTTATGTACTTTGGAACCATGTGATGAATGTTAATCCAAAGACTAGCCGTAACTGGACAAACCGTGACCGTTTTGTTCTTTCTGCAGGTCATGGTTCTGCTTTGCTTTATAGTCTCTTGCACCTTTCAGGCTATGATGTATCAATGGATGATTTGAAGAACTTCCGTCAATGGGGTTCTAAGACTCCGGGTCACCCTGAAGTTGATCATACTGATGGTGTTGAAGCAACATCAGGTCCTCTTGGTCAAGGGATTGCTAATGCAGTAGGTATGGCAATGGCTGAAGCACATTTGGCTGCTAAATTTAACAAACCTGGTTTTGATATTGTTGACCATTATACTTATGCTCTCCATGGCGATGGTTGTTTGATGGAAGGTGTTTCTCAAGAAGCTGCTAGTCTTGCTGGTCACCTTAAACTTGGTAAGTTGGTACTTCTTTACGATTCAAATGATATCTCACTTGATGGACCGACTTCAATGGCTTTCACTGAAGATGTTAAGGCTAAGTTTGAGGCTTATGGTTGGCAACACATTCTTGTCAAAGATGGTAATGATTTGGAAGCTATCGCTAAAGCAATCGAAGAAGCTAAAGCTGAGACAGATAAACCATCTATCATCGAAGTTAAGACAATCATTGGTTACGGAGCTGAAGGACAAGGAACATCGGCTGTCCACGGTGCTCCAATTGGTCAAGACGGTATTGATCACGCAAAAGGTGTTTACGGTTACGATGCACCAGCATTTACAGTTCCAGATGAAGTCGCTCGTCGTTTCGAAGCTGGTATTAAATTCCGTGGTGAAGCTGCTGAAAATGCTTGGCAAACTAAATTTGCAGAATATGAAGCTGCTTATCCAGAATTGGCTGCTGAATACAAGGTTGCCTTTGCGAATGAACCTGTACACGTTGACTTGAATGCTCATGAATTGGGTTCAGCAGTAGCTAGCCGTGTGTCAAGCCAACAAGCTATCCAACAGATTTCTGAACAAGTTCCTTCATTCTGGGGAGGTTCTGCAGACCTTTCAGCTTCTAACAATACTATGGTTAAGGCTGAGTCTGATTTCCAACCAGACAACTATGCTGGACGTAATATTTGGTTCGGTGTACGTGAGTTTGCTATGGCTGCAGCGATGAATGGTATTGCTCTTCATGGTGGTACTCGCGTTTATGGTGGTACTTTCTTCGTCTTCTCAAACTACTTGCTTCCAGCAGTACGTATGGCAGCTCTTCAAAACTTGCCAGTAACTTATGTTATGACACACGACTCAGTAGCAGTTGGTGAAGATGGACCTACTCACGAACCAATCGAACAATTGGCAAGTGTGCGTTCAATGCCTAACCTTAACGTTATCCGTCCTGCAGATGGTAATGAAACTAATGCTGCGTGGAAACGTGCCTTGGCTGAGACTGAACGTCCAACAATGCTAGTTTTGACACGTCAAAACTTGCCAGTCCTTGATGGTACAGCTGAAAATGCCGAAGCTGGTGTCAATAAAGGGGCTTACATCATCTCAGAAGCTAAAGGTGATCTTGATGGTATCATCATTGCGACAGGTTCTGAAGTGAAATTGGCTCTTGATACTCAAGCGGCTCTTGAAGCTGAAGGAGTGCATGTCCGTGTTGTTTCAATGCCATCACAAAATCTCTTTGATGAACAAGATGCTGCATATAAAGAAGAAGTTCTTCCAGCAGCTGTGACAAAACGTTTGGCTATCGAAGCTGGAACTAGCTTTGGTTGGGGCAAATATGTTGGTCTTGCAGGTAAAACACTTACTATTGATACTTGGGGTGCCTCAGCACCTGGTGACCGTATCTTTAAAGAATATGGATTCACTGTTGAAAATGCAAGTCAACTTTACAAATCATTGTAAGAAAAGAATGAGCTTGGCTAGTCCAAGTTCTTTTTTGTAAATTTCATACAGAACTTGACTTTTTAGGACATAGTGTTAGAATGACTGTGTCAGCCGATTTAGCTCAGTTGGTAGAGCAACGCACTCGTAACGCGTAGGTCACAGGTTCGAAACCTGCAATCGGCATGGTCAGAAGTATTCAGATAGAAACAGGGGTTTTTAGAAACCTCTGTTTTCTTTTGCCCTTGATTGTTCATTTGAGCTAAAATTTGATAAAATAGAAAGTAAAGAAATCAAAAAGGAAGTATCATGTCAAAAGGGTTATTAATCTCAATCGAAGGGCCAGATGGTGCTGGAAAGACAACAGTTTTGGAGGCACTTTTACCTCGTCTTAGAGAAGCCTATCCAGCCAAAGTCGTGACGACACGTGAACCAGGAGGAGTAGCTATTGCAGAGCAAATCCGTGAGGTTATTCTGGATGTAGATAATACGGCTATGGATGCTAAGACAGAGCTCTTGCTCTATATTGCTGCTCGCCGTCAACATCTGGTTGAGAAGGTTTTGCCAGAGCTTGAAAAGGGCAATATGGTCATCATGGATCGCTTTATTGATTCATCAGTTGCCTATCAAGGTACTGGTCGTGGCTTGAATCAGAATGAGATTGCCTGGTTAAATGCCTATGCGACTGATGGGTATAAACCTGATGTGACCCTATTGTTTGATGTGGATTCTGAGACTGGTTTGGACCGCATTGCAGCTAGCGGCGAACGTGAAGTCAATCGGTTGGATTTAGAGAAACTTGACCTACATCAGCGTGTACGTCAAGGTTATTTGGATTTGGCACAGGCTGAACCAGAACGTATCAAGCTAATTGATGCCTCACAGGATTTTGAGGATGTTGTAGAGCAAGCTTGGAATGTAATTAAAGACTATTTATAAGGAGCAAGATGAAGTTAGCTGAAAGTCAAAGCAAACTATTTGAAGAGTTTTCACAAATTATCAGAGAAAATCGTTTGAGTCATGCTTATTTGTTTTCGGGTGATTTTGGAAGTCTCGACATGGCTATTTGGCTAGCACAGAGTCGGTTTTGTCTGACTCCTGAGAATGGTCTACCTTGTGGTCACTGTCGTCCCTGTCGTTTGATTGCACAGGGGGACTTTTCTGATGTTAAATTAGTAGAGCCACAAGGACAGATTATTAAGACGGACACGATTCGTCAGTTGACTAGAGAGTTTAGTCAATCGAGTTTTGAGGGGCAGGCTCAGTTTTTTATCATTCGGGATGCAGATAAGATGCACGTCAATGCTGCTAATAGTCTATTAAAGTTTATTGAAGAACCTCAAAGTCAGATTTATATTTTTCTTTTGACAGCTGATGATAGTCGTATGTTACCGACGATTAAAAGCCGGGCTCAACTCTTTTATTTTCCAAAGAATCGGGCTTATCTGGAAGAGTTGTTGCAGAAGGAAGGTTTGTTGCTGACACAAGCCAAAGTGTTGGCTGACTTTGCTAAAGATGATGTTCAGGCTTTAGACTTAGCTAAAGATAATAAGATTCTTGATCTGATTAATACAGTAGAGCGTTTCACACAGTCCCTGCTATCTAATCAGGACCTGCTTTATTTGGACGTTGCAAAACTGGCTGTCCAGTGTAGTGAAAAGTCGGAACAAGAGATGGTCTGGGCTTTTTTAACTTATCAATTGGGGAAGGATATACAAAATCCACAAGCAAGACGATGGCTAGACTTAGTTTATGAGGCACGAAAAATGTGGCTAGCTAATGTTAGCTTTCAAAATGCGATGGAGTATATGGTATTATCATGACAGAAGTCATTGGAATAAAATTTGAAGAAACTGGAGCAGTAGAATACGTTGTTCCTGATAAAAATTACGCCAAAGATGACTTTGTAGTCGTTTTGGAGAAAAAAGATAAGCGCCTAGCCCAGGTTGTCATGGAAAACACTGATTTTCCTGAGCTTAGTTTACCTGCGGATCTGAATCGGGTTGAAGGATTGGCAGGAGAGAAAGATTTTGCTAGATATGAGGAAAATCTTTTGAAGGCTGAAAAGAGTATGGGAGTAGTGGCTGAATTAATTGCTCAAAATCAGCTAGATATGAAGGTGGTTGATATTGTCTTTCCATTAAATAACTCTTATGTGCTAATCAGTTTTGTAGCTGAAAAACGGGTAGATTTTCGTCAGTTGCTCAAAGATCTGGCTTCTTACTTTAAGACACGTATTGAGTTGCGTCAAATTTCAAGTCGTGAGGAATCAAAAATCTATGGTGGCTTAGGACCTTGTGGCCGAGCACTTTGTTGTTCTAGTTTTTTGGGTGAATTCCCACCAGTATCGATTAAGATGGCTAAAAATCAGAGTTTATCTTTGAATTCTGGTAAGATGAATGGGGTCTGTGGTCGACTTATGTGTTGTCTCAGTTATGAAGATGACTTTTACCGAGATAGCAAGGCGAGTTATCCTGACTTGGGTGATGAAATTGAAACCAAGGATGGCACGGGTCAGGTCGTTGCCATTGATGTGATTGCAGGGACCATTAAGGTTTTATTTGAAAAAGGGCGTGCGCCCCTAACTTATGGAGTGGAGGAAGTTCAGCTAAATGGAAAAGCGTGAATTGTATGATAAATTCGAGGAATTATCACAAAATTTGATGTCGATGTTGGCAGAAGTGGAAGCAATTAAGGCGAACTTCTCAGGGATTCTTGATGAAAATACGGCCCTCAAGTTGGAAAATGACAAGTTGCGTGAGCACTTGAGTCAAGTGGTTCAAGAGGAGACAGGAACTAAAATGTCTCATGGTAAGGTGAACCTCGAGGCTATTTACGATGATGGATTCCATATTTGTCCAGATTTCTACGGCCAACGTCGTGACAATAATGAAGCTTGCGGCTTCTGTGCAGAATTGTTGTACGGAGACTAAACATGCAGGTTCAAAAGAGTTTTAAGGGGCAATCTAGTTACGGTACCCTCTATCTGGTTCCTACTCCTATTGGAAATTTGCAGGATATGACTTTTCGTAGTGTGCAAATCCTGAAAGAGGTGGATCTTATTTGTGCGGAGGACACGCGCAATACGGGTCTCTTGCTCAAGCATTTTGAGATTGAAACCAAGCAGTATTCTTTCCATGAGCACAATGCCTATGAGAAAATTCCAGATTTACTGGAGCGCTTGAAATCAGGTCTTTCTTTGGCTCAGGTTTCTGATGCTGGTATGCCTTCCATTTCGGATCCTGGGCATGATTTGGTCAAAGCCGCCATTGCTGAGAATATTCCTGTGGTGGCCTTACCGGGAGCATCAGCTGGTATTACAGCCTTGATTGCTAGTGGTTTAGCACCCCAACCTCATATTTTTTATGGCTTCCTGCCTCGTAAAAAGGGACAGCAGATTGATTTCTTCAAGGAAAAAGTATCTTATCCTGAGACACAGATTTTTTACGAGTCACCATACCGTGTGGCGGATACCCTTGAAAATATTCATGAGGTCTATGGCAATCGTCAAGTAACGCTAGTTCGAGAATTAACCAAGCTTTATGAAGAGTACCAGCGAGGGTCAATTTCAGAAATTTTAGATTATATTGCTAGTAATCCTCTCAAGGGAGAATGTTTACTGATTGTGGCTGGAGCTTCTGAAAATAATAGGGAAGAAAATCTAACATCAGATGTTACGCCAGTAGAGGCTGTTGAAGCTTTAATTGCTTCTGGCATGAAACCTAATCAGGCTATAAAAACCGTTGCTAAAGAGCGAAAAATAAACAGACAAGAGCTTTATAACCTTTTCCATGGGGTTTAAGAGGCTCTTTTTTTGTGGCGACATAAGATGTCAGAAAAGAAAGAATTATCAAAAAATTCCGTAAATACGCTTGTTTATCTCATATTTTTGTGTTATATTATCTGACATAGAATAATTTGTGAATTGGAGTGGTTTCATGGATACAGGTAGCAGTGCCTTTATATTGATTTGTTCAGCCATGGTTTGTTTGATGACACCGGCCTTGGCCTTCTTCTATGGTGGGCTTGGACGTCGTAAGAATGTTATCAATACCATGATGATGTCTGTTCTTCCCTTAGCTATAGCTTCCCTCTTGTGGATTGTTGCTGGCTACTCGCTTTCTTTTGGCGGTCATGGGAATATCTTCGGTAATTTCAGTCACCTTTTTTTAAATGGCGTGTCTGAAACTGCCTCAAGTCGTGGTCTAACCATTCCTGATATGCTGTTTGCTGCTTTTCAGATGATGTTTTCGATTATCTGTGTGGCGATTTTGACGGGTTCAGTAGTAGGAAGGATGCGCTTTACACCTTTAGCCATCTTTGTTGTCTTTTGGTTACTTCTTGTCTACTATCCATTTGCACATATGGTTTGGGACGAAGGGCTCCTTGCTAAATGGGGGACAATTGACTTCGCAGGTGGTGATGTGGTTCATATTACCTCGGGGGTATCGGCCTTGGTTTTGGCAATCGTTGTTGGTAAACGTCGTGATTTTGGCATTTTAGAACACCGTCCTCATAATGTTCCTTTTGTCCTATTGGGAGCGGGTCTCTTATGGTTTGGCTGGTTTGGCTTTAATGCAGGATCAGCCTTGGCTGCTAATGGCTTGGCAGTGCACGCGCTAGTAACCACCCATGTTTCAGCTGCTGCAGCCATGTTTTCATGGTTGGCAATTGAAAAACATGTCACAGGACATCCATCCTTGGTTGGTGGTTCAACCGGTTTGGTGGCAGGACTGGTTGCAATCACACCTGGAGCAGGTTTTGTTTCAATTTGGAGCGCTATTCTAATTGGTCTTATGGTTAGTCCGATTTGTTTCTATGCTATTTCTGTCTTGAAGAAACGTTTTGCCTATGATGATGCTTTGGATGCTTTTGGTTGCCACGGCGTTGGAGGAATCTTTGGTGGTTTGGCTACCGCGATTTTTACGACACCGGATTTAGCCCTAGATAAGGCCAATATTGGCTTGATTTATGGAAAGGCCCATCTCTTTATTGTGACCATTTTAGCTATTATCTTTACAGCTATTTGGTCTGCTCTTGTGACCTATGGTATTATTAAAGTAATTGCTCATTATATGCCTTTGCGTGTTAGTGACCGTGATGAAGCTATTGGTCTTGATGACTGTGAACACAAAGAGACAGCCTATCCAACCTTTATGGGCTTAGATTCGTAGGAGAATACAGATGAAAAAAGTAGAAGCGATTATTCGTTCGGATAAATTGGAAGATTTGAAAAATGCCTTGACTGGTAGTGGCTTGGCTAAGGGGATGACTGTAAGTCAAGTTCTAGGTTATGGTAATCAACGTGGCTTTGCAGAGTTTGTTCGTGGACAGCGCATTGTTCCTACCTTATTAGCTAAGGTTAAGGTTGAAATTGTAGTTAAGGATATGGCGGTTGACGAAGTTGTTGATGCCATTCGGAGCGCCGTGGCGACAGGAGAAGTTGGTGATGGGAAGATTTTTATTGTTCCTATTGATGATGTTATCCGTATTCGTACAGGCGAACGTGGTGGAGACGCCATTTAATATAATGAAGGCTTAAACCGGTTGGTTTGGGTCTTTTTTAGTGAATTTTGATATACTTAGAGGAGTTAGTATGATTGAGGGGGTGACCGATTGGCAAAAGGAAAAAAGAAAGGTAAGTCTAAAGCTAGACCTAAGAAAACTAAAAAGAAACAGAAGTCTTTCTTGCTCTTTCCTAAATTTTTCCAAAAGTGGAGTCTGATTTTTATTGGCCTATTTGCCTTATTGGGACTCCTAGCTAGTTTGAATTTTCCAAAGTTGACTATGGAAAAAAACATGACATCTACAGATGAGAGGACGGTTGCTTTTATTGCCGAGATTGGCGAGACGTCCCGCTATTTGGCAGCTAGAAACGATCTTTATGCATCTGTCATGATTGCTCAGGCCATCTTGGAATCCGACTCTGGACAATCTACTTTGAGTCAGAAGCCGTCCTATAACTTCTTTGGGATTAAGGGGGACTACAATGGTCAAAGTGTGACCCTACCGACCTGGGAGGATGATGGTAAGGGCAATCCTTACTATATTGATGCGGCTTTTCGTTCTTATGGTTCTGTGGAAAATTCTTTACAGGACTATGTGGATTTCCTTGAGGGGAGCTACTATGTAGGGGTGCACCGTTCCAATACTAAGAATTATAAGGATGCGACAGCTGCCCTAACAGGGGTCTACGCTACGGACACAACCTACGGAGACAAATTAAACAGCATCATTGAACAATACCAGTTAACCATTTATGACACTTATTAGGGTCGAAGGAGAGTAAAATGAATCAGAACCAAGTGAAACTCATTGCAATAGATATGGACGGAACACTCTTAAATAGCCAAAAAGAGATTCCTGTCGAGAATATTAAGGCTATTCAAGAAGCAGCTGCGGCAGGTATCAAAATTGTCCTTTGTACAGGACGCCCGCGTTCAGGCATTCTTCCGCATTTTGAGAAATTAGGACTGAGTGAAGAAGAGTACATTATCATGAATAATGGCTGTTCAACTTATGAGACAAAAAATTGGAAGTTGCTTCAATATGAAAGTTTATCTCGCTCTGAGATGGAAGAACTCTTGCAGGCTTGCGAAGACTTTCCAGAGGTGGCTCTAACCTTGACTGGTGAGAAGACTTACTATGTTGTGGGCGATGAAGTGCCTGAGCTAGTAGCTTATGATGCTGGTACTGTTTTCACAGAAGCGAAGGCTAGAAGTTTGGAAGAAATCTTTGCGGAAGGGCAAGTGATTTTCCAAGCCATGTATATGGCTGATACTGAACCTTTGGACGCCTTCCAAAACGCTGTGCAAGACAGACTTGATCAAAGCTATAGCACAGTTCGTAGCCAAGACTATATCTTTGAAATCATGCCACAGGGGGCAACTAAGGCCAGTGGACTTAAGCATTTAGCTGAAAAACTTGGAATTTCTCCAGATCAAATCATGGCTCTGGGTGATGCTGCTAATGACCTTGAAATGCTTCAATTCGTCGGTCAGAGTGTTGCCATGGGTAATGCTAGTGACGACATTAAAGAGTTGTGTAAGTATGTGACCTTGACAAATGACGAAGCAGGTGTGGCACACGCCATTCGTACTTGGGCTTTATAAGAAAAAGACCTTTAGCTTTATTGTTTGCTAAAGGTCTTTCGATTTTTGATAATGGCAATGAGGGTAGTTAGTGTGATCGTGACGTCAGTGATAGCAGCGGGGTAGGCCTTAATGGTCAAATCGTAAATTAGCCAGAGTAACATATTCTCAATGATGACCCAGCGAAGCCACTGAAGGTTTCGTGTGATGGCAATGGCTAAACTATAAGAGACTGAAGAGATGATTGGCAGATAGCCAATAAGTCCAAGTTGATTGAGATAGGTTCCTACAATGATTTGAATAACGATGAGGATGGTCAAGATAGTCTTGGTCATCTTCTTTTTGACCATCAAGCTATTACGTATGATGGAAATACTAATGGTTAAAGCACCGGTATAGCCACCCAATAAGAGGTTGGCAATAGCAGTAAAAATGTAGTCGGTAATTTGCCAGACCAGCATCTTATTTTTTGATTTTGCAAAAGAGGAAATAGCGACACAGAGAGCTCCGATGGCTGAGAATACTTGTGCTAGAAGATAGACTGTCATGATATAACTTTCAATTTTTGTCTCCATTATATCACAAGGATTCAAGAGATTTTCATGTCTTTTTTAGAATTTACAACCCTAATATGTTAGCGTTTACATTAGAAAATGATATAATGAAATTGTAGAAAAGATTGTTCCCTTAAAAGTAGAGAGAACCCGATGTTCCCTTGTAACATAGGTCCTTTCTTTACTTTTTACGATAGACTAGAAATGAGGAAATAATTATGAAAAACAAATTTTCCCAAGCAATCGTGCTTTCCATGGTTACCCTTTCCTCAGCGGCTTTGCTGACGGCCTGTTCCAGCCATAAGGAATCGAGTTCAGCAGATAAGACGCCTAAGAGCAGCCAGGTGACCTCATCAAGTAAGGCTAAAACATCCAGTAAAGATAGCGGTAAGACTAGCAAGTCTAGTGCTAAGGTCAAGGAATCTTCGGGTTCAAAGGCGGAGTCTTCAAGCACGCAAAGTAGTCAAAAGGCTTCTGCCCCAAGTTCGAGTAGCAGTCAGTCTCAGTCATCATCTTCAAAGGGTTCATCAGCTTCCTCAAGTAGCCAGTCCCAAGCTCCTAAATCTTCAAACGAGAGTCAATCTTCAGCCAGTCAATCCCAAGCGCCAAAGAGCTCAAGTGATAGTCAAGCTTCAAGTAGTCAATCTAGCAGTCAAGCTCAAGCTAAAACGGATATGCAAGTAACCACCGTGGATATGGATGTGAGTGCTGTAGCGCGTGGTCAGTTTGATAGTATTGCTGGTACTTGGAAGTCCAGTGATGGCAGTCGTCTGGTCTTTAATAACACTAGTCTAGTAGGAGATATCACTGCCCAAGGTCAAGCGACAGTTCACAATTATGTGCACCCGAAAGATAATTATCAAGAAGGCTCAGGTAAGTATGATGCCACTCTTTCAAGAGATAGGGGTGACACCTCTGGTATTGTTGGCGATATTAGTTTTGTTCCCTAATTGTCAAGTCAAGTGCAACAAAGATGTTCCTCTGATTAAGTGAGTATCTTTCAAGCTGTTTGAGTTAGCTCAAACAGCTTTTTTGCGGACTGATAGCCATGAATTCGTCTAGGTCTTTCATTGATAGCCTTTGTATAGTCCTCTAAAAGATTCTGATTTAGTTCTTTTAACGAACACCCCTTCGGAATGAACTCTCTTAGTAGTCCATTGAAATTCTCATTTGTACCTCGTTCATAAGATGAATAGGCATGTGCAAAATAAACATCTAATCCCTCTATCTTACTCAATGATGAAAATTCGTTTCCATTATCTGCAGTTATGGACTTAATGGGATAAAGTTTCATACACTCTAAGACTGCTTGATTGACATACTCTGCTTTCTTTTCCACGAGTTTCTTTGTGACAGCATAGCGTGTTTGTCGTTCTACCAAGGTTAGAATAGAAGGTTCTCCTATTGTCTTTCCACCCAGAACAGAATCGATTTCCCAATCTCCAAAACGGGAACGATTATTGATTTCTTCTGGCCTTTCTTCAATTGACTTTCCTAGATGTTTCTTGGTAGAGGGGCGCTTGGTAAATTTCTTACGGATCCGCACTGCTCTTGGCAAATCAATGACCTTAATCTCTAACAATCCTTGATGGATATAGTTATAGAGCGTCTTGGTTGAAGGAACAACTGCATCTACATGTTGGAGTCTATAGGTATGAACAAAGGTATCCACGCTATGCACCCTTGGTTTCTCTCTCATTGCTTCTGTAAATGCTCTCAGAAAGTCATCCGATACGGAATCCAGTTTCAAATAATAGCTGGCTTCTCTAGCATGACGATAACGGTTATGAGCAGCATCTGCATAATAGTGTTGGTAATAGACCTTTTGCCCATTTACTTTTTTCACTTGTGTTATGGAACCACGATTAATTTCACGAGTAATAGTAGAGCGATTTCTCCCTAGTCTACGAGCAATCTCAGCAGGTTTGAGTCCTACGCTTAAATAAGCTTCAATTTCCCCTCGCTCAGCTTCAGATAAGTGCTTGTATGATTGATTTGTGGTAGAATAATTAGTGGACATGTTCATCTTCCTTTATACTGTTTTTCGCAACTCTAGTATATCAGATGAACATGTCTTTTGTGTTGCACTTCATTTTACAATAGGGCTATTAGTTTTGTTTCTAAAAAGGCAGCTATTTCTGGTCCTAGCTATGAACAAGATACCATTCAAGTAACCAGTACTAGTGGAACAAAAGTCTACTTTAAAGAATCAGACAATGTGACGCTACCTAAAGACGTGACAGTTACTGACAATCAACTTCCAATTGATGGTGGTATTGCAGAATCTGGCAGCTACACGCTTACCAAACGTACGGCTGTCAAAAATACGCCTAGTGATACAGCTCCAGTAGAATTTTACTTAGAAGCAGGCGATAAGATTAACTTCGATTTGAAGGTTACGCAAGACGGTCATAGTTGGATTTCTTACATTAGCTATAGTGGTGTTCGCCGTTATGTTCAAGTGGATTAATGAGACATCTAGAAAGGTCAGATTTTCTTCTGATCTTTCTATTATTTTGTGGAAAAAGTCTTGTCTATTCCCTGATAAATAGATACAATAGAAAGGTCGGTTTTACCGAAAATTTTTAAATAATGAGGACAAAAATGTGTCAGTAAATTGGCAAGATATTGCGTTTTCTTTCCTCGGTGGTTTGGGGCTTTTCCTCTTTAGTATCAAGTACATGGGAGATGGTCTTCAACAAGCAGCCGGAGATAAGTTGCGCTTTTACATCGATAAGTATACCAGCAACCCGTTTTTAGGGGTTTTGATTGGTATTGTCATGACGGCCTTGATTCAATCGAGTTCAGGGGTTACCGTTATTGTCGTCGGTCTGGTTTCGGCAGGGCTCTTGAGTCTTCGTCAGGCTATTGGGATTGTCATGGGGGCAAACATCGGTACAACCGTAACTTCCTTCATGATTGGTTTCAAGCTTGGTGACTATGCCCTTCCAGTGATTTTCCTGGGGGCTGCGCTTCTCTTCTTTACAAGCAATAAGAAGCTCAATAACCTAGGTCGTATCTTGTTTGGTGTTGGGGGAATTTTCTTTGCCCTTAACCTTATGGGAGATGCGGTTGAGCCTTTGAAGTCAGTTACAGCCTTTAAGGACTACTTGGCGACACTCGGTAATCGTCCAATCATGGGGGTTATCATTGGTGCTGGTTTGACCATGTTGATTCAGTCATCAGCAGCAACTATCGGTATTCTTCAGAGTCTCTACTCAGGTGGTTTGCTTGACCTGCAAGGTGCCCTTCCAATCCTTTTTGGGGATAATATCGGAACAACTATCACAGCGGTTCTAGCTGCTCTTGGTTCAAACATTGCAGCTAAACGTGTGGCAGGGGCTCACGTCCTGTTCAATGTTATTGGGACGGTCTTGTGTTTGATTCTCTTGGTACCATTCACAGCCTTGATTCAATGGTTTAAATCTGTGCTTGGTTTGACACCAGAGATGACTATCGCCTTTGCTCACGGTACTTTTAACATTGCAAATACTATCGTTCAATTCCCATTCATCGGAGTTCTAGCTTACCTTGTAACTAAGATTATTCCTGGTGAAGATGAGATTAACAAGTACGAAGCACTCTACTTGGACCGTTTGCTTATTACACAAGCACCAGCTATTGCCCTTGGTAATGCTAAGAAAGAATTGGTACACTTGGCGTCATACGCCATCCAGTCTTTGGAAGCTTCCTATGCTTTCTTTGCTAAGGGAGATGAGAAATACTTCGATAAGGTTGAGAAGTATGAAACAGCAGTTAATAGTATTGACGAAGAGTTGACAACTTACTTGATTGACATCTCTAACGAATCTCTAAGCGTTTCTGAAAATGAAGTGTTGGCAAGTGTGCTTGACTCTGTTCGTGACTTGGAGCGCATTGGTGACCTTGCAGTTGCAAGTGCAAACCTTTCACAACACATTCATAATAAGGGAATTGAATTTTCTGATACTGCCAAGGCTGAGCTTGCGGATGTTTACAACCGTACTCACCGCATCGCCCTTGATAGTATTCGTGTGGTTGTAGATGATGACAAGGTACTTGCAGGTCAAGTCATCCTTCGTCATGAAGAGTTGGAAAAACTTGAAAAACAATTGCGTAAAACACATACCAAACGTCTTAACAATGGTGAATGTACTGCACAAGCAGGTATCAACTATGTTGATTACCTCTCACATTACACACGTATCGCAGACCATGCGATTAATCTTGTTGAAAAGGTTACAGAAGGTGTGATTTAATAGAGAAAGTCGAGAAAATTTCTCGGCTTTTTTGATATAATGAAAGCGTATTAAGAATATAGAAAAATGATGAGAGGTGGTCCTATGACCTATTATATTTCAGCCAAACGTTTTTACTTTGAAAATAAAATCAAGGAAGGTGGCTACCTAGCGATTGTGGATGGTCGTTTCGGCGATTGGTCGGAAAATGTACCAGAAGGTGCAGAGGTGCTGGATTACAGTGATTATCAGATTGCTCCGGGTCTTGTAGATACTCATATTCATGGATTTGCGGGTTATGATGTCATGGATAATTCTGAGGAAAGTCTTCTAGGCATGAGTCAAGCCTTGCTTTCAGCAGGTGTGACCTCTTTCTTACCGACAGCCCTAACAGCGCCATTTGAAGAGTTAAAGGCTATTTGCCAAACAACAGCTAGTACGGTTGGTAAGGAAAATGGTGCCAAAATTCAAGGGCTCTTCTTTGAGGGACCTTATTTCACTGAAACCTATAAGGGGGCTCAAAATCCTAAATACATGGGCAATCCAAGTGTGGAACAATTGAAGGCATGGCAGGAGGCAGCTCAAGGAAAATTGATTAAATTGGCTCTTGCCCCTGAACGTGAGGGAGTATCTGAATTTATCCAGGAAGCAACCAAGCAAGGCGTAACTATTGCTCTAGGTCATTCCAATGCCACATATGAAGAAGCCATGGCAGCAGTGGAAGCCGGGGCATCCGTTTGGGTTCACGTCTACAACGGAATGCGTGGTTTTACACATCGTGAGCCTGGTATGGTTGGAGCAGCCTTCGATAGTCCAGAAACGATTGGTGAGTTGATCGCAGATGGGCATCACGCGGTCCCTGCAGCTTGTAAGGTTCTTATCAAGCAAAAGACACCTCAAGGAGTTGCCCTTATTACGGACTGTATGTCAGCGGGAGGACGTCCGGATGGCGACTATATACTGGGTGAACTTCCTGTCATCGTCGAAAATGGTACTGCCCGCCTCAAAGAAGGTGGTAACCTAGCTGGATCTATCCTACAACTTAAAGACGGTGTTAAACATGTGGTTGACTGGGGACTTGTGACGGTTGCTCAAGCTCTGCAGATGGCAACTAGTGTTCCAGCTAAATCGGTTGGACTTGAGAATACTTGCGGAAGCCTAAAAGCAGGTCTACCAGCTGATTTTATCGTCTTAGATGACTCCTTGGACTTACAAGCAACCTATGTTGATGGACGAAAAGGTTGGGAAAAATAAGAGAATAAGTAGCACTTTCTGTGGAAGGTGCTATTTTTAGTTGATTTTTACAAAGGTGTCAGAGTAGTGTAAAATAGAAATACTTTATATTTTACAGGAGGTAATATGTCAAAACGTATTTGGAGCATTGCTCTGGCCTATGTCGGTGTAATGATTGGTGCAGGAGTATCTTCAGGACAGGACCTCTTACAGTATTTTGTTAGTTTTGGAGCCTGGGGACTGATAGGTGTTATAGTTCTAGGAATTTTGCATGTTGGCTTTGGGCGACTCATGATTGCTCTGGGAAGTTATTACCGCTCAGATGATCATTCGGGAGTCCTGGCAGAAATCAGTCATCCTGTGATTTACCGTATTCTGGATATCGCTTTGATTATCACTTGTTTCCTGTTTGGTTTTGTGATGACAGCAGGTGCAGGGGCTAACCTAAACCAACAGTTCGGCTTTCCGATTTGGGTAGGTGCTTTCCTTTGTACAGCTCTGACTATCTTTGTGAGTTTCCTAGATTTCAAAAAAATCATCGGTGTTATTGGAGTTTTTACCCCTATGATTCTGGTTATGATTGCCATGATATTCGTGACCAATGTTCTAGGGCGTCACTGGGATTTTGCTGAGATGGATAAGGTGTCGCAAACCATTCAATCTCCTTTTCCGAGTATTTGGCTGTCTGTTGTTAACTATTTTGCCGTTTGTGTCATGTCGGCCATAGCCATGGCCTTTGTGATGGGTGGGTCTATTCTCAAAATCAATGAAGCTGAAAAGAGTGGAGCCTGGGGAGGATTCATGGTTGGTGTGATTTTCTTCGTCACGACCTTGATTCTCTTTGCTAACAGTGATAAGATTGCTAGCTCGGATGTTCCTATGTTGGCTATTGCGAAGGAAGTGAACCCAATCTTTGCGACGCTCTACGCTTTAGTGATTTTTGGTTTGATTTTTAATACCGTCTTTAGTCTCTACTATGCCCTTGGTAAACGCTTTTCAGCAGGTAGTGATAAACGCTTCAAGTTCTTCGTGGCTGCATTTGCCCTTGCTGGCTTTGCTATTTCCTTTATGGGCTTCCGTCAACTGGTAGCAGTTATGTATCCTATTATCGGTTATCTGGGAATGCTGATGTTGGTTGTGCTGGTTGTGGCTAGCTACCGCAAAAAAGCCAAAATTCGTAAGGAAAAGGAAATTCGAAATCATCTTTTGTCTATCGTTGAGAAAGCTTATGATCCCAATCAAGACTTAACTCATCAGGACAAGAAAAAGGCCGAGGAACTTCGAGATGCCTCAATTATTGATAATGACATTCTCCATAAAGATTCCCATGCACATGTTCGTCAGGAAATGGGAATCAGTAAGAAGGATTAGAATTTTATTTTACAAGTTTCCCTATTTTTGCTATAATACTGACAAGAAAGAAGGGCTTATGGCGTTTTTCTAGCGAGCTTGGGATAGTGAAAGCCAAGTAGGGCAAAGTAAGCAAGTGGCGCTTTCTCTCAGCGAAGAGCTGAGTACAAACAGATAAAATGAAGTAATAAATTAGGGTGGAACCGCGTTTCTGACGCCCCTAGGTCAAACGACTTAGGAGCAGAGACACGGTTCTTTTTGTATCCTGAGTCACAAGAAACTTTATGAATAAGGAGTAAATAATGTCTAAAAAATTGACTTTTCACTGCGTCAGTGGCAGATACTTCCTTATAGTCGGACTGCTCCACGCTCAGCACTAGGGTGCCTGAGCTAGACGCAGTACTAACTCGTCTTGCCTCGTATAATCGACGAGGTAGACTCGTGTCGCAAGAAATTATAGAAAAAGGAGTAAATAATGTCTAAAAAATTGACTTTCCAGGAAATCATCCTTACTTTGCAACAATACTGGAATGACCAGGGTTGTATGCTCATGCAGGCTTATGATAATGAAAAAGGTGCGGGAACAATGAGTCCTTACACTTTCCTTCGTGCTATTGGTCCCGAGCCATGGAATGCGGCTTATGTAGAGCCATCACGTCGTCCAGCTGATGGACGTTACGGAGAAAACCCAAACCGTCTTTACCAACACCACCAATTCCAAGTGGTGATGAAACCATCACCATCAAACATCCAAGAACTCTACCTTGAGTCATTGGAAAAATTGGGTATCAATCCTTTGGAACACGATATCCGTTTCGTTGAAGATAACTGGGAAAACCCATCAACTGGTTCAGCTGGTCTTGGTTGGGAAGTTTGGCTTGATGGTATGGAAATCACTCAGTTCACCTACTTCCAACAAGTTGGGGGATTGGCAACTGGTCCGGTAACTTCTGAGGTCACTTACGGATTGGAACGTTTGGCTTCTTACATCCAAGAAGTAGATTCTGTTTACGATATTGAGTGGGCTCCAGGCGTTAAATACGGAGAAATCTTCCTTCAACCAGAATATGAACACTCAAAATACAGCTTTGAAGTTTCTGACCAAGATATGCTTCTTGAAAACTTCGAAAAATTTGAAAAAGAAGCAGGACGTGCTTTGGAATTGGGACTTGTTCACCCTGCCTATGACTACGTTTTGAAATGTTCACATACCTTCAACTTGCTTGATGCTCGTGGAGCAGTATCCGTTACAGAACGTGCCGGTTACATTGCCCGCATCCGTAACTTGGCCCGTGTCGTAGCAAAAACCTTCGTCGCAGAACGCAAGAAACTCGGTTACCCACTTCTTGACGAAGCCACACGCGCAAAACTCCTAGCAGAAGAGGAAGAATAACGAGAGCGTATTAGATGGGATTGGCTGATCGAGCAATCCTAAAGAACCAGTTGCCGCAGTGATAAAGGTATCGTTAGAGAAACTAACGATACCAGGCAAAATTGGAGACCTTAGGCTCCAATTTTAGCAATGAAACGACGAAGTCGGTTGCTTGCGTGCCAATCACATAAGGCAAACTGGAAAAAAAGATATTTTTCGGAGAAAAAACATGACAAAAAACTTATTAGTAGAACTAGGACTTGAAGAGTTGCCAGCCTACGTTGTCACACCAAGTGAAAAACAACTCGGTGAGAAAATGGCAGCCTTCTTGGATGACAACCGTCTTTCATACGAAAGCATTCAAACCTTCTCAACACCACGTCGTTTGGCAGTCCGTGTGATTAGTTTGGCTGATCAACAATCTGATTTGACCGAAGATTTTAAAGGACCTTCTAAGAAAATTGCCTTGGATGCAGATGGAAACTTCTCAAAAGCGGCACAAGGATTCGTCCGTGGGAAAGGCTTGACGGTTGATGATATTGAATTCCGTGAAGTCAAAGGTGAAGAGTACGTTTATGTCACTAAGCACGAAGCTGGAAAACCAGCTAAAGAAGTCTTGGCTGGCGTTCCAGAAGTGCTTGCTTCATTGACCTTCCCTGTCAGCATGCACTGGGCTAACAATACATTTGAATACATTCGCCCAGTTCACACCTTGACAGTTCTTTTGGGCGACGAAGCGCTCGACCTTGATTTCTTGGATATCAAGTCAGGTCGTGTGAGCCGTGGACACCGTTTCCTTGGACATGAAGTGGAAATTACTAATGCGGATTCTTATGAAGAAGACCTTCGTACCGTTTACGTGATTGCGGATAGCAAAGAACGTGAAAATATGATTCGTGAGCAAATCAAGGCTATCGAAGCAGAACAAGGTGTTCAAGTTCAAATCGAAGAAGGCCTTTTGAATGAAGTCTTGAACTTGGTCGAATACCCAACTGCCTTCATGGGAAGTTTTGATACTAAGTATTTGGATGTTCCAGAAGAAGTTTTGGTGACCTCAATGGAAACGCACCAACGTTACTTTGTTGTACGTGACCTTGATGGTAAACTTAAACCAAACTTCATCTCAGTCCGTAATGGTAACGCTGAGCACTTGGAAAATGTTATCCGAGGAAATGAAAAAGTATTGGTGGCACGTCTTGAAGACGGTGAATTCTTCTGGCGTGAAGACCAAAAACTTAAGATTGAAGACCTCGTTGCTAAATTGGCTAACGTGACCTTCCATGAAAAAATTGGTTCTCTTTCAGAACACATGGCACGTGCGGGTGTTATTGCAGCGTCACTAGCTGAGCAAGCTGGTTTGACTGCAGAAGAAACGGCAGCCGTAGCTCGTGCAGCTGAAATCTACAAATTTGACCTCTTGACTGGTATGGTCGGAGAGTTCGATGAATTGCAAGGAATCATGGGTGAAAAATACGCCCTTCTCGCTGGTGAAGATGCTGCGGTAGCGACAGCTATCCGTGAGCACTACCTTCCTGATTCAGCAGACGGAGCTCTTCCAGAGACTAAGGTTGGTGCTATCCTTGCGCTTGCAGATAAATTGGATACCCTACTTTCATTCTTCTCAGTTGGCTTGATTCCATCAGGTTCAAATGACCCTTATGCGCTTCGTCGTGCAACACAAGGGATTGTTCGTATCTTGGATGCTTTTGGTTGGCATATCCCTATGGATGAGTTGATTGACAGCCTTTACGGACTTTCATTTGATAGTCTTTCATATGACAATCAAGCAGAAGTCATCAACTTCATCAAAGCGCGTGTGGACAAGATGATGGGACGCACTTCAAAAGATATCAAAGAAGCCGTTCTTGCTGGTTCAAACTTTGTCGTGGCTGATATGCTTGAAGCAGCTGACGCCCTCTCAGAAGCTGCTAAGGCTGATGGCTATAAGTCAGCTGTTGAGTCACTTTCTCGTGCCTTCAACTTGGCAGAAAAAGCGGATGCTTCAGTGACAGTCGATGCTAGTCTCTTTGAAAACGACCAAGAAAAAGCCCTTGCTAAAGCGATTGAAGAGCTTGAATTGACAGGTTCAGCAAGTGACAAATTGGCACAGCTCTTCGCTCTTAGCCCAGTCATCGATGCCTTCTTTGACAATACTATGGTTATGGCAGAAGATGAGGCTGTTAAAAACAACCGTTTGGCCCTTCTTGCAGGTCTTGTGTCTAAAGCTAATGCTGTTGCAGCCTTCAACCAATTGAACACAAAATAGAGGTGAAAGGGAATGGATCCTAAAAAAATTGCTCGTATCAATGAGCTTGCTAAAAAGAAGAAAACAGAAGGTTTGACTCCAGAAGAAGCAGTGGAACAAGCAAAACTTCGTGAAGAATACATTGAAGGTTATCGTCGTTCGGTTCGACATCATATCGAAGGAATTAAAGTCGTTGACGAAGAGGGTAACGATGTGACACCTGAAAAACTACGTCAAATACAACGTGAAAAAGGTTTGCATGGCCGTAGCCTTGATGATCCTGAATCATAATAACGATGAACAAGGGTTTGGAATTTTTCCAAGCCCTTGTTTTGAAGTATAAAATTCTGAATATTCTGTATAAAATTGACCAATTATTTCAAAAATGGTAAAATATAAGTTATGTTAAAAAATGGCATGATTCAATGAGTCGTGCTCAATAGAATTGGAGTGAAAAAAATGTCGCAAAAGCAACATCATAAAGACGACGACAACCAGACTGAGAATGGGATGGTACGTGGTCTTCAAAACCGTCACGTCCAGCTGATTGCCATCGCTGGTACCATCGGTACAGGTCTCTTCCTAGGGGCAGGGCGTTCTCTCTCCCTAACAGGACCTTCAATTATCTTAGTATATATACTAACTGGTATCTTCATGTATCTTATGATGCGAGCGATCGGTGAGATGCTCTATATGGATCCTGACCAGCACACTTTTATCAACTTTATTACCAAATACCTTGGTAAGGGCTGGGGATTCTTTTCGGGTTGGTCTTACTGGGTATCACTGATATTCCTTGGAATGGCAGAAATTACGGCCGTATCAACTTATGTCCAATATTGGTTCCCAAGTTGGCCTGCCTGGCAGATTCAGATTGTCTTCTTGATTATCCTGAGTTCGGTTAACCTGATTGCGGTTAAGATTTTCGGGGAAGTTGAGTTTTGGTTTGGGATGATCAAGATTGTCACTATTCTAGCTCTTATCGCAACAGGTATCTTCATGGTAGCAACCAACTTTGAAACGCCTGCTGGACATGCTAGCCTTGCCAATATTACACACGGCTTCCAGATGTTCCCTAAAGGTTGGGTAAGCTTTGTTATGACCTTCCAAATGGTCTTCTTTGCTTACCAAGCCATCGAATTTGTAGGGATTACAACTTCTGAGACAGCAAATCCACGTAAGGTTTTACCAAAGGCAATCAAGGAGATTCCGATTCGTATTGTCATCTTCTATGTGGGTGCCCTCATTGCCCTCATGGCTATCTTCCCATGGCAAAAACTTCCAGTTAATGAATCACCGTTCGTAACGGTCTTCCAAATGGCTGGTATCAAGTGGGCAGCAGCCTTCATTAACTTTGTTGTCTTGACAGCAGCGGCTTCATCATTGAACTCAACACTTTACTCTACAGGTCGTCACCTCTTCCAAATTGCTAAGGAAACACCAAATAGTAAAGTCATGAAAGCTTTGAAGCTAGATACTTTGTCACGTAATGGTATTCCTTCATGTGCTATCATTGTTTCAGCTATTGTAGTATGTGTTTCAGCCTTCATCAATGTCTTGCCTGGTGTATCTGATGCCTTCGCTTTGATTACTGCATCATCATCAGGGGTCTACATTGCCATCTATATCTTGACCATGCTTGCTCATCTCAAGTACCGTAAATCTCAAGAGTTTATGGCAGATGGATTCCTTATGCCAGCTTATAAGATTCTTAATCCATTGACAATCCTTTTCTTCATCTTCGTCTTTGTTTGTCTCTTCTTGCAAAAGTCAACAGTTGTCGGAGCTATTGGGGCAGCCATCTGGATTGTCGTATTTAGTATCTATAGTAACTGGAAACACAGTAAATAAATCAATTTAGCTCACCTTTATGGTGAGTTTTTTGTTGCAAAAAAAGGAGACAAGGTGTCCCGGTAACTATTTATGCAATACTTTCTTGGTTTCCATGGTGAAAGAAGCCACCTAAGAGGCCCTTGCTACGATGGAAAATAGCAGGCTTATGATCGTTGTGTGAACGACCATTAACATCAAGTTTAGCCCATTCAAGAGCCTGGTAGGCATTTCGATCTGAAACTGTAGATGTCCCAATATAGCTATAGATACCTGCCTGAGCAAGAATAAACCCTTGCAGTTGGCGAATATGCTCATCATTGAGGGCTTGAGAAAAATGAATCTTAACTGTCTTATAAGTTAAAGCTTGGACAGACTCGACGATTGGTGACTCTGCTAAGAGGTGCAAAAGTTCTTGATGCTTAGTAAAGTACTTATCATAGTCCATTGGAAGAATGATAGTATGGGCAATCCAATCTTCCAAGTTGGCTTTAGCTTTTTTACTGAGACCTTTTGCTGTGATACTGAGATCATCTATATTGAAAGGAAGCTGGTTGATGTGAGCAGTGTTTGAACCATATGCCTTTCTGAAAAGCGGTGTACTTGATAGAATATGTCCAGTGGGAGAAATAATAGCCAAGGCAGTTTCCTTGGTTTGGTAACCAAGCTCGTGACATTCCATACTAGCGTATGTGTCTTTAAATTCAATAATTGCTCTTGTTTTCATCGTGTAACTCTCTTTCTGTTAGTTTATAAACTAACAATAGTTTATCATGACTTATAATCTTGGTCAAGATTTTACCTTCAAAAACAAAAAAATATTTTTGTAAGGGCTTGCAAAAATATTTGAACTCTGATAAGATAGAACCATAGCAAAAGGATTGTTACTGGTCAGCAGGCAAAACCTAGATAAATACGAAAAACTAATGGGAGTAGTGTATGCTCATTCCAATTGGTTCTTGGTATTTATTTAGGTTTTTTTCGTTGAAAAAGCCTCAAAGAAAACTAGGATCCTAGACAAGAAAGGAGCCCTTATGGCTAAATATACTGAATTAGCTGAAGACATTCTCAAACACGTTGGTGGCAAGGAAAATGTCAATAGCTTGAAACACTGTGTGACACGTTTGCGCTTTGATTTGAAAGATGAGTCTAAAGCAGATGATGACTACCTTAAGAACCGTGACGGTGTTGTTACTGTTGTTAAGGCAGGTGGTCAATATCAGGTGGTTATAGGTAACCATGTCCCTGATGTTTATGCGGAGGTTCTCCAGGTTGGCGGTCTTCCAGCGGGTGGTAGTCTTGATATTGATGAAGGTGATGCGCCTAAAGGGAATCTCTTTGACCGCTTTGTATCTTTGGTTTCAAGTATTTTCCAACCTTTCCTTGGGCCTTTGGCTGCAGCCGGGATTATCAAAGGAATAGTCGCTGTCATGGCAGCATGTGGCCTGTCAGCTGCAACAAGCCCTATGTATGTAATCTTGAATGCAGCAGGAGATGGTTTCTTCCAGTTCTTGCCAATCTTGATTGCCTTGACATCTGCTCGTCGTTTCAAGGTTAATGAGTTTACAGCTATTGCGATTGCAGGAGCACTTGTTTATCCTGATATTGCTACGATGGTGACTGCTCTTCAGAAAACTGGTCAGGGTCATGTTCTAGGAGTTATTCCCTTTGCGCTTCCTGCAGGGGGCTACCTCTCAACTGTAATGCCTTCTATCTTGGCCGTTTGGGTGGCTTCATACATTCAAAAATTCTTTACCAAGATTACTCCTGATGTCATTAAAGTCTTTGTAGTACCTTTCTTTACATTGCTCATTACGGTACCATTAACATTCTTGGTGGTAGGACCAGTTGCTAATACTTTCTCTGATGGATTGACAAATCTTTTCCAAGCGATCATGAACTTTAGTCCGATTGTCTTTGGTCTTATACTCGGTATCTCGTGGCAAGTCTTGGTTATGTTCGGAATGCACTGGGCGCTTGTTCCCCTTGCTATCCTAGATGTGGCAACAAACGGAAGTTCTATTATTCTTTCGGCGGCTATTCTTCCATGTTTCACGCAAACAGGTGTGTTGGGAGCTATCATGCTTAAAACGAAAGAAGAAAAAGTCCGTACCATCTCTATGCCAGCCTTCATTTCATCTATTTTTGGGGTTACAGAACCTGCTATCTATGGGGTAAGCCTTCCAATGAAAACGCCATTCTACATTTCATGTGGTGTTTCAGGACTTATGGGGGCTGCCATGATGGCCCTAGATATTAAGACGTATTCAATAGGTGGTCTGGGTGTATTTGTCTTCCCAAGCCTTATTGGGCCTGACGGTAACCTTTCTAAAGTTATCTTTGCCATTATTATTGCCATTGTGGGTGGTGTTCTTGCCTTCCTCATCCAACTCTTTGTACGAGTGCCAAATCTATACGGTGGTGGAGCAGCTAAGGTTGAGGAAAAAGCTGAAGAAGTCGCACCTGTTCCTAAAGAAATTCAACAAGAAATTATTGCGAGCCCACTTATCGGGAATATTGTCCCACTTGACCAAGTTCCTGACCAAGTCTTTGCCTCAGGAGCTATGGGTAAGGGTATCGCTATTGACCCTACCGATGGGGTAGTGGTCGCACCAGCTAAGGCAACGGTTAATTTAGTCTTCCCTACTGGTCATGCGATTGGTTTGACAACTGAAAATGGTGCAGAGCTTCTCATCCATATTGGTATGGACACTGTTTCTCTTGCTGGTAAAGGCTTCAAGACCTATGTGGAAGCAGGTCAAGTTGTAGAAGCAGGACAAAAACTTATAGAATTTGACCTAGCAACTATCCGAGAGGCTAAATTACCAGTTATCACGCCAGTTATTGTGACCAATACAGCTGACTTTGATGATGTCTTAACGACTAAAGAAGCTCGTGTTAACACTGGTGACTATCTCCTCACTGCTGTTAAATAAAAAAGAAATCCGAGAATCAACTTCTCGGATTTTTGTTTATTTGAATTTGTAGTCTTTAACAACTTCAACGGAATTAACCGTTACATTTTCTTTTGGTTTGCTGTTGTCATCGACTTCAAGGTTAGCAATGGTATCAACGACATCCATACCTTTGATGACTTGTCCAAAGACAGTATATTTAGTATCACCAGCTGGGTAACCACCTTTTTTGTAGGCGTCAACGATAGGTTTTGGATAGCCAGCATTTCCTAGTTGCTTGCTTTGATCGTCCTTGTTTTGAACAATGTAGAATTGGCTGCCGTTTGAATTCTTAGCACCAGTATTGGCCATAGCAAGTGCGCCACGGATGTTGTAGAGGAATGGTGTAGGCTCAACAGCGAAACCTTTCTTCCAGATAGATTCTCCGCCAGTACCGTCACCCTTAGGGTCACCACTTTGAACCATGAAGTCCTTGATGACGCGGTGGAAGGTAAGTCCATCATAGTATTTGTCCTTGGCATGTTTCAAGAAGTTTTCAGAAGCCTTTGGAGCAAGTGTAGGGAAGAGTTTGACTGTGATATCACCCTTTGAAGTGTGGAGGATAACTTCAGCTTCGTCCTTAGCGACCTTGTCAGACAACTGTGGGAAGGCATCTTTTCCAGATTTTTGGGCTTTTTCTAATTGTTTAGTGAATATCTTATTATCAACATAAGCATCTCCACGAACGGCGCGTGCGATGTTCTCACGAAAGGCAAAACCTAGTCCTGCGATAACAAGTACAATAATTAATGGAATGTACTTTTTAATGTTTTTCATATATAACTCCTTTGGTGCATTGTACCTACTATTGTAGCAGAAAAAAACCTTTTGGGAAACGGTTAACAGAGGTCTTTAAATATGGTAGAATGGGATTATCAACAAGAAAATGAACAATGGGACTAGATATAGGAAAAAGGTTGCCTCAGGCTAAAAAGTGAGGGCTGACTTTTGGAAGGACGCATGCTACTTGCTCTTATCAGAGATAGGTGTCTAAATTCTAACTATAGAAAACTTCGCTAAGGCGAAGGGACCTCTTGTTTGGATTTCTTGAAAAAAGGAGATTTTTATGTCAACTAAAGCAGAATGGGCTGAACTCTTTGAGTCGGTACATGGGCGTAAGCCTAGCCCCCAAGAATTTTTGGATGCTAAAGCAGCTGACTTTGATACAAGTGCTTTGGCTGCTCAAGCAGCATCTGTAGAAGCACCAGCTAATGAACCTGTCGCTGAAGAAGTAGCTCCAGAACCAGTTGCTACTGAAGAAGTCACAGAACAAGATGATATCGCAGATGTGGCTGAAACAGCTGAAGATGCTGTCGCAGAACAAGCAAGTAGTGAATCACCATTTGGTGCAGAATCTTTCTCAGAAGCACCTGTGCAACAACCAACACCACAATTTGATTCAAGCATGTTTGAAAAGGCACCTATCTCTTCAGCTCAAGGATTTGGAACAGTTCCTAATCCAGCAGCAGCTGGCTCAGCAGATAACCCTCTTTTCAATCTTATCTTGCCAATCGTTGCGATTGCACTTTCAGTAATCTTTGCAATTTTGGCGTGGTTTGTAAGTCCTGCTTGGGTCTTCATCATCTTGACAGTCCTCGCAGTTGCAGTAGCAGTTGTTTCGCTTGTTTTTAGCCTTAAATCAAGCAAGAAATTGCTTTCAATCATTGCAATAGGCGTTGCTGGTCTCATGCTCTTTGTGTCTATTGGTGGTTTGATTTTCCAAATCTCTCAAAATGCTAGCAACAACAACACAAGCTCAAGCAAGACATCAAAAGTTGCTGATAAAGACGACGATGACGCTGACAAGAAAGATGACGACAGCGATTCAAAATCAGACTCAAAAGGTGATAGTACTGATGTCAACGACTACATTGACAAAAATGCTAAATTTGATTGGAATGAATCTAAGTTCAAGAAGTTGAAAGCAGGTAAAGACACTGTTAAATCAATCGTTAAAACATACGGCAAGGCGTCAGATGCTGAGGTGTCAGGTGATGAGTTGAAGTTGACATACTCTGGTAAAGACTATGGCGAGAGTGTCTACCTAAACTTTAAGAAACAATATGACGGTACATTTATCTTGTCATATGCTTCAGGTAGATTCCCTCAAGATAAGGTAGAAGTTGATAAATCTTATAAATCTGATTGGACAAAAGAACAGTTTGATGCTCTCAATAAGGGTGATTACACTGATCCATCAAATGGTACGAAACTTGAAGATGTCGTTAAGGATCACCCTAAAGCTTCAAGTGCAGAATACACGATTTCAACATCTCGTCAAGGTGAATTCACAAAAGAAATGACTATTTCTTATAGTGATTATAAGGCTGAAGATGGCAAACTCAAGAGTGTTTACTTGTCATTTGATACCAAAGAAGGTGAAGATACATTCTACCTTACTTATAAATCAGGTCCAGATGAGGATTAATTAAGGGACAGGAGGGGAAACCTTCCTGTTTTTTCTTGATAGAAGGAGAAAGCTATTGAAATTCTTAAATTATACATTCGAGCAAAGCCAGTCTCTTGTCACTAAGGAAACTGTAGACAAGCTCAATCAAAAAGGGAGCTGGAAACGATTTATTGGCTTGTTTATCACTTCAATTGTTATTTATTTCTTCTCTATTGCCATGTCTTTTGTAGTATTGTAAAATTTTACTGCCTTTAGGTTCTAATGTACTACCATTTCGTACTTTTAAGAGGTACTATTCTCCTCGTTGCGTAATGACTTGGAGCGTTGCATCCTAGTTTCTAAGGACGTTGCGCATATTTTACTATTCGTTGCGTGCTTTTAGTCATGGGTCTTGATAAATTTAAAGTAACAAATCTGAGGAGGTATTCTTAATGTTACAATTTATTAAGAAAAACAAAACTAATTTTATATAGGTGCTTACTTTTGGATTAATGGGGTTGATACTGAAACCTTTAGTTAATTTATTGGTCAGTTTATCAAACAGATATCCGTGGGTTACGAGAATGTTATTGTTTCTATTACTCGTTGCTACTTACTTTATTTATAAACATCCTCTCTATATAATAGTAATAGCAATTTTGTTAGCAGAGCCTTTTATCAAAGAATAGAAATAAGCTAGGGGTATTAAAATGGACATTGCTACGTTGATTAAAGAATATAGAATTAAAACAGGTATGACTCAGCAAGAACTTGCAGATAAAGTATTTGTTACTCGTCAGACGATTTCTAAATGGGAATTAGGAAAAAGTGAACCTGATAATGTTTCACTGGAACTATTATTTAAAGAGATGAATATTGAAAAAGAATCTCAAAAAGACATTAAAGCTAATTTAATTAGCAGAAAAAAATTTTTACTTACAATAATTGCCGTTTTATTCTCTCCATCGATACTTATTATTAGACTATTGGTACTTAAAATAGGCAAGATAGAAAATAAAAGATTAGTCATTTTGATCAATACCCTTCTCTTTATAATAATTGGGATTTATATGAAGAGTTTAAAGGATAATGTATACTTTGGTTTCTTGGGGATCATTGCAATTGCTTATAGCCTTTATAGTTTTTATAAGCTTAGTTTGGAGATTAAAAAGGACTAGATACATAACTATACATATAAATATAAAAACTACTCTTACTAATATTGAACTGCCCCAAAAAGTGTGATCGAAAAAATCTTACTTTTAGGTGCAGTTTCTTTTCTTCTTTCGTCTATTTTCATGAGATGGCTTGTCGCTTAAGCACCTAAGGTAGTCTCAAAAAATTCTCTCTTATATCCGACCTTATTTTCATAAGACCAGATTAAAGTATGATAAAATAAAGAAAAAGAGATAAAGGAGTCGGCTATGGCAACTAGAGAAGAATGGGTGCGTCACTTTGAGGACGTCAATGGACGTAAACCAAGTCCTGAGGAGTTTATGGAAGCTAAGAAAGAGAGCTTTGTCATTGCTTCGGAGGAACCAAGTGTCCAAGTGTCTGAGCAGGTTGAGGCTCAGCAGGTGGATAGCTCTGAAGCTACTGAAGAGGTGTCAGCTGACTCAGTAGCAGATACGCAACCAGACGAGGCTCAGGTGGCATTAGAGGAGGAAGCTCCTAAGCTAATGCCTGAGTTGAATATGGAGAAAGAGCAAGAAAAAGAAGCTCCAAAGGCAAGTCAGATACCTTTGGAAAACCCTTATTACAAACCAAAAGTAACCAAGAACAATGTTTTTGTTAATATTGCTTTGCCAATCATTATCCTAGTTTTGGGGATTCTATTTGTCATTTTGTCTTGGACGCTTCCTATCGGTTTTGTCTTTACTTTCCTTGCCTTCTTCCTTATCATTCTAGCTATTGTGACTTTGGTTTTGAGTCTGAAGTCGACACGCAAGGCACTATCTATTATTGCCCTAGTCATGTCAATCATCTTCTTTATGACTTCGCTTGCTGGAGCAGGTTATCAAGCGGTGAAATATGTCATGAACCACGCTGAACAGTTCCAAAGTGACGGTCACGATAGAGCTTATCTGTATATCGATGAGAATAATAAGTTTGACTGGACTGAGGATCAGTTTAAGGAGTTGAAGGTTGGTACTTTGACATTGGATGAGGTCTTGGATGCTCACGGTAAGGCGACTGATGCCGAGTATAGTGATGCTTACGAGGAAGATAAACCAGATTTGCTAGATCTTACCTATAGAAAAGAAAACACAGATGGGAACAACTATGTTCGTTTGACTTTCGAGAAAAAAGACGATGTCTATGTTTTGAAATCTGCCTCAGCAACCTTCGACTATGATAAGGTCAAAGAAGTCGATGACTATCATAGCAACTGGACAAAAGATGACTATGAAAAGTTGTCTGTAGGTACACAAGCTGATTTGCTCAAGGGGACACGACTTTCTGAGGTGGTTGAAAAACACCCAGAGGCTAGCTTCACTTATCATGAAATGACACAAACTGAACAAGGCGATCTCACTCAGTCAGTGAGTCTTAGCTACCGTGATTATAATCCAGAAAGTGGTAAGGTAGATGCTGTTCGTTTGACCTTTGACTATGACAAACGTGAAAACGAGTACTTCTTGACAGACAAATCAGACGAATAAGACTACTTTTTAATTAATTCAAGCTCAGGGTTGTCTGGGCTTTTTAGTATCAACAAAAGAGGATAAAATCTGGTATAATAGAATTGATTGATTTTTCAAGAAAGAAGTGTCACAGATGAACATACAACAACTACGTTATGTCGTAGCCATTGCCAACAGCGGAACCTTCCGTGAGGCAGCCAGCAAGCTCTTTGTGAGCCAGCCTAGCCTATCAGTGGCTATCAAGGATTTGGAGCAGGAGCTGAATTTTCAAATTTTCACCCGTACAACGACGGGGGCTGTCTTGACCAGTCAGGGTATGACCTTTTATGAGCGTGCGCTTGAGGTGGTACGCAGTTTTGATAGTTTTGAAAATCGCTATCTCAATGCTTCTGAAAAGGGTAACCAGTATTCGATTGCCAGCCAGCACTATGACTTTTTGCCACCTTTGATTACGACTTTTTCAGAGCGTTACCCTGATTACAAGGATTTCCGTATCTTTGAGTCTACGACCATTCAGATTTTGGATGAGGTAGCCAAGGGACACAGTGAGATTGGGATTATCTATTTGAATCGTCAAAATAGCAAGGGAATCCAGCAAAATATGGACAAGCTTGGGCTTGAGGCTATTGATTTGATTCCGTTTAAGACGCACATTTATCTCCGTAAGGGGCATCCTCTGGCTAAAAAAGAAAGTCTGGTCATGGAGGACTTGGCGGCCTTGCCTACGGTGCGTTTCACTCAGGAGAAGGACGAGTACCTTTACTATTCTGAGAACTTTGTGGATACGTCAGATTCGTCTCTTATGTTTAACGTGACAGACCGTGCGACTTTGAACGGTATCTTGGAACGTACGGATGCTTATGCGACGGGGTCTGGCTTCTTGGATGCACAAAGTGTGAATGGGATTACGGTGATTCCGCTTGAGGATAATTTGGATAACAAGATGGTTTATGTCCGTCGTAAGGGTATTAACTTGTCGTCTTGTGCTCTCAAGTTTGTCAATGTTATGTTTGACTACTTTGATACATATAAACCATAGGAGGATTTATGCGTAAGGTTGCGATTCCTTTGGCTATTCTAGCTCTGATTGGTTTGGATCAGTGGGTCAAGCATTGGGTTGTGGCAAATATTGCCCTTAACCAAGTTATCAAGGCGATCCCTGGACTTTTCAGCTTGACCTATCTACAGAACCGTGGTGCTGCCTTTTCGATTTTACAGGATCAGAAATATTTCTTTGTGATTTTGACGGTTCTAGTGATTGGTGCGGCTCTGGTTTATCTGGTTAAAAATTACCAGAAGAGTCTTTGGTTGGTGCTATCTTTGGTTTTGATTATCTCAGGTGGTATTGGTAACTTTATTGACCGTGTGCACTTGGGTTACGTGGTTGATATGGTTCAGCTTGATTTTATTGATTTTGCAATATTTAACGTGGCAGACTCCTACCTAACGGTGGGCGTACTGCTCTTGATTTTAATCTTATGGAAAGAGGAAAATGGAAGTCATCATTAAAGAGGCGGGAAACCGTCTGGACAAGGCTTTGGCAGATTTGACAGAATTGTCACGTAGTCAGGCTAATGAAGCGATTAAGGCTGGAACGGTCTTGGTTAATGGTAAGTCGGCAAAGGCCAAGTATGCGGTTAAAGAGGGTGATGTCATCACCTATGAATTGCCAGAAGAAGAGGTCTTGGAATACAAGGCTGAAGATATTCCTTTGGATATTATCTACGAAGATGCGGATGTGGCAGTGGTCAACAAGCCTCAAGGCATGGTTGTCCATCCATCAGCTGGTCACACGTCTGGTACCTTGGTCAATGCCCTTATGTATCATGTCAAGGACCTCTCGTCTATTAATGGTGTGGTTCGTCCAGGGATTGTCCACCGTATTGACAAGGACACGTCTGGTCTCCTTATGATTGCTAAGAATGATAAGGCCCACAATGCTTTGGCGGCTGAGCTTAAGGATAAGAAGTCCCTTCGTAAGTATGTGGCTATCGTGCATGGCAATTTGCCTAACGATCGAGGCGTGATTGAGGCTCCGATTGGGCGTTCGGACAAGGACCGCAAGAAGCAGGCAGTCACAGCTAAAGGAAAACCTGCAGTAACACGATTTACCGTTCTTGAACGTTTTGGCAACTATACTTTGGTAGAGTTGCAGCTGGAAACAGGTCGCACACACCAGATTCGTGTGCACATGGCTTATATCGGTCACCCGGTGGCGGGCGATCCTCTTTATGGGCCACGCAAGACCCTCAAGGGCCATGGACAATTTCTACATGCTAAGACCCTTGGGTTCACGCATCCTACGACTGGAGAATTGGTCGAATTTACAGCGGAAGACCCTGCTATTTTCAAGGAAACCTTGGAGAAGTTGAGAGAAGCTTAACAGTTATTAAACGGATAGTCTTTCTTGGTAGAGGTGTCCGTTTTTTTCTTGTAAAAGAGTCTGAAATTTGCTATAATTTACCTAATTAAATAAGTCCTTTAATCACTGTCCAGAGAGGCAGGCAAGGAGCCATGAGAAGTGTACGGGTGAACTGTACTCATATTTTTGTGTATCTCCTTGTTTTCGAGGGGATTTTTTTGTATTTAGAAAGGTTCTTTTTATGAAGAAAAAAGAGATCGTCGATGACGTAACCATGAAACGTGCCATTACACGTATCACTTATGAGATTATTGAACGTAACAAAAATCTCGACAAGATTGTCTTGGCTGGTATTAAGACACGTGGTGTTTATATTGCACAGCGTATTCAAGAGCGCTTGAAACAGTTGGAAAACCTTGATGTGCCATTGATTGAGCTTGACACTAAGGCTTTCCGTGATGATGTTAAGGCTGAGCAAGACACATCTGTTTTCCCTATTGAAATTGATGGTACAGATGTTATCCTTGTGGATGATGTGCTTTACACAGGTCGTACGATTCGTGCAGCTATTGATAATATCGTTAGCCATGGGCGTCCAGCGCGTGTTGGTTTGGCTGTTTTGGTTGACCGTGGTCACCGTGAATTGCCAATCCGTGCGGACTATGTTGGTAAAAATATCCCAACTAGTGAGTCAGAAGAAATTGAAGTTTTGGTCGCAGAAGTTGATGGCAAAGATAGCGTCAACATTATTGACCCAAGCTAAGTTGGCTGACAGATAGGGTGAAACGCCCTTTGTATCTTGTTAATTGAACACGGGACTCATTTCTTAGGAAAAAAGATAAGTCTCCTAGCACTCTTGGGAGTGCGGTGTCGACTTCCTATTTTTCTACAGAAATGTTTGGCTAAGCCAAAGCGTCCCTTTGTATCTTAATTTAAGGAGTCCTTTGATATCGTGAATAACGTAAAATATGATGTGAATGATATGCCAAAACCTGGTTTATTGGTTGGTTTGTCATTCCAGCACTTGTTTGCCATGTTTGGTGCGACGGTGCTTGTGCCGATTTTGGTTGGGATTGATCCCGCTATTGCTCTTTTCTCATCTGGTTTGGGAACTTTGGCTCACTTGACGGTGACCAAGTACAAAATTCCAGCTTACATGGGGTCTAGCTTTGCCTATATTGCGGCTATGCAGACACTTATGAAGACTGATGGAATTGCAGCGGTCGCTCAAGGTGCCATGGCTGGTGGTTTGGTTTACTTGCTTGTGGCTCTGATTGTTAAGTATGCGGGTAAAGACTGGATTGATAAGGTCCTTCCACCAATCGTGGTTGGTCCCATTATCATGGTGATTGGTTTGAACCTTGCAGCCAATGCAGTCAATGATGCGACAACTTTAAATAAAAGCTATAGTATCTATGCTCTATTGATTTCGATGGTCACTCTCTTTGCGGTTATCCTCTTTAACATGTATGGCAAGAAGATTGTCGGTGTCATCCCAATTTTGCTTGGTTTAATTGTGGGCTATATTTTCTCAGCGGTTCTTGGTTTGCTGACAGGACATAGTTTTATCAATTTCTCAGAGGTAGCGGCGGCACATTGGATTCAAGTTCCAAACTTTGATATTCCATTTGTGGATTATAGCTTTAAGCTCTATCCAAGTGCGATTTTGACCATGGCTCCGATTGCCTTTGTGACGATGACCGAACACTTTGGTCACGTCATGGTTCTAAACAGTTTGACTGAGCGTGACTACTTCAAAGATCCAGGACTTGACCACACCCTTACTGGTGATGGTTTGGCACAGATTATCGCTGGGTTCTTTGGAGCTCCTCCGGTAACTTCTTATGGTGAAAATATTGGGGTTATGGCCCTCAGTAAGGTCTACTCAGTTTACGTTATTGCGGGCGCAGCAGTGATTGCGGTCTTGATGAGCTTTATTGGTAAGCTATCAGCACTCTTGCATTCTATTCCAACTCCTGTATTGGGCGGATTATCTATTGCCCTCTTTGGGGTTATCGCTGCTAGCGGTTTGAAAATTTTAGTTGAACATAAGATTGATTTTGATAATAAAAAGAATCTCTTGATTGCTAGTGTTATCTTGGTATCTGGTATCGGTGGTTTGATGATTGACCTTGGTGGTCTTCAAATTACGGGTGTGGCAAGTTCAACCATTCTTGGTATCTTGCTTTACCAAATTTTGCCAGATCCTAAAAAAGGTAGCAAAGATTAGTCAATCAATTTAAAAGGAAAAACTATGGCGATTGCAGATGGAAAAGTGTCACTGAAACATTTGGTGACAATGGAAACCCTCACGAATGAAGAGGTCTTGGGCCTGATTCGTCGAGGTGGAGATTTTAAAAATGGCAGAGCTGATTTCCAGCTGGATCGACAGTATTTCGCTGCCAATCTCTTTTTTGAAAATTCAACACGAACACACAAGTCCTTCGAGGTAGCTGAGAAAAAACTTGGCCTGGATGTGATTGAGTTCGATGCTGGAACTAGCTCGGTGAACAAGGGTGAGACCCTCTATGATACGATCTTAACCATGTCTGCTTTGGGCGTGGACATCTGTGTGGTCCGCCACTCGGAAGTCGATTACTACAAGCAGTTGATTGATAGTAGAACTATTCAGACCTCTATTGTCAATGGTGGTGATGGTTCAGGGCAACACCCAAGTCAGTGTTTGCTTGACTTGATGACCATTTACGAAGAGTTTGGAACCTTTGAAAATCTTAAGATTTGTATTGCAGGTGACATTACGCATTCGCGTGTCGCTAAGTCAAATATGCAGATTCTCAAGCGTTTGGGAGCTCAGCTTTATTTTGCTGGTCCGGCAGAGTGGTACTCGAATGAGTTTGATGTTTATGGTCAGCATGTGGCCATTGACGACGTCATTGAGGACTTGGATGTTCTCATGTTGCTTCGTGTTCAGCACGAGCGTCATGGGGATGACAAAGGATTTTCAAAAGAAGACTACCATGCTCTCTATGGTTTGACTGAAGAACGTTATGCCAAGTTAGCTGATCAGGCGATTATCATGCACCCTGCTCCGGTTAATCGTGATGTGGAGATTGCTGATAGTCTGGTTGAGGCACCTAAGGCTCGTATCGTTGCTCAGATGCAAAACGGAGTCTTTGTCCGTATGGCAATTATTGAAGCTATTTTAAATGGCAAAGCGTAAACAACGTT